>NZGU01000006.1 GCA_002691095.1 Kiritimatiellaceae bacterium | reverse complement strand
TATGTGGGTAGCTTCCTTGCCTTGGGGGAAAAAACGAAATCTATCCTCTGGCGGCCACAGTTCAACCTGCATGTTGAAAAATCGCTACCCAAAAACCTCCACGAAACGTGCTATACGGTGGAGTATCAGGGGGCGCGCGTGATTGTGCTCAACTCTAACCAACACCAAGAAGAGCAGACCGAGTGGCTCGAAACCCAGCTCAAACGCCCGGGCGCGCAGTGGCTGATCGTCGCTTTCCACCATCCGCTCTTCCCGCCAGCGGGGCGGGTCTATTTTGCGGATGAGCTGCGGACCGACTGGCTCAACCTCATTAAACGCTATAACGTGGATCTACTCCTGCAGGGGCACGACCACTCCTATATGCGCGGTCAGCTCCCGCAGCTCGATCAGCCCGAGCAGTTTCAAACCCTCGTCATCACCTCTGTCAGCGGTCCCAAGCAGTATCCATCCAATACCGATCAAGCCGAGCGCTATGCGGCCAGAGGCTTCACCGATGATCGCCGTGGTGAAAACGGACAGTTCTTTCAGCAGATCCATATCGATGGCGATACGCTCACCTATCGGAGCTATTTGGCCAACGGCGAACGCTACGACGAGGCCTCTATTCACAAGAACTTAGAGACCGGTCAAAAATCCCTTTCCGTGGGCACGGAAACCCCTGCCATACGCACCTTTAAAAACACGCCGGATTACAGCAAAGCCAACCTCTAATCTCCTTTAAATCGCGGCGCGTTCGATTTCTTGCTTTTGTTGCTGAAATCCTGCGGTGCCTATGTTTTAAAAACTCCTAACAAAATGTAAATAGAGGGGTTCATGAGCGAACGGGAATTGAGACCCAACAAAGGAGAGTTGTGAAACCAACAGATACACAGAATCCTGAATACTTCCATCGCGTGGTTGACTGCCAACATGCTTGCCCGGCCCACACACCGGTTCCCGAGTATATTCGCCTGATCGCCGCCGGACGCTACGAAGACGCCTACATGATTAACTGGGAGTCCAACGTCTTTCCCGGCATCCTCGGTCGTACGTGCGACCGACCCTGTGAACCCGCTTGTCGGCGCGGACGTATCGAAGAGAAACCGGTGGCTATCTGTCGCCTGAAACGCGTTGCCGCCGACCTCAAAGAGAATGTCAAAGCCCGCATGCCGGAAATTCCCAAAAAGAAGAACGGCATGAAAGTCGCGCTGATCGGCGCCGGTCCGGCTTCGTTGACCGTAGCCCGTGACTTGATGCCGCTCGGCTACGAAATCGATCTCTACGACGCCACCCCCAAACCGGGCGGCTACATGCGCCAGCAAATCCCCTCCTTCCGGCTGCCTGAATCTGTCATCGACGAAGAGTGCGGTTACATTCTTGATATGGGCGTGACCTCCTATTTCAACCAGCGTGTCGAGAGCATGAAAGCCATGCTCGAGCAGGAGTATGATGCGGTGTTTGTCGGAACCGGTGCGCCCAGCGGACGCAAGTTGCCCCTGCCCAACTATGAGCAGGTCGAAGGAACCGGTGTTCAGCTCGGTGTGGAGTGGCTTGCCAATGTCGCCTTTGATCACATCGATAGCGCTCCCAAAGATGTGTTGGTGATTGGGGGCGGTAACACCGCCATGGACTGCTGCCGTACAGCACTCCGCCTTGGCGCCAAAAATGTGAAGGTGATGCTCCGCACACCGATCAGCGCCATGCTCGCTTCCCCGTGGGAAATCGAAGATACGCAGGCAGAGGGTATCCCCATTCTTGAAAACCACAATCCGCAGGAGTATGTCGTGGAAGACGGCAAACTGACGGGCATGAAGTTTGAGGTGATTGAGTACGAAGTGGCGGAAGACGGTACTGAAGTCTTCATCCCCACCGGTAAATTTGAAACCATTGATGCGAGCCTCGTGCTGCTTGCCATTGGTCAAAATAATGCTTTTCCATGGATTGAGCAGGATTTGGGCATCGATTTTAACGAACGCGGGTTGGCGGTCGTGAATCCCGATACCTTCCAATCTACCCTGCCGAAGGTGTTCTTTGGCGGTGATGCCGCCCTCGGCCCCAAAAACATCATCACGGCAGTGGCTCAAGGTCATCAAGCCGCGATCTCGATTGATCTTTTCCTGCAGGGAGAATCCATTGAAGAGCGTCCCGCTCCGCACACCAATCTCATGAGCCAGAAAATGGGCATTCATGATTGGAGTTACTCCAGCGCGGTCTCCGACGAGGAGCGGCAGGCCGTCCCTCATGCTCCGCTCGAAGAGGCGCTCAAAAGCCGTAAGCTCGAAGTCGAACTGGGCTTCGACGACAAGCTCGCCTTCGAGGAAGCACAACGCTGCCTCAACTGCGATGTGCAGACTGTTTTCGATAACGATAAATGTATTGAGTGCGATGCCTGCGTGGACATCTGTCCGGTCGACTGCCTCACCATGACACCAAACGATGAGGAGTCAGTGCTGCGCCAACAACTCACGGTACCGGCAGAAAACCTCGATGAACCTCTTTATGTTTCGGCTCCATTACAGACCGAGCGGGTGATGGTGAAAGACGAAGATGTCTGCCTCCACTGTGGCCTCTGTGCGGAACGCTGCCCAACCTCAGCGTGGGACATGCAGAAATACACCTATAATACCGCTAAAGCGGGGAGTACCCCCAGAGAGAGTGCGGTGAATGCGTAACGCGACCGCCTAATGAGAGATTCATGAAACGCGACATCATCATCAACCAGTTCGTTATTAAATTCGCGAACATCAACGGCACGGGTTCTGCCAGTGCTAACAATCTCTTCAGCCGCGGTATCTTCCGCATGGGCGTGCCCATCAGTCCCAAAAATATCTTTCCCTCTAACATCCAGGGATTGCCCACTTGGTATGAAGTTCGCGTCTCCGAATCGGGATTCCTCGGGCGGCGCGGCGGCATCGATATTATGGTCTCGATGAACCCCCAGAGCATGCAGCGCGACATCAACGAAGTCGACAAAGGCGGCTACTTTATCTACGACTCCACCAAACCACTCGACCCCAGTCTCTTCCGCGATGATATCGACATTATCGGACTACCGCTCACTGCAAAATGCCGAGAACTCTACACCGATCCGCGCCAGCGTCAGCTTTTCCGTAATGTCATGTATGTCGGCTCTCTGTGTGCGTTGCTCGATCTAGACATAGAAGTCTACAAGCAACTCATTAGCGATCAGTTCAAAGGCAAAGAAAAACTGATTGCGCCCAATGTAAAAGCTATCGAAACCGGATATAAACTCGCCGAAGAGGCCGCCGCCTGCCCCATCGCGTTTCGCGTTGAGAAGCGTGACAATGTAGGCGATAAGATTTTGATCGATGGCAACACCGCTGCCGGGCTGGGTGCCGTCTATGGTGGGGCAACCGTTGCCGCGTGGTATCCGATCACCCCCTCCACATCGGTCATCGATGCCTACTCTAAATTCTGCCGCAAATTCCGAGTCGACGAAGAAACCAAAGAGAAGAACTATGCGATCGTTCAAGCGGAAGATGAACTGGCCGCTATCGGCATGGTGATCGGCTCCTACTGGACCGGCGCACGCGCGTTTACCGCCACCAGCGGCCCCGGCCTCTCGCTCATGAACGAGTTTCTTGGGCTCGCCTACTTTGCTGAAATCCCAACGGTTCTGGTCGAAGTGCAACGCGCAGGCCCATCCACCGGCATGCCTACCCGTACACAGCAGTCCGATGTGCTTCTCGCTGCGTATGCTTCGCACGGCGATACCAAACATATCTGCCTCTATCCCTCTACGCCTAATGAGTGCTTTGAATATACCGCCATGGCTTTCGATCTGGCCGAACGCTTTCAAACCCCCGTTATTCTCCTTTCCGACCTCGATTTGGGCATGAATGAAAATATGTCCGAACCGCTAGAGTGGGACGATGAACGCACCTACGACCGCGGCAAAATTTTGACCCACGACGATTTGGAAAACATGGAAGAGCGCTACGGTCGTTATCTCGATGTTGATAAAGATGGCGTGCCCTACCGCACCTTGCCGGGCACCCATCCCACCAAAGGTTCCTTCTTCACCCGCGGCACCTCCAAAGACGAGTATGCGATCTACACCGAAAACGGCGAAAAATATCTCGAAAACATGGAGCGCCTTCAGCGCAAATGGCGGACGGCTTCGCAACATGTTCCCAAACCGATTATCCGTAAAACGGACAAGCCCTGCACGGTCGGCGTCGTCCACTATGGCACCTCTGAAGCCTCTACCCTTGAAGCGTTGCATCACCTCAACACGTTACACGGTATCTCGCTCGACAGCATGGGAATTCAGGCTTTTCCCTTCTCAGACGAGGTTGGACAGTTCATCGCCGAACATGAATATGTCTTTGTCGTCGAACAGAACCGCGATGCGCAGATGCGTACGCTACTGATCAACGAATATGATTTTGATCCCGACCGGCTGGTGCCCCTGCTCCATTTTGATGGCAGCCCGATCACCGCGCGCTTTATCCGCCGTGAAATCCGTGACTGGATTTTGCAAACCACCACCTCACCCCGCCGCGGAAGCCGATTCTTTTAGGAGAAACCATGAGTTACACCGTTCCCAACTTTAGACATCCCAATCTGCCGCGCAATGAATTGGGTTATACCTCCAAAGATTATGAAGGAGCCGTTTCGACCCTTTGTGCGGGATGCGGGCACGACTCCATCAGTGCCGCCATCATCGATGCCTGCTTCCAAATGTCGATTCAACCTCACCGCGTCGCCAAACTCTCAGGCATCGGTTGCTCCTCCAAAACCCCTACCTATTTTCTGGGCAACTCACACGGCTTTAACTCCGTGCACGGTCGGATGCCCTCCGTTGCAACCGGTGCCAACATGGCCAACCGCAATCTGCTCTATATTGGTGTTTCGGGAGATGGCGATACCGCCTCCATCGGAATGGGGCAATTTGTTCATGCGGTGCGCCGCAACATTAATATGGTCTACATTTGCGAGAATAACGGTGTATACGGCCTGACCAAAGGACAGGATTCCGCCACCACCGACCTCGGTTCAAAAAGTAAAAAAGGTGACCCCAGCCCCTATGAGCCGATCGACTTGTGCGCTCTTTCCTTGCAGTTGGGTGCCACCTTCGTTGCCAATAGCTTTTCCGGTGATAAAGAACAGCTCGTTCCCATCATTCAAGCCGCGATTGCGCACAATGGCTTTGCCTTCATCAACGTGATCAGCCCTTGTGTCACCTTTAACAATGTCTCCAGCTCAACCAAAGCCTATGATTATATGCGCCAACATATGGCCTCAACCAACACCGTTGACTATGTTCCACCGGCGGAAGAGATCACGACCGAATACGGTGAAGGCACAACGGAGCGCGTGACCATGCACGATGGCTCTTATCTAAATCTATATAAACTCGAAGCTCAGCACGATATACACAGCCGGCGTTCCGCGCTCAAATTGATGAAAGACTATGCCGCAGAGGATAAAGTCCTGACCGGTGTTCTCTTTATTGATGAAGATACAAAAGAGCTGCACGAGATTATGAACACCACCAAAACACCGCTACGGAACCTCACCGAAAAAGAGCTCTGTCCCGGTGCCGATGCCCTCAACAAGCTAAACGACTTCTACCGTTAAGCAAATACACGGCAGATGCGATCCACCGCTGGCAGTAACTGTGCGCGCGAATGACCGCAGTTGATTCGAAACCAGCCCTCACCCGCCGGACCAAAAAATGTTCCACCTGATAAGGCAACATTTGCCTCTTCGATCAACCGTTTCGAAACGGTCTGCCAATCTCCCTTGGCCCGAAAATCGCACCAAACTAAAAACGTTGCTTCCGGTTGCATCGGCACAAGACCCTCGACCGATCCGAGTTTCTCCACCACCTGCCGGGTTGTCTCATGAAGATACGCGCATAATTGTCGCTTATACTCCGCCCCATCGGTCGAGAGCAGCTGCGTGATCGCCACTTTACCCAACAAATTAATATTATCCGAATGCGCCCGCCGGTGCGCCCGCCGCAAGCGGTTACGCAATACTGGATTGGGTACAATGGAAAACGAACTTTTTAACCCGCTGGCATTGAAGGTCTTGCCAATCGAATGTGCCATCACACAATGGTCGCGCGCTTCCGGAACGGTTAAAACGGAAACATGTTTGGCGGGTGCATAGACAATATCACTATGAATCTCATCACTGAACAGTACGACTCCATTCTCTTTGCATAGGATTGCCAGCCTCTTCAACTCATCAGCCTGCCACACACGACCACTTGGATTCTGAGGATTGCAGAGCAGCAATAACGTTGTCTCTGAATCCCGCAAAGCGATTTCAACAGCCTCCCAGTTGATCTCGTAGCGTCCAGCATCAAGCACCAGCGGACAATCTACTACCTTCCGCTCATGTAGTTTGACGGTCGAAAAAAAGGGCCCATAGACGGGAGATAGGATTACCACTTGTTCCGCTGGCTGCGTGAAAGCCTCAATCGCCATCGAAATCGTACTCACGACCGAAGGCGACAACGACATCATCTCCGGCGAAGCCTCCACTCCATGCTGATCTTTCATCCACCAGCGGATCGCCTCAAACAGGCTCGGATCTTGCTCCGTATACCCGAACAGCGAATGGTTCACACGATCATGCAATGCTTCGGACAGGAAAGCAGGCGAAGGCAAATCCATATCTGCCACCCAGAACGGCTCTACATCCGGCTTACCATAAAACTGTTTCCGCGCATCATACTTCTCTGCTTGCGTACCCAGCCGAGAGATGACCGTATCAAAATCGTAAACTACTTTTTCTTCCATATCGTCACTTCTGAGAGCGAATGCTGATGCTTATGCATCGTCTCGCGAATGACAAACGGTAGCTTAAGCGGCTCACCGGTTAAAGTGAAATGAGCGCCCAGATGCTCTTGCAGTCCATCCAACGTTGTCACCGGCTCTCCATCTCGTTTAAAACCACCAATCCAGTTCTCTTTCGGTGTGAACTCCTCGAGCCAAGTATAAGGAGATGCAATCACGAGATACCCGCCCGGCAAGATCCGCGTTGCAATATCCTGCAAAAAGCGAGATGGCTGCCGCAAACGATCAATCAGATTGGCCGCCAGTACTAGGTCGTATCCCGTAAAGCGCGCTTTCATATTACAGGCATCCTGCTGCATGAAATTAATATGATTCATGGGATCTTCAATGCCCATATCTGCCAGCGTTCGCTCTTGGAATGTCGTCAAGTCACCCTGTTCTTTGCGTTCATACCGGATGCGACCGAGGCGCTGCATCTGCGCGCCCACTTGGACGAACCGCGCCGAAAAATCGAGCGCATCCACCGCATCAAACACGCGTGCCAACTCAAACGCTGAGCGACCTACCGAGCAACCAATATCCAGTGCCCGACCCCGGGCACCCTCCGAACTGCCTGCCAAAGCCACATCCGCCACCGCCTTCGCGAAATTAGGAATGCCAAAGACATCGTCACCGTAGTGAAACTCACAATACTGAGAAACCAGTTCATCGGTTTCATATACATCAAAATCCACTTTAACCTCCGCTTCCGACTCAATATATCGGAATCCTGCATGTTGATAAAAATGCCGACGAAACGCATATCGACTGCCTAACGTAATCTCATTACCGGTGGAAATCCACGAACCGCCTTTAATCAAGTTGTGGCGATTATCAAAGGTAGGCGTGGAAAAATCATCGTATAATGGATGCACCTGAAAGCCATCGAATGCATGAATGGGTGTCTCATTCCACTGCCATACATTTCCGACCAAATCATAAAACTCACCGTGCGCAAAACGATCTATTGCCACCGACGAAGCACCCTGCTCTAAGTTCCAATTCGCTTCAATAGGTGCTTCATGATGCTCCCGGTCCAGCCCTGAAAATTCGAGCATACGCCGGTATTCTGCTTCATCTGGCATCCGTACCGCGGAACCGCTCTGCACGCTCTTCCAATTGCAAAATGCATGCGCCTCGTGATAACACACTTCAGCAGGCCAGTTCATCGGCAATGGGATTTCTGACGTCATCAAACGCAAGCGATACGCTCCCGGTTCTCCTCGCCAAAATTCAGGCATCTGCGCCTGATGGTAGTCACGCCATTCCTTTCCCTCTGCACTCCACCAGCCGGCTTGTAAATACCCGCCCGCCTCAACAAACTGGAGAAATTCCTGATTTGAAACCAGATACTTTGATGCGCGGAAACTCGACACATCGTATACCGTCTTTCCAAACTCATTGTCCCATCCATAGATTTCATACGAGGATCTACCCAACTCAACGGTTCCGCCCGGCACGGTCACATACTCGTTCTCAGGAGCCGCTCGCCCATCGGCACGGTTTGGTGCAAAGCCTGCCACCTCCTGCACCTGCTCCAACGGCAGTTGTCGAATCAGCACGGAGCTTGTCTCCAAATGAATGCGCTCGTGCTCAATCCCCATTAAGATGACCCACGCTGTACTCTCCCACGCTACCGGCAAGCTCAGCTCCATCTCATCAATCAACTGGTTAACCGCCTGTTTTACATCATTCCGATAGCGCTGAACTTCTTTCACCGACGGCCATTCATAGTGTGCGTCGTTTAAATCGTCCCAACTCATCTCATCTACACCGATCGCAAACAAAGACTCAAATCGCGGATTAATACGCTCTTTCAACTGCTTTCCAAGCATCAACTTGTTCACATAAAACACGGCCGTATGACCATAGTAAAAAATGAGCGGATGCCGCAGTGGCTGAGGCCGTTCACAATACACTTCCTCTGAAACCAGTGCTTCAAACAACGATTCATACTGATTCCATGTATGGTTAAAATAATTCTTTATCTCTTGCCGCTTCTCTTCAGGATTTCCTGAGGCGAGCGAAATAGTACTGTTTGTCAAATGTAGTGATGCGTTACTCATGATTACCCCCTTTTAAAATAATATTGAGTCGTTTAATTAATAGCTGCTTTAAATCCTTAGAAACATCTCATGTTAACCGTTAGTTCTTCAACCTGAAGATTAAATAGTAAATCCCCCTGAAAAATGAACCACCCATGTCAACAAACAGATGATACTCAAAATGATAGAGAAAACCGGTTTCGGCGCCTGCTGATGCTTAACACGCCACCAGCGAGAAGTAACAGCTCCTAGCGAAATAACCGATGTAACCAGAAGCCAACTGAGAAATATTCCCTGATTTTGAGCCGCATGACTCACACGACTGCCCGCAGGACCCACTAATGGCAGGATCATACAAAGCAGAAAAAAAGCCAATCCCGCCAAAACACTCAATACGGCTCCCGTCCTTGCACGATAAAACCAATGAAAAGAATTCTCTTCCATACACACATTACTCACTGATTCCCAAATTTGATGCAAGTAAAAAACGAACGTGCCAAACTCCCCCTTTACTTTTGAGTATCGAATAAGGTTATATAATATCTAATGAAAAACCCTAAACGCAAACGGCAGCTCATTGGTTCCAGTGCGGCGCTGATTAGCCTGATAGTTCATATCATTCTGCTCTCACTCGCAGGGGGTATTGTGGCTTTGCGTTACTTCAATAAAACACCTGCTACGTTTGAAGTTACGGAACAGAAAAAACTAGAACGCCGCCAGCTTGATATACCGGTTCAGGTCGAACCCTTCATGCAACAGATGTCGAAGCCCGCTCGTAAAACCACCAGTCGAATCACTGCCAACGCGCCCCAGATGGTAAATATTCCACAGCAAGGAACGTATGTCGAAATGGCACCCATGCCCACGTTTAAAAGTAGTTACACGAATTTCATCCAGACCGACCGCACCATGATCATGAAATCTAAATACCGCGAAACCGGATACGGACTCTCCGCTGTCGATTTCTTTGGCACCCGAGGCAAAGCCGAGAAAGTGCTACTCATCGTGGATGCCTCCCCCGCCATGGTCAGCGAAGATCGAGGCGGACTCTTTGCTTACCAAACCCTCAACGAAGAGTTGCGCCTGATCGTCGATAACTTCCGCTCGTCCACACTCTTCAACCTTATCCTCCATGATCATGATCATGTGGCTCACTATCAACCCGCTCTTGTACCCGCCACTGCGCACCATAAAACCAATCTCCTCGACTGGGTTGCCTCCATCAACACCAACGTTGCGCAACTCGGCCTCAACAAAACCGAAGCCACTTCCATCATACCAACCGGAAACTACGAGCTTCCCGTGACCCAAACAGATATGACGGGCTGGCTCAAATCCGCCCAACTGGCTACCACCATGCAGCCCGAAATCATCTTCTTCCTCTCCGGCGACTGGGGTTCTATTACCGACCCCGATACCGATCTCTCCTACTTCGCCCGCAAAAACAAACTCAATCAATATCTCGATCAACGACTGGAAACACTTTTAAGCGATGAAGACGTGGCTGAAGAGTGGGAGGAAATGTCACTAGAACTCGAAGAGCTTGTACCGGTGACCGAAAAAATGTTGGAACTCGAAAACCAAGCCCGATTCGACGAACTCCTCGATCCAAAAATTGTGGCTTACGCCGACGAAATATTGTGGGAGAACGACGTCGATATACCCGACTGGATACTCCTGGAAGAGCCAGAAGAAGTCGGCATCTATACCGCCGATACACGCTACACCTTCGAAGAAATCATGCAAACGCTCTTTGTCTTCACCATGGAAATCTATCAGGAGAGAGGCTTTCCAGAGATGAACTTTGTTCTACTTGAAAAAGGCGGTTCCTCCCTCAACAACTCAGCCGAAACCGCCTCCCTACTCACCTCAACCGAGAAATATGAACTGCTAACCGATATGCTCGACGCCCGTTTTCGTATCATCGATGCCGAAGACCCGATCGATAATGTCCTCGACCAAAACATATACGACATCATGGACATGCTCGAAGAAGAAGCGGAGGAGGAACTTCTATGAAACCGCTTCTCTTGCTCATCACACTCATCACCACTTTAAATGCCGCTTCCGAACCCTATATATTCACCAACAATGACGGGAAAACACTCGAAGACACGATCATCAAATACGACATCGAAAAAGAAGAGGTATTACTCGAAAACAATGGTCGGCAGCCACTCAGCCTCTTCAGCGAGACCGACCAACGCTATATCCTACAATGGAACCAGCTCAATGGATTTCTCTCAACGATGCGCTTTAAACTCACGCTCGACAAAGACCGCTGGGCCCGCATGAAACAAGAGCAAAACCGAACCCCCGTATACATCGCACTCGATCGCCGCCCCCATTTTGATACCCTCATTCATCAAACCACACCACTCGAAGAGTATGAGGAATACAGCTCCATCGAACTAGATGCCGTGGGCTTCAGCCTGAAACTCCGCAAT
This sequence comes from Kiritimatiellaceae bacterium, assembly GCA_002691095.1. Lineage (GTDB taxonomy): Bacteria > Verrucomicrobiota > Kiritimatiellia > Kiritimatiellales > Pontiellaceae > Pontiella. The sequence goes on along the minus strand of NZGU01000006.1, from coordinate 38,894 downwards.
CAAAACTTTTTTCCGCTCGAAAACATAACCGTGCAAAGCAAAGCGATATATGAAGAAACGCTCTTCCAAACGTCCGATAGCTTCTACGAGAGCGAATCCGACCTGTTTGACGAAATCATAACCGAACAACGCGTTCGCGTTCGAGAAGAGTCCATCTCCATGCTCGTTCCGCTTGAAGAAATCACCGTCCACTCCGCCACCGCCATTCTCACCGAGCAAAAATTAGACCGAACCCTCCTGACATCAGAAGAAGAAGAAGAGGAGGAGGATACCAGTTCAATAGAGGGGGGAGACTGGTCAGATCATAATCGAGACCGAGAAGATGATTTCGTAGGCGTCTGGTTCCGCATAGGCATTCCTGATCCGAGCGGACAACTCACCTGGCGACATATCAGTTACCCAGACGATCTATTCGAAGAACTTATTTGGGACGAGCTTTAACGCTGCTTTAACTCCATCCCAACGATCGAATTATACACCACCACAAGATTTGAAAAAACCATTCCAACCGCGCAGTACTTTGGCGACAACCACCCCGACGCTGCCAAGACCACCCCAATCGAGTTATACAAAAAAGCCCATCCATAATTCAGCCGAATCTTCTTCCGCACTTTACGCTGCATCATCGGTATCGCCCCCAATGCATCGATACCCGGTTTCAAAAAGACGCCATCTGAACTCATTTTGGCCGGCACCTGCCCCGAATAGACCGCCACTCCAACATCCGCTGCCGCCAATGCCTGCGCATCGTTAATACCATCTCCCACCATCATGACCGTTTCCCCCTGCTCCTGTAGCCGACAAATCTCATCCTGCTTGTCCGTACTGCTCATCTCACCTCGAGCGTCTTCCACCACCACCCGCCTGGCAAGCTCATCCACAACAGACTGCCGATCACCAGAAAAAATAGATGCACTCATCCCGAGTTGCCGCATCCGTTTTAACACATCAACACTTTCCGAACGTTCCATATCCCGCAAGGCCACGATCAAATAACACTGCTTCTCATCACCAAATAGAACCAAGGTCGACGCTGCCATACTAGCAGGAATCTCTACCTGCGGATAACACGCCGCGCTCCCGGCACGATACCGCTTTCCCTCTACCTCCGCTGAAACCGTTGTACGCTCAATCACCCGATTCTCAATGGATTTTGGACGACCTAATCCCACACACGCACGAGCCACCGGATGCTCCACTCCATTCTCAACGGAGGCCAATATATCCAGCCATTGCGCATCCTGCTCAACCAACCAATATACCTCTGTTACTTCCGGCGTACCCCGCGTCAACGTGCCCGTCTTATCAAAAACAATTCGACTGGGTTTATACGCTAGAATAGAGCCATTGAAGCACTGAATACCCCAGCGGCGCACCTGCTCAATCGCCGCCGTTAGCACCAGTGGCTCTGCGATTCCAAACGCGCACGGACACGCCACAATCAACACACCCAACAACCGAGAGAACCCCTCTGTCGCTGAACCAGAAACCGATTGCAGCACAAAGACTGCCAACCCGATCAACGCTACCAACGGCACGAACACCTGACTGATTCGATCACCCAACGTCAACTGCTCTCGCTTTGTATTAAACGCCTCAATCGTGCTTGCCACCATTCGCTCCAATAAATTGGATCGCCCACCTGGTGGCACACGCATAGCAACTTCATCCGATAATAAACGGGCGCCAGCTCCCACCAAACTACCAGGCTCCATCCAGACACCCACCGACTCTCCCGTGATGAGACTGAAGTCAAACTCTGCCCCTGTCACCGCAACGCCATCGGTCGGCACCACTTCATCTCGCCTCACACAAAAAGCCTGCCCGGGCTCCATCTCATCCACTGAAGCAAAAACAACGCCTTCAATTCGCGCTTTCTTTGGTAATTTAAGCGCCAGTGAGCTCACGCGCTGATGCAACCGTCGATAAAACGAACCGGTAATCAAATTGCCGCTTTCAATCAACATCAATAACAACGTAACCACATCAAAATAGAGCCGCTCAAACTGCCCACTAACCATGGCCCACATCGAGTAAACCCATGCCGCCGTTGTGGAGACAACCACCAGACTTTCCATCCGAAACGCACCTAGTGATAGTTGTCGGAACCCCGCCCGCATTGTACTGCGCGCTGCATAGACAGGAACCAAGGTGCCAAACAGTGCCAATAAAATCGAGCATACCCACTGCATCGTCACGGGTACCGACCAACTCTCAGCCGAATAGACCACAAACGAGATCATCATGGCATTCAACGCAAAGAACCAACCCGCCCCAAACCGAAAATAGTCGACCCCTGCGCGCGTATCACCACTCTCATACGCACGATATCCTAGTTTTCTAATGGTCTCCTCAACCTGCTCTTGCCCCAGCACCATCGGATCAAACTGAAGATCGCACGTCTCCGCCAGAAAGTTGACATTCACCCCACCGACGCCCGAGAGTTTTGTTAATCGATGGTGAACCAACCATGCACAGGCTGGACACACCATCCCCTCAATCATTAATGACAATCCCTCACCGTTCTCCAATTCCACCTCATGAGAATCAACCTCTTCGCCCCCCGGAAAAACGCCTTCCAATAGCTGTGCCACCCGCTCATCTTTGGCAGCTCCCTCCAGATTCAGCTGCTCAACAATCGTGTGAACAGCCGCACAGCCCGGACAGCAGAACGTTGTCTCCTCAGCCGGTATAGCACGACCACATACTATGCATCCATCCTGCATCTTAAACCGGAGTTAACCGCCGTATGAATAGAACGATATAGACCATGCCCAATGCTATACAGAGCCACGGAAAGATTGCTTCCAAACGTTCACTCCACTTACGCCCCATCAATCGTCCGACTGAAATACCCAACTGCATAAAAAATGTTTGTGTGATCGCAAATGCGAACATAAAGCACATCCCCCCCAACCAGCTTCCAGTTCCCACTGCCATAGCAAAGGCAGCGTATAACATTCCACAAGGTATCAACGTCGTACAAACACCGCCGACTGTCAACCGCCCCAGCCCACCACCCAGCCAACGAGCCAACCAACCGCTTTTCACAGCCGGCAACCCCTTGCGGCGCAAACTAAAAACCCCGATCAGCACAATCGTGATACCCGGGAAAAGCAATGCCAACAATCCCCCTCGTACCGATGCCAGCTCACAGCAATAGTTTGACGGACCCAAATTAACAAACTCACCCAAGCCGCCGAATAGCAAGCCCGCCATCGTATACCCGGTCAATCGACCCACGTTAAACAGGGATAGTGCCTTCAAACTACGCGTACGGTGCATCGCACAAACCGATACATGCAACGGTCCACACATACCATAGCAATGCGGAATCGCCACCCAGCCAAGTGCCAATCCGCTCAATATTGCTGTAATCACTTCCTGCATATACTTCCATTCCACAACCGGTTCGACATCATCAACTGTTTACGTTTCAGACTCAATGACCGGATCATGCCGATGAAACAGACTATTGCCTGCCCCCAACTCCTCCGTACACGCATCCTGGCAAAGATTACAATTACTGCAGTCCAACCCATGGCTCTCAAAACGAGCCTGCAAATCGTACGGACAAACCTCATCGCACTTTTTACAATTCGTGCAGGTATGATCCGGATTGCGAAACTCCATAATGCGCGTCCGATCACTGCGCAGCATCAGTTGCATAAAGTTATACGGACACGCCTTCTTACAAAACGTATCCTTATACACCACAAACAAAATCAAAAACAGCAATAGAATGGCCCCTAGCACACCCGACATCATCAACGAGCCCGAACGAAGCAACGAAAACTGGGCAGAAACCGGAACAAAAAACGCCACTAAGGACTGGGTGATAAGTAACGAGAGAACCAACCCCCAACCAATACGCTTCAACCACGTGCTCTTCCCTTTTGACTTGATCAATTCCAAATACAAGTGCATCGGACAAATATGAGAACAGAAGATCCGCCCTTTCTTCATACTCATCACCCCGATGTAAATGACGACAGCCATCAGAATGAAGAAAGGCGTGAACATGGTCGCATAGCCATACTCTTTCCCAAAAGCCCTGACCACCTCTGCATCAATATCAAAGCAAAAATAGCCCAATGGAACCGAAAGAAGACACCAAAGACTAAAGGCCTGTAAAATCCGACGTCGTATAGAATAGAAAGAGCGTATCACCCGCCTCCTTCTCAACTACGGATTGATATTAAGCACTAAATAAGCAACACAAACCAATGTGATGACAGCAATAACGCCCTTCACAAACGAACCAATCTCAGCCTCACCCTGCTCGATCTCCGTCGTCCGCTCCAGCTTATCATTCGATACATCAGACATCTCTAGCCCACCTTATTTTTCGTAGTCGTTTAGCAACTTACCGTTGCGATCTTTACGCCAGTTTATATCCCGACCCAGCGTCTGAATGTACGCCGTCAAATCCTTGATATCCTGATCACTCAAATATTTAAAAGACGGCATGATAGAAGCCGACTGAAAGGCCCCATTCGGGGATTCAAATTTCTCACCCATATTACGAGGATCACGGAAATGGGACCAATGCCACTCCGATGAATATTTCCCCCCCACACGTGACAGGTCAGGACCACTCCGTTTCGTACCCAAGAAACTTTGCTGTTGATTCACATACTCCCATGATTTCGAAACCGGTGCTTGCACGAGCCGCCATCCATAGCGCCGCTGGTCTGAGGCTAGATTACGAATCTGCTGGGTATGACAATATACACATCCTTCGCGCTTATAAATTTCAATGCCCCGCAACTCCTGTTCCGTGTAGGTGTGCAAGACATGATCTCCTGCTGACCATATGGTCTCATCCACCAAAGGTGGCACAACAGTCGTTGTAATCGCACCAATTGAAAACAGCAGAAACGCACCCGTTGCTGTCCACATCAAACTCCGCTCAACATTCCATTTCATACGTTCTAAATCTCCTAGTCCTCTTCTGACCGATCTTCACCTTCACCCGGATACTTACCGAACAGCGTCATAAAGACGTTGTGAAGGAAAATAAAGTAAGCTGCATAAATACCCACACCCGCCAGGAAACGAATCCAATGGGCCGACTTGAGTGCCATCAACGTCTGCACAAATGTGTTCTCAGGATTCAGCCATGCATATCCCTGAATAACGCCAGATATAAACAGAACCACAAAGAACGGAATACTAGCAATCGTCATAATCCAGAAATGAAGGTCACCAAGCTTATCAGAGAACAAACGGCGGCCAGCTAACTTCGGTGCAACATAATAAACCCCTGCCATCGCATAATATGAGAACGCACCGAACAGCGCCATATGGGCATGCCCCACGACCCAGTCCGTCTTACTCACAATTTCATTCACCGAACGGATTGCCTGGAAAGGACCCTGCAAACAAGTAAACACATAATAAACCGTACCCATCAGCAATAGTTTAGGCACCGGTCCCTGCAAGCGACGCCCCTGCGGAGCCGCAGCAAACGTTCCAAAAAAGTTCGTGATCACAGCTATCACCGGAATGATCAACGAGAAAGAGAAAATAATCGAAACCGTCTGCAACCAATGCGTGATCGGCCCATGCAACATATGGTGAGCCCCCGTCCACACATACACGAACGAAATTACCCAGAAACCAATCATACTCAGTTTGTGAGAATAGATCGGTGTATTCAGCTGTTTCGGAATCAAATAATAGGCAGTAGCAACGCCCAGCGGAGTAAAGATTAGACCCACCGCATTGTGTACGTAAAACCAGTTTAGGTTGGCTTGGTTAACTCCTGTTACCATTGGCATTTGCGTTAAAAAATGTCCTGTAATAAAGACAAACGTGGTCCAAATCACGGAGCCCAGCGTATACCACACCGAAACGTAAAGATACTTCACTTTCCGCTGTGCAATCGTGCCGATCACGTTGATGCCAAAAAAGACCCAGCTCAATGCCATCAGATAATCAAAAGGCGCTGCAATTTCACCATACTCGATGTTTTTCACTTGCCCCAAAACAATACCCGTCAACCCGGCAGCCACAGCAATATTATAGATAATACCGGTCAACACCCCCAGCTTCTCGGAAAACAACTTCGTATGTAGGATACGCGGCAGAATCCAAAGCAGAACACCCATATTCGCCTGCAACAACCAACCAAACAAATTCGCATTCGTATGCAACATCCGCATTCTGGGTAACGACAAATATTCAATTTCACCAATGGTAGGCACCACAAACTTAATCGCCACCAATAATCCCAATGTCAACGCCAGTCCAAAATAGACCATCGACGCGACAATTAGAGTTTTTGCTGCAGTATCCTGCTGTAAACTATATTTCATTAATTTGCTTCCTCAACGTTTGAGCGAATAAACGCAATCAAATCCAGAATCACCTGATCACTCAAATGGTCGTGAGCCGGCATCGGAGCGCCAGCAACACCCAGCAGAATAGAGCGGTAGATACGCTCATCTGTAATTTCAGGCTGATTCAAGAAATGTTTGTTAATCAAATTTCGCGGCATCGCATGTCCCAACGCAATCGCATTCGGGCCCTTGCCGTTCGCTAATTTACCATGACATGATGTGCAGTGCTTGTGATATGCTTCATACCCTCGCTCGACATCACCGACTTCCAGCAGCGCTCCACTACCCCGATAGTCCAACCGCTCCGCATCACCCGGTTTCGGCATATCAGCCCGTAAACGCTTATACGCCGTCACAGGTGCATCATCCACAATCTTCATCTCAATGTATTCCACTAACATCTCGATTTGATCCTCCGACAACACATTCTTCCAAGGCGGCATCGCAGAACCTGCCACCCCATGCAACAATGAGTTCTTGAAGCGATCTTTATACGCGATCACAAATTGATATTTATTAAAATTTCTCGGATAAGGATCCAGCAGCTCTGCCACCTCACCGTTGCCATCTAAATCTTCTCCATGACAGGACACACAATAGGTGTCGTACAACTTCTCCGCAACCGCCATCCGGTCCACGTCCGCTACGCTGCCCCCTGCAAGCACAACCAACAGAGCTACTAACCCCATCACTTCTTTTTTCATTACAGGCTCTCCGTTTCCGCCAGATTTGGCGCATAATTAAATGTTGAAAGATACATTACCAAACTCTCCAACTCGGCTTCGTTATACTGTTTGAACGATGGCATAATCGAATCCGGTGCATGCATACGTGAATTCACAATATGATCTTTCACCCATGCCCGCCCACGATTTCGTATCGTCCACGTCAATTCAGGGCCAATATGCCCACCGCTGATATCCCCATCATCGTTCCGCCACGCATGGCAATTAATGCAACCACCCCGCGAGGTTGAACCCTCATACGAAACCCCTGCAAACAGAGCCCGACCGGCCTCCACGCTCGCCATACCAATTCGGTTCTCGATGGAAGCGGGCTTCACATATCCAATCGGTGCCGCGTCCGCCGAGCGAAGTTTCATAACTTGCTGCCCCTTCAAATACGTAGCAATCGCTGAAACCATCTCCTCATCTTCAACCCAATCAAACTTCGGCATCTTGGAATTTTCATCGTTCGCCTTCGGGTAAATGACCGACTCGTGCAAATAGTCATAGGTATGCTTTCCACCTGCATTGGTCAGCTCAGGTGCCTGCTTCGCATTAGAAACACCATCAATCGCATGACAACCCCAGCACGCCTTTTCCAAATAGAGCTCACGGCCCCACTCAAAATGCTCCGCTCCGGCCAACTCGCCGCCCTCTTGTGCATGACACCGAAAACAGTTCGCTTGAGACGTTTTGCCAAGCAACATAGGCTTCGGCCAGCCATGATACTCGCCATGTGCATCATGCATCTCTAATGCTCTACCATTACCATCGTGACACACCGCACAACCCATTTTGTTGAAATCATGCGGATCCTTCTCAACACCAGGAACGATGGGAGGGTGCGCGGCTAACGGTCCAGGATAATCAACCGCATCAGGATTCGAAGCTCCAATGTGGCAGGTCTGACAGCGATCCACCATGATGGAACCCGGTGTCTTTACATTCACCTGTTTGATTTCAACCGAAAAATCCTCTTCACCCAGCAGGCTGTAATACTCTTTCTGGTATCCGATGTAATCCTTCTCCGCCGACTTCTTCAACGAGAGCGCAAATAGCACAAATCCCAAAAACGCCAATACTGCTAAAATTCTATAATCCTTCAGCATGGTTTAGTGTCCTCCTCCGGCAACCTGTTCCCACGGATAAATAATGGCCCAATTCTCCCCGCGGAAATAAACCCCGATAATTATTAATGCTAACATAAAAATATACATGCCAATAAACAACGCATTCTCCAGAGCACGCTCCTTCGCAAACCAGACGCCCGGTATGTTTTTTCGATAGGTTTTACTGAACGACTCGAAAAACATCTCAATATAAGGCAACACCATCACACCACCCGCCAAGAGACCGGGAATGACAATTCCACCAATAAATCCATCATAACTCGTCAGCTCCTGTAATCCCAAAAAGTACCACGGAGCCTTAGCCGGGTTAGTCGGATACGTCGGATCTGCCGGCCCTTCCAACGGAGCATCAAAGAAGACCGAAACAAAACTTAACAGCACCATGACCCCCACGAAAACCAGTAGTTCACGGATGATCAACTTCGGCCAAGCAAACATCATCTGGTCAACCTCTTCGTTCACCTTCGGCTCATTACCTTTGACCAATTCCACCAGTTTGTAACTCCGCGAACTTTTGAACACAGAGTTATTTCTCACCTCGCCGAAATCAGCATCAGGAATCTGCTTCTCCCCGCTCGTATCGGCGGGTCGCGCCAAACCCCCATCTTTTCGAATACGCCAAAAATGCCATGCGATTAAGCCGCCCATAATAGCCGGCAACACTGCCACGTGTAAGACATAGAAACGAATCAACGCCTCACCCCCCACGTCACCATCGCCCAACAAAATTCCGCGTATAATCGCGCCACCCGGTGCCAAACGAGCAATCTCAGTTCCCACTTTAACACCCCAAAATGCCAACTGGTCCCACGGCAACAAGTATCCGGTATACGAAAGGAAAACCGTCAACAACCCAAGAATACAACCAATCACCCAGTTGAACTCACGTCCACCCCGGTGCGCACCCGTCAAATACACCCGCAACATATGCAATGCGACGAACGCCACCATACCATGGGCGGCCCAGCGGTGCATATTACGCATGAAATCACCCCAAAAAACATTACTGCGCAAATTTAACATTCGGCTATAGGCATCCGGCAGTCCATCCGGCCCAAGCGCCGTAGACGGCACATAGTGAAACATCAACACCACACCCGTTACCGCCAACGCGACAAACATATAGGTCGTAATCAACCCAAGCCCCAGCGTTGTTTTGAACTTAACCGTTCGTTTATGAATTTTTACCGGTTGAATATGCAGCAGCACATTGCTGAACATGATTTTTGATTTGGTTAATCCGGTATTGTCAAAACCATGCTTCACAATTGAAGTAAAGATTTTGTTTCCATACCCCTTGGCACTTTCGATGAGTTCATTCATTTCGTAGATGCTCCTACCCGTTAAACGATTGAAAAATATGTGTTTTCGGGCAACGTAACCCCAGTATCAACTTCCAGCTGCCCACCTGGAATTTTCTTCACCTCGAGCCACGGCAATGCCGCCGGTGCCGGTCCTCCCACCACCACGCCATCCGCATCATACTGCGAACCATGGCACGGACATAGGAACCCCGTCTCCACTCGGTTAACCGTGCAACCCAAATGGGTACAAACCAGAGAAATCGCCGCAATCTCTGTCTCACTCTGACGACGAATAACCGTCTTCATCTCCGAGAAAAAGATCTCATCGCCTATTTCCGGAAGATCATCCACCGGAACTAAAAACTTTGCAGGCGCACCATAAGAAACAACCGGAAACATATATTTGAACAACGCACCACCCGTACCGGCCGCCGCCAATCCGATTAATGCGAACGCAGAGCCAGCCGTCATGGCCTCTCTCCGATTCATTTTTTTCTTATCATCACTCATTCTCTCTCCTCCAAACGAACGCGCTTATTTTTGCTCGTTTCTGAAAATCACATATTTTGCTTCTTCAGGATGGTCAAACTGACCGTCCTTAATGGCCCAGCGGAACAAGCCAAAAAAGAGCAGTCCCAGCAAGGTTGTCAGCACCAATAAAATGATCGTTAATCCTATCATCCTACGCGAAGCAATCCTCAAATTCATTCACCGACATTTTGCACGCACCCGTCGGGCACTTCTGCGCGCACATCCCGCACCGAATACACTTCAGTGGATCAAACAGCATCACAGAACCCTGCTCTTGCGCCACCGCCATATCACCAAACTCCATCTCCGCCAGCACTTTCAAACTCTCGCCGCCCTCCACACGATCAACCGTCTTCATCGACAGACAGTACGATGGACAAACATCAACACAACCACCACAGAGAATACAGATGTCTGCCTCAAAGGTCGGATGAATATGGCACTCCAAGCAACGACCCGCCTGTTCTTTCGCTTCCGCCTCCGCATACTCCAGCGTCGTGTTAAATTCCGGATCTTTCGCAGGTTCCACTGGCAATTCATCGCGCTCCTCGCGCTCTTCATCCACATACCCAGACGTCCGACCATATTCCGGCATATCTTTAAACGTTATTTTCCGCTGCAATTTCAGCGGCTCAGTATCCGTCAAATAAGCATGAATGCCCCGAGCTGCCTTACTACCCGAAGCCACCGCATCAATAAACAGCTTCGGACCATGCGCAATGTCACCGCCCACAAACACATTCGGCTTGCTCGTCTGCAACGTCTCGGTGTCTTCTATTTTCACCCAGCCCTGCTGCGTCATCTTAATACCCGCCTCTTCCAAGAAGGTAAGATCGGAAGCCTGACCCACCGCCATGAAGACCGCATCGCCCTCAATCAAACGCGACTCACCCTCCAAAACCGGTGAAAAGCGCCCATCTTCGTCATATACACGCTGGACCTGCTTCACACGCAACCCCTTGATCTTCCCATCTTCAACCACAATCTCTTCAGGCCCCCAACCGTCGTTGAAAGTAACGCCCTCCCGACGCCCACCCTCGCGTTCATCTTTCGAGCCCGGCATTTCACCCAGGTGTTCGCGCTCCAAACACGCCAAATTCACTTCCGGCGAGCCACAACGCAAAGCAGACCGCGCCACATCGAACGCCACATCACCTCCGCCAATCACAATTGCGCGTCGGGTGGAAAGATCCCAACGATCCCGCATATTGAAATCAAACAGAAAATCTAACCCCTTGTGGACGTCTGGATGATCATAATTACCAATCGGGATCGAGCGACCCTGTGCCAAACCCACCCCGATGAAAACCGCATCATGCGCCTCTTCAATCTCTTCCATCGTGATGTCTTTGCCCACATCAACGCCATTCTTCACCACCACATGCTCGAACATCTCAATCGAAGCCAGCTCATTGGCTACCACTTTGCGAGACAACCGGTTAATCGGAACACCCTGCACCAACTGGCCACCCGACTTTTCCCAACGCTCATAAATGGTAACCGCATACCCCAAACGCGCTAAGTCATGTGCACACGTATACCCCGCGCAGCCGCCTCCAATAATGCCGACCGACCGCCCATTCAACTCAGGGTTCACAGAACCCGGTGCAATCGAATAGGTCAACGGCGTAATTAAATCACCTGTTTCAGGCCCCCGCTTATCCGTTAAAAACCCTTTGATATTCCGAATAACAACCGCTTCATCAACATCTGAACGCCGACACCCTTTCTCACAAGGTGCACCACACACTTTACCACATATAGATGCAAATGGATTTGTGGCCCGTGAGATTGCATATGCTTTCTCATAATCACCCGCAACTGTTGCTAGCAGATACCCGCGGGCATCCGTATTCACAGGACATGCGCTTCGACAAGCTACTTCTGCTTCATAGTAGGCCTGATCCGGTAACTCAACATTGACTTTATCCGCCATAATCTCTCCTCAAAATGACATTAAATCCGCCACTTTACTTCAACCGTTACCCCTCAACAACGTCTACATTTTGCCTTCCCCAGACACAATTTCAACCCCTAATTGATATTTTTATACCGATACTTTTAGATACGATTGTTGGGCCGCTAAAACAAACATCTAAACCCCTAAAATAAATCGATTCTTAACTAGCTAATTGAGTCCATAATCACTATATATGGGAGCGAAGTCACGAAAGTGAGCAGTAAATAGTAGCCGGTTTCAATTGAAATTGGAGTAACACAAGAACAGAAATGTTCAGGAGATAATAAGTAATGTCAGATCAAATCGAAACAGGTTCCGTAAAATGGTTTAACGATGAAAAAGGGTACGGATTTATCGCTCGTGCAAGCGGAGAAGACGTATTCGTTCACTTCTCAGCCATCAACACTGATGGAGGGCGTCGCACGCTGCTTGAAGGACAGCAAGTAACGTTTGAAGTCACATCGGGTCAAAAGGGTCCGCAGGCTGAAAATGTAACTATTGTTGGTTAATAATTACCTTTTTAAGTTAAACCCGCTTTTTNANAAGCGGGTTTTTTTGTGCCCAGNCCTCNCTAGAGACCCCCATCAGGNCGTCTCAATAATAGCATCCAACATACGGTCATCATCAAAAATATAATGGCCGCGGAAAAATGAGCGAGACAACATAAAATCAAACCACGTCGCATCATCTTCCCACATCTTCTCAAACGGCAACGCATCTAACCGGCACCAAAACGGATCGGCCTCCTCCGTCTCCACCGGCACACCACAAAACGATCCAGCGCGATACACATAACAATGGATAGAAAGCCCATCCGTGAACTGAAAAAAAAGTTCNCCCGCCGCCTCAATCTCCTGCGGTGTAATGCCAACTTCTTCCTCCGTTTCACGCACCGCACACGCTGCTGGCGTCTCACCCGCCTCTAATTTTCCACCCGGCCCATTCACTTTCCCTTTTCCAAGACCNCGCTTCTTATGAATCAGCAACACTTCATCATCCCGAATCACAAACATCAACGTCGCCGTAATTTCTGCCTGCCACTTTTCCCAGTCAACGTCCGCTACTTTTTCATACATACCCATTCATCCGCCCGTTAATGAAGAGGGCAGAATGCGCTTCATCGGGCGAATCAACAAGCGAGGATAGAAAAAATATCACCTACCCTTTATGATCATATAAATGCACATCACGCTGCGGGAACGGAATACTGATCCGCTCCTCATCAAACCGCTTCTTGATCCCCTCCGTAACCGCAAAGTAGACAGTCCAATAATCTNCAGGCTTACACCAAGGTCGAACGACAAAATCGATACTACTCTCCGCCATCTCATCCACCAGAATATCAGGAGCCGGTTCGTCCACTACTTCACTCACATCATCAAACACACGGGCAATCACTCGCCGCGCCTGATCAATATCATCTCCATAGCTAATACTCGCTTTCAGGTCAACTCGCCGAAGAGCATTGGCAGTATAGTTCGAAATCTTATCCGACGTTAACTTCGCNTTGGGAATAATAATCCGTTTGTTATCCAAACTATTCACGATCGTCGTAAAAATACCAATTTCCTCAACCGTGCCCGCCGCGCCCCCGGCCTCAATATAATCACCCACCTTAAAAGGCCGAAAAATAATCAACATCACGCCCGCCGCAAAATTCGATAACGAACCCTGCAGTGCCAAGCCAACTGCCAAGCCCGCCGTACCAATCAGAGCCAACAACGAAGCCGTCTTCACATCCAATATTTCCAATGCAGAAATAATCACCACAATCTGCAAAATCACATGCAACACACTCGCCAAAAAATTGACCAAGGTGCTATCCAACGCGTGCCGCTCCATCAACTNCACAAACAAGCGGCGCAACCCCTTCGCCAACCACAAGCCCAAAATNAGTACCAACAAAGCACCAATAATCTGCACACCATAATCTACTGCAATCAGGCGAAGCTGATCACCTATATCTCCCCACCGATCAGGGGAAGACATCCAGTCCATTGAATCTTCCATACACACCTCGCGTTAAATNANCACAAAGANTTNCAGAAAANTTTATACGTATAAACTAAATAATATTATAAAAATTCAGCCACGACAAAGGTATGATCCGAAGGCTTTTCCATACGCCTCGGCTCGACATCAATCCAGCAATCAATCGAACGCGCAGCTAATGCCTGCGAAGCCAGAATATAATCAATACGCCATCCCAAATTACGCTCCACTGCATCCTTCACTCGATAATCAAAAAAAGAAAAGAGCGTCTCATCTGGATGATGTTTTCTGAGCANATCCTCAAATCCNAGCGAACACACCGAAAGAAAAGCCTGCCGCGCATCCTCATGAAAACACGGATCATTCATTTTCGTCTGCGGTTGTGTTACATCATNCGGAGTCAGCGCAATATTCATATCCCCCAGCCAAATCAACGCANCACTTGCTGCATACTCCCGCTCAAGCATCCGCTTCACCCGATCATACCAGCTCACCTTATACCGATACATCACATGATCAATCGCCCGTCCCTGCGGCACATACGTATTCACCACATCATACTCACCGATCCGCGCCCGAACCAACCGCGTCTCATCCTGAGGCCCCCCGTCATCAAAACCGAACCGAACATCCACCGGCTCTTCCCGAGAAATCAGTGCCACCCCATTATACGACTTCTCCCCCTTAAAAACCACGTGATACCCCAACGCCGAAAACGCCTCCACTGGAAAATCCTCATCCTGCACCTTTGTCTCCTGCACCCCCACCACATCCGGACCATGCTTTTCCAACCAGTCACACAAAATCGGTAACCGGCTCCGAATCGAATTCGCATTAAACGTCGCTATCTTCATCCATCCACTCCTTCAAATAACCTACCACAAATAACTCCAACCAAACAGACCCAACTTTCACAACCCCCTGATATTGCCGCACTGAAAAGATTGATCAAAGCGCACCAATCAACCATAACACTTCCTCACAAACCGGAACAAATCATGACAGAAGAATCCTCAACTCATTTTATTCACGAGATCATCGAAAACGATCTCGCCGCCAACAAAATAGAGACCATCATCACCCGCTTCCCCCCCGAGCCCAATGGCTACCTTCATATCGGGCACGCCAAAGCCATTCACCTCGACTTCGGAACGGCCCAAAAATACGCCGGACGCTGCCACCTACGATTCGACGACACCAACCCCGAAGCCGAAGACGAACAATATGTCCACGCCATCCAAGAAGACATCCGCTGGCTCGGCTACGACTGGGGCGAAAACCTCTACTGGGCCTCCTCCTACTTCAACCAAATGGAAACCTACGCCCGCCAACTCATCGAACAAGGCAACGCCTACGTCTGCGACCTCACCCAAGAAGCCTTCAAAACCTACCGCGGCATCCCCACACAACCCGGTCAAGAACCCCCCGGACGCCACCGCACCATTCAAGAAAACCTCGACCTCTTCGACCAGATGCGCAACGGAGACCACCCCAACGGCGCCTATGTTCTCCGCGCCAAAATCGACATGACCTCCCCCAACCTCCATCTCCGCGATCCCGCCATCTATCGCATCAAACACGCCACCCACCACCACACCGGCGACAGCCACTGCATCTACCCCATGTACGACTTCGCCCACTGCATCGAAGACTCCATCGAAGGCATCACCCACTCCCTCTGCACACTCGAGTTCGAAGTACACCGCCCCCTCTACGAATGGATTCTCACCCAGCTCAACCTCTACCGCCCCCAGCAAATCGAATTTGCCCGCCTCAACATCACCTACACCGTCATGAGCAAACGCAAGCTCCTCCAGCTCGTGCAAGAAAACCACGTCAACGGCTGGGACGATCCCCGCCTACCCACCATCAGCGGCATGCGCCGCCGTGGCTTCACCCCCACCGCCATTCGCAACCTCTGCACGCAAGTCGGCTGCACCAAATTTGAAAGCCTCACCGAAATCGAACGCCTCGAAGCCTGCGTCCGAGACGACCTCAACGAAACCTCCCCCCGCGCCATGGCCATCCTCGACCCCATCAAACTCATCATCGAAAACTATCCCGCAGACCAAACCGAACAACTCGAAATTGCCAACCACCCCCAAAACGAAAGCTACGGCACCCGCACGGTACCCTTCACCCGCGAATGCTACATCGAACGCGAAGACTACATGGACGACGCACCCAACAAATTTAAACGCTTCACCCTCGGTCGCGAAGTTCGCCTGCGCGGCGCCTACTGCGTCACCTGCACCCATGTTGAAAAAGACGAAAAGGGCAACGTAACCACCCTCCACACCACCTACGACCCCGAAACCCGCGGCGTCAACCCCCCCGACGGACGTAAAGTACGCGGCACCGTACACTGGGTCTCAACCGCCCATGCCATCGATGCCGAAATCCGGCTCTACGACCGCCTCTTCACCAACGAAAACCCCCTCGCCGACAAAGACAAACCCTTCACCGACTTTCTCAACCCCGACTCCCTACAACGGTGCCAAGCCAAACTCGAACCCAGTCTCCAAACCGCCAACCCCGGCGACCGTTTCCAATTTGAACGGGTCGGCTACTTCTGCGCCGACCTTGATCACACCTCAACCACCCCAACCTTCAACCGCACCCTCACCCTTCGCGCTGCCAAAAAGATCTAAAGTAAAAGTTCCGCCCGAATAGCCGCCGCTTTCTCCAAGCTCTCGCACGCTTCGATCCACGCCAGAGCAAAATCAAACGCCGTGCCGGGGCCNTGGCTGGTAATGAGCTTACCATCTACCACCACGCGCTCATCTATCGGTTGAACATCTGTCGGCAAACTCTTCTCAACGCCCGGATAACAGGTAAACACTCTACCCTCCAACACCCCCGCCGTATGCAATGCCAGCGCCGCCGCGCAGATCGACCCCACCCAACGATCGCGTTCCACAAAATCGCGTAATGCCGCCTGTACACCCACATGGGAGCAGAGCCGCTCCGTACCGCCCAATCCACCCGGCAATATGAGTCCGTCCTGATCAGCCAATACCAATTCATCCCACCGACAGTCCGCCGAAAGCTTCACTCCCCGCGACGCAACAACCGGTTCCTCCTCCAGTGCCGCCACGGTAACCTGCCAACCGGCCCGACGAAGCACATCCACAATGATGACGACTTCCATCTCCTCACAGCCACTTGCGATCGGCACCGCCACCTTCATCCTCGTCTCCTATCCCACCAGCGGAATCAACAACTGCTCTGCCTGAGCAAGCACCGCTGGATCAAACTCCTCATTCAGCTCCCCCGTCAGAACATCCGTCAACGCCCCCCCATCGCAAACCACCACTCCGTTCACATTTGCAATCGGTTCCGCCAACTCCGAGCCCAGAAAACAGAGCACCGTCTGAACCCGAACCTCTTCTTCGCCCTGCTCCTTAAAATAGGTCAGCAACTCTGTTGCCTCCCCTTTCACTTGACGCAGCGGCGAACGGTTGATTCGTTTCCCGTCCACCCAGGTTTCCCCTTCGCGAAATTCCACCCGTCCACTCCAGTTCTTCGTCTCCACCACAAACACTCCGCCCGGGCCCACCAAAATATGATCAAAGTTATACGCTCCTCCCGGCAACCGCACCCCATGGAAAACCGCAAACTGCGACGGCAGGAAAGCCAATTCTCTTGCGACCCACTCCTCCCCCTTCGCCCCCTTCAAATAATTCCCCAACCGTCGATTACCCCACGCCAGCAACACCATGCCCGCCACAGCCAACAGAATAAACAATAAGCCCAACTGAGAAACCGAAAAAACTGGAACGGGAGCCACCGCCCGCAACAAATACCCCAACAACAGGCAAATCACCATGAAAGGCCAAAATGCCTTCAACAAACCCATCATACGCGGTGCCTCACCCGCACTGCCAAACACCCGCGCAAACGATGCCTTCACCTCTGCCCGCTGCTCATTCATCTCCATACAGGATACAACTCCCCGCTTCGTCACACACCCAACACATCTCGCATACCATAAAGCCCGGCGGGCCGATCACACGCCCACAGTGCCGCTTGCAAGGCACCCATGGCAAACACATCCCGATCCGTCGCCCGGTGAGACAGCTCCAACAACTCTCCTTCACCCGCCATCAACACCGTATGATCCCCCACAATATCTCCCCCCCGAATCGCGTGAAAACCAATCTCTTCAGCCGAACGCGCCCCCGGCTGACCCTGCCGACCATTTACTTGAACCTCTGGCAATGAAACCTCATAGCCCCGCGCCGCCGCCTCGCCGAGCATCAGTGCCGTCCCACTCGGCGCATCGACCTTCCGCCGATGATGCCGCTCCAGCACCTCCACATCATATCCACGGCCTTTCAACGCACGCGCTCCCTCTTCCACCAATGTGCAAAGCAGGTTCACACCCAAACTCATGTTACCCGACCGCACCACCGGAACCGTAGCGCTTGCCGCCTCAATCATCACCAGCTCCTCCTCCGTGTAGCCCGTTGTACCAATCACCCACGCCGGTCCCCACTCCGCAATCCGCTCCGCATTCCCCGCCGAACCCACGTGATATGAAAAATCGATAATCACATCCGCTTGCGGTGCCAGCGGTGCCAAATCACACGTCACTTCAACCCCCGCCGCCGGTAAACCATTTGCCACGCCCGCATCCATGCCCAGCTGCTCCGCGTCCCACAGATCCACTGCGCCGCACAACTCTAAACCCGCAATCCGTTTCTCCAATACACACCGAATCAACGTACGTCCCATGCGCCCGCCCGCGCCCATAATTAATACTTTCTTATTCATTCCACTATCCCCATCGCACGCATCGTGCCTCTCAATCGCTCTCGTAACGACTCCTCCATCTCACACAGAGGCAACCGATAAATCTCATCCACCCATCCCAACATCGCTGCCGCCGCCTTCACCGGAATCGGATTCGTATCAATAAACAGATCATCAAACAGCGGCAACCACTGCTCATGTAAGCGATGCGCCTCCTCCCAGCGGCCTTCCCGTGCAGCCCGGATCATCTCACTNACGCCGCTCGGCACCACATTCGAAGCCACCGAAATTACCCCACAAGCCCCCGCCTCCATCATCGGCACAGCCAGAGCATCATCGCCCGAGAGTACCTCCAAACTGCACACTCCCAAAATTTCCTGCACACGCTCCACCGAACCCGCAGCCTCTTTCACCGAGACCACCGACGGATGCTGCGCCAACTCCGCCACCACCGAAATAGGAATCTCGCGCGCCGTGCGTCCCGGAACATTATACAACACCACCGGCACACCCAAATCGGCCACCGCACTAAAATGACGCACGAGTCCCGCATCGTTCGGTTTGTTGTAGTAAGGCGTCACCTGCAACGTTCCATCCACGCCAAACGCCTTCGCTCCCAGCGTCAACTCCACCGCTTCCGCTGTCGAATTTGCCCCCGTACCCGCAATCACCTTGCAACGACCCGCCGCCACGCGTACCACTCGCTCAATCACCTTCAGGTGTTCATCCGGCCGTAACGTCGGCGATTCACCTGTCGTGCCCACCGGAACCAACCCATCCACACCCCCCTCAATCTGGCGCTCCACCAACTGCTCCAGCGTATCAAAATCAACCGATTCATCTCGATAAAAAGGCGTAATCAACGCCGTATAGGTTCCCTCAAAATACATACAGCCCCTTCTCACACACTAAACTGCTTCAACCCGCCAAAATCCAAGGTGGCAAAATGATCGTCCATTGTTTCCGCCCGACGAATCTGCATCACCTCACCACTCTCCCGCAAGAGTAGCTCTGCCGACCGCAGTTTAGCATTGTAATTAAATCCCATCGAATGTCCATGGGCACCCGCATCATGAATAATCACCAAATCCCCAATTTCCACCTGCGGCAGCAGCCGATCAATCGCAAACTTATCGTTGTTCTCACACAGCGAGCCCGTCACATCACACAGATAATCGCAAGGCGCCGACTCCTTACCTGCCACCGTAACATGGTGATACGCCCCATACATCGCCGGGCGCATCAAATTCGCCATACACGCATCCAATCCCACATAATTCTTATAGGTCTCTTTCTTATGCAACACTCGACTCACCAACCAGCCATACGGCCCCGAAACCATCCGACCACACTCCAACCGAATATCCAATGGAGCAAGACCGTTCTTCACAATACAACGCTCATACAACGCCCGCATCCGCTCCCCTAACAGCAGCAAATCAACCGCCTCCTCCTCCGGGCGATACGGAATCCCAATCCCGCCCCCCAGATTCACAAACTCAAACGTAATGCCCAGCTCCGCACTCAATTCACCCACCAAATCGAACAACAACTGAGCCGTCTCCACAAAATAATCCACCTCCAACTCATTCGAAGCCACCATCGTATGCAAACCAAACCGCTTCACACCCTTGTCCCGCAACTGCCGATATCCCTCAAACAACTGCTCCCGCGTAAAGCCATATTTCGCCTCCTCCGGCTTACCAATAATCACGTTACCACCCTTCAGCGGCCCCGGATTATAGCGACAACAAACCAACTCCGGCAGCCCCACATGCTCCTCCAAATAAGCAATATGCGAAAGATCATCCAGGTTAATAATCGCGCCCAACTCTTTCGCCTTCGCATACTCATAGGCCGGCGTATCGTTCGACGTAAAAATGATATCCTCCCCCGTAATACCCACCTTATCACACAGCACCATCTCCGGCAGCGACGAACAATCCCCCCCAAAGCCCTCCGCCTTCAACAACGTCAGCAGATACGGATTCGGCGCCGCCTTCACCGCATAATACTCTTTAAAACCCGGATTCCATGCAAACGCCCGCTGCAACAAACGCGCATTTTCCCGAAGCCCCTTCTCATCATACAAATGGAAAGGCGTTGGATATTGCTGTGTCAACGATGCTAACTCGCCGGTCGAAAGGGGTATCCTCTTTTCACTCATCTCTTTTCCTTAATCCCCCTACATTCCATTAAACGATCACTCTTCCGCCGGCTTCACAAACGAAGCAAACGTCGCTGGCAACGCACTCACCGGCTGACCAATACCCTCATTGATCCACCACACCAACAACTGCTCCTCCTCATCCGTCACAAACGGCTCCATCGGGGGCATATGCAACTCATCATCTTCCGGCAACCGCATCCGCTCAATCATCATCGAACCATCCGCATTCCCCGAAACCATCGCCGCTCCCGAAACGCCCCCCTTCAACATAGCTTCCTCCGTCTCCATCGAAAGCTTCGCCCGCAATCGCCGACCCGCATGACACAGTAAACACTTCTCATCCAAAATCGGATACACCGCCGCCTCAAAAACCGTACGATCATCCCCCTCAAAAAGAACCGCCGCCTCCAGATCGACTCTAGGCTCTGCCGATGCCGCATGTGCCTGCCAAGGCACCTCTGCAAAAATATCCCCATGCGTCATCACGCCACCCAAATGACCCGCATAACCCATGATTATCGAAACGCCAACGGCTACCACGCTTATTTTTTTCATTCCCGCTCCTTTCACAACCACATCATAAAAAAGATTCAACGCCACCAAAAATATCCATGTGGCAATCAAATGCGGTTTCACCGTATCACTATAGGTGCCGGATAAATAGAGCGTTAAACCTGTCAAAAAAGCTATACAACCACTCAGCCATGTTACCAATGCCCCCCCCCGTAACCACGGCTCAAAGAGCATCGCCGGACGCCGAACGCCCACGATCAAAATCAGCACGGTCCCCGCCCACAACCCAATGGGCAGATGCACCGCCAACGGATGAAACCCACCCGTAAAAAGCAACCAATCCACCGCCGACGCTGATCGGGCCGATGGCAACAGGGTTAAACCACCCAACAGCAACGTCCACAACCATAATCCGCTAAACTGACAACAAGCTCTCATCTCAATGTATTCTCTCCCGAGAAATATCTACTGCGCCTCCCTCATCGCTGCCAGCACCCGCAACCGAAGTGCATTCAACTTAATAAATCCAGTTGCATCCGACTGATCATAGCCACCCGCCTCATCAAAACTCACCAATTCCGGACTGTAGAGCGAGAACGGTGACCGACGACCACACACATGCACACCCCCCTTAAACAACTTCAACCGCACCTCACCCGTCGCCGTCTCTTGGCTCTGAGCAATCGCCGCCTGCAACATCTCCCGCTCCGGTGCGAACCAATATCCATTATACACCAGCTCCGCATACTTCGGCACAAATGAGTCCCGCAGATGCATCACCTCCCGATCCATCGTAATCGACTCCAACGCCCGATGCGCATGATGCAGAATGGTACCGCCCGGTGTCTCATACACGCCCCGATCCTTCATACCCGTATAGCGATTTTCCACAATATCAATACGACCCACCGCATGCTCACAACCCAACGCATTCAACCGACGCAACAAATCCGCAGCACCCAGCTCCTCCCCATTCACCGCCACCGGTACCCCCTTCTCAAACCGAATCTCAATCGTCTCCGGTTCATCCGCCGCCTCACTCAACGGCTTCGTCATGCACCACATCGCCTCATCCGGTTCATTCCACGGATCTTCCAGCACGCCCCCCTCAAAGCTAATATGCAACAAGTTACGATCCGTACTATAGGGTTTAGAAGCCGACACCGAACACGGAATCCCCCGCTCCTCCAGATAGGCAATCATATCCATCCGTCCTTCAAACGAAAACTCCTCCGGCATCCGCCACGGTGCAATCACCTGAATGTCCGGCTTCAACGCATACGCCGTCAGCTCAAACCGAACCTGATCATTNCCCTTACCCGTTGCTCCATGGCAAATCGCCTCCGCACCCTCTGCCACCGCAATGTCCACCATCCGCTTCGCAATCAACGGTCGCGCAATCGACGTGCCCAACAGATACGTGCCCTCATAAATCGCATTGGCCTGCATCATCGGAAAAATATAATCACGCGTGAACTCCTCCTGCACGTCATCCACATAACACTTAACCGCACCATGCTCCAACGCCCGCGCCTCCAAACCATCCAGTTCTTCCTCCTGACCCACATTGGAACAATAACAGATCACCTCTGCATCATACTGCTCCTGCAACCACGTCAACAGAACCGTCGTGTCCAATCCACCCGAATACGCCAATACAACCTTCATCTATCTAATCCTCTCTGCCCATTAAAACGGGATGTCATCTTCAAAATCGTCAAAGTCAGCCGGAACATCCTCATCCCGAGCTGGCGGCTGATCAGCCGCCGGCGCACCGTCCGCTGCAATCTTCCACCCCTGCAAATTATTAAAGTAACGACCGTTGTACTCACGGCCCCGAATATCAAACGTCACCGTCACATCCTGCCCCGGCTCAATGCCCTCCAGCAAATTAATCTTATCCTGCACAAACTCCAAGCAGATCTCCTGTGGAAACTTGCCATCCTCCACCGTCACCACAATTTCCCGCTTCTGAAATCCACTGCCAAACGTCTGCGTCTCCTGCAACAGTTTCACCTTTCCACTCAATTCATATGCCATACCCTGACTCCTTTCCTAATTCTCATCCACCTGCATCACCAACGCAACCATCTCATCATGCAACGCATGGCACGCCACATCAATCCAACTCAACGCCTGATCGATCTCCTCCGCGCTCACCACCATCGCCGGCAACATCCGCAACACCCGCTGCGCCGTTGCAATACTCAACAATCCCGCCTCGAACAGAAACTGCTGAAGCGGTGCCGCCGGCACCTTCAACACCAGACCATTCATCAACCCACGTCCCCGAACGCCCTCTATCCACGCTGGATGAGCCGCCGCAATATCCGCCAACCCCTGCATAAACCGCTCCCCCATCGCCACCGCATTCGCCAGCAAATCCTCCGCCTCAATCGTCTCAATCACCGCCAACGCCGCCGCACTTCCCAACGGAGTACCCCCAAACGTCGTCGCATGATGGCCCGGCTGAAACGTATCCGCCAAGCGCGGTCCCGCCACAATGCCCCCTATCGGAAAACCGCCCCCCAGCCCCTTCGCCAACGAAAACGCATCCGGCTCCACTCCATAGTGCTGAAAACCAAACCACCGACCGGTTCGACCCACCCCCGCCTGCACCTCATCACACAGCAACAAAATACCCATCTCATCACACAACGCCCGCAACCCCGGCAGAAAATCCGGTGCCGAGGGAATAACCCCGCCCTCGCCCTGCAGCGCCTCCACCATGATCGCCGCCGTCTGATCGTTCACCAACGCCCGCACCGAATCCAACTCATTATAATCCGCATACACAAACCCTCCCGGCAGCGGTCCGAATCCGTGCTTCACCTTATCCTGACCCGTCGCCGTCAACGTCGCCAACGTCCGCCCATGAAACGACTGCCGCATCGTGATAATCTCATGCCGCCCCCGCGTCGAGCCCCACAACCGCGCCAACTTAATCAGCCCCTCGTTCGCCTCCGCCCCCGAATTACAGAAAAAGCACTTCGCCCCCGCCAATCCAGAGCACCGCACCAACGCCTCCGCCAACTGCGGTTGCAAGGGATTCATAAACAGATTCGACACATGCATCAGCTGCTCCGCCTGCTCCCGAATCGCCGCCACCTGTCGCGGATGGGAATGCCCGATATTCGTCACCGCAATCCCCGAACAAAAATCTAGATACCGCTTTCCCTCCGCATCCCACACCCAACAACCTTCACCCCGCACCAGTGCCGTCTTCGGTGCATAGGTAGGCATCACAAAAGCTTCCTGCAAAGCCATGATCTCACTCGTTGTCATTTCACTCTTCATCTCAACTCACTATTTCAAAATTTCCGTTCCCACACCCTCGCTCGTGAACAACTCCAACAACAACGAGTGCGGCAGCGCCGAATCAATAATATGAGCCTTCCGGATACCCATCTCAACCGCATGAACCATACCCTTTATCTTCGGCAACATACCACCCGCAATTACACCCCGATCAATCAGTTCTTCCACCTCACTCAAATGCAACGACGAAATCAGCGAATCCGCATCCGCCGGATCATGCAATAAACCCGGCACATCCGATAAAAACACCAGCTTCCGCGCCTGCAAGGCACACGCCACCGCCGTCGCCGCATCATCCGCATTCACGTTATACAGCTGTCCCGCCTCATCCCGCGCCAGAGGCGTAATCACCGGCACAATATCCGCCTTCATATACGCCTCAATCGGCTCCACATCCACGCTCTTAATCTGCCCCACAAATCCCCAATCCAACGCCTCACCGGTACGCTCATCCCGCCCCCTCATCCGCTCCGCACGAAAGATATCCTCCCCATGAATCCCCCGCGCTTTTCCATCAAACACCCGCAAAATATCCACCATACCCGGATTCACCTGCTGATTCAACACCCGCTCCACCACCTGAATCGAATCCCCATTCGTCACCCGCAATCCCCGCACAAACTCAGAAAAAATGCCCGCCTCACGCAACGCCTTCGAAATCGCCTTCCCGCCCCCATGCACCACCACCGGATGCATACCCACGCACTCCATAAACGCAATATCCTCCAAGATATTCCGCACCCCCGCCTCATTCTCCATGATGCTTCCACCAAACTTAACCACCACCGTCTCGCCCCGAAACTGCTGAATAAACGGCAACGCCTCCGTCAACACCGCCGCCTTCTCAATAAATGCATTCATACCCGCTCCTAAAAATTGATCCGCACATACTCTTCCGTGCAGTTACACGTATACACCACCGCTTCACCGCTGCCCAACCCCAACCCAATCCGAATCAGCAACTCCCGCTCCGAAACCGCCTCCACCAATGTCTCCATCGCCGTCGCCGCCTGCACACCGCCCTCCACCGCAAGCGTCTCTCCATACCAAATACGAACCAACGTCTCATCCACCCGCGCCGCCGAATACCCAATCGCATCCATAATCCGCCCCCAATCCGGAAACGTCCCCGCCCACGCCGTCTTATTCAACAACGAATTAGCCACCGCTCTCGCCGCCGCATCTGCCGCCGCATCCGACTCCGCCCCCTCCACCAACACCGTCACAAACCGATCCGCTCCCTCGCCATCATGCACAATCATCATCGCCAACTCAAAACAGAGCGACTCCACCGCCGCAACAAACCCAGCCCAGCTCTCTGACCCCTCCTCCAACACCACGCCCGAAGCCCCATTCGCCAGCATCAAGACCGAATCATTCGTACTCTGATCGCCATCCACCGTAATCCGATTAAAACTCCGATCCACCGCCCCCTTCAACACCGCCTGCAACGCCACCGCCTCCACCGCCGCATCCGTCGTCACAAAAGCCAACATCGTAGCCATATTCGGCTCGATCATGCCCGCCCCCTTCGCCAGCCCCGTCAACCGCACCCGCACACCCTTCACATCCACATCCCGCATCGCCGCCTTCGGCCGAGTATCCGTCGTCATCATCGCCCGCGACGTCTGTTCTAACTGATCCGCTGCCGCCGCCGCGCTCAACATCGACACCCCTCCACCTATCGCCTCCATCGGCAGCTGCGGCCCAATCTTACCCGTCGAACAAACCAGCACCTCCTCCGGCAGACACCCCAACTCCGACGCCATCCCCGCGGCCATCGCCTCCGCCGACACCATACCCGCCGAACCCGTACACGCGTTCGCCACACCACTATTCATCACAATCGCCCGCACCACCGGTTGCTCCAAATGCGCCCGACACACCTTCACCGGGGCCGCACACACCTGATTCGTCGTAAACACCCCCGCCGCCGAAGCCGCCCTATCCGACACAATCAACGCCATGTCCAACGAACCATCCCGCTTCACGCCCGCCGCAACGCCCGCACTCCGAAATCCCATCGGCCACTCAGTTTTTTTATCCGCTGCACTCATCCAACACCCTGCCTGCCTTAAACCCTCATTAAATGGTTTTTCAACCCGTCCGAAAACAAAAAAAGCCCCCCAGGTCGGGAGGCTTTCTGCATCGCAGTTCCAACGATTAACGTTTTGAGAACTGGAACCGTTTGCGCGCTCCCGGCTGACCCGGCTTCTTTCGTTCCTTCACACGAGAATCACGTGTCAAGAAGCCCGACTTCTTCAATACCGCTTTTGTCTCCTCGTCCATCGAAGACAACGCACGCGAAGCCGCATGAACCACGGCACCACATTGGCCTGACTTGCCACCACCTTTAACCGAAGCAACCACATCAAACTTACCCAAACCACCAATCGCCTCAAACGGCTTCTTCAACAACTCAATCTGCAACGCCGTTCCAAAATAAGCCGCCGCATCCTGACCGTTCACCAAAATTGAACCACTGCCCTCACTCAAACGTACCCGAGCCACCGAACGCTTCCGCCGACCCGTTGCTGCTATTGCTGTATCCATCGCCATCGTAATAATCCCAATTAAAGTTCCACTTTCAGCTCGCCCAGTTGCTGCGCCGCATGCGGATGATCCGCTCCCGCATACACCTTCAAACGCTTCATAGTCTGCCGCGACTGACGGTTTGTTGGCAACATCCCCTTCACAGCCTGCGTAATAATCCGTTCCGGATTTTTCGCCCGAATCGCCGCCGCAGTCTTCTCTGTCCGACCACTCGAATATCCCGAGTAATCCTGATAAATCTTATCCTGCTCTTTTTTACCGCTCAGCTTCACCTTATCGCAGTTCACCACCACCACAAAAGCACCCGTATCCACATGCGGCGTATACGTAGGCTTATCCCGCCCCCGCAACGCATCCGCAATAATCACTGCCAAACGACCCGTCGGCAGATCCGTTGCATCCACCAACAGCCACTCCCGCTTAATATCCGCCTCTTTAGGCATAAATGTCTTCATGAAAAAAGTCCTCACAACTAAATCGTGTTTAACACAAGGAGGGAGAAGCTATAGAAACACCCCTTTCCTGTCAACCCTCCGACCGCAATTTGTTTTGCCTGTTAATTAGCCTCACCCCTGCTACACTCCCCTCCATGTCACAACCCATCCTTCCAGATTCAACCCGCCACCCGCGCCGCCCGCTTCGACGCGCCCGCATCCCCCTGCTTCTGCTTCTATTTTTCCTCCTACTGCTCTCACAGCTCCACGCCTTTCTAAGCCTCACCCGCCCCCCCCACCACGGCTACATGACCCTCGAAAGCTGGCTCGATGACCGCGCCCTCCAGCACGCCGTCGATCTCTACCTAGCCGGAAACTATCACGGCATTCTCTGTACCGGAGGCCCCATCGAAACCGGCCATTACCTCGCCCCCCATAAAACCTACCCCGCCATGACCGCCGCCCGCCTCCAGCATCTCGGAATTCCCTCCGAACAAATTCAAATCATCACCGCCCCCCTCGTCCAACGCGACCGAACCTATGCCTCCGCGCTCGCCCTCCGCCAACACCTCGACCAACACCCCCTACCCCCCAACACACCCCTCCACCTCATCTCCGTCGGCACCCACGCCCGCCGCAGCCACCTCCTCTTCAAACGCGCCCTCGGCAACCAGATCGAAATCGGCATCACCGCCCTCCCCGATCCAACCTACCCCCCCCACCGCTGGTACGCCCACAGCAGAGGCGTTCGCGCCCTCATCTCCGAAACCATTGCCTACAGCTATGCCAAACTACACCCCAACCCATGAACACCGACTCCCACAACCTCTGGCTCCATCTTATGCTGCTCCAACTCCTACAGCAGAACCAAACCGACGCGCTCACCGGACTCCTCAACCGCCGCGGATTCAACGAAACACTTCAACAACTTCACGCCGCCGCCCAACGCTACCAACGCCCCCTCAGCCTCGTCCTCATCGATGTACAAAACCTCAAAGCAACAAACAACCAACACGGGCACCCCGCCGGCGACCAACGCCTCCAACAACTCGCCCAGACCCTGCAGCAACACAAACGAACCAGCGACTATGCCGCCCGGATCGGCGGCGACGAATTCGCCCTCCTCCTCCCCGAAACCAACGAAACCCAAGCCCAACAAGCCATGCAACGCATGCAGCAACAGCTCAACCGCCAAGAGATCGCCATTCACATAGGCATCGCCACACACCCTAGCCCCGATCTATATGCCGAAGCCGACCGGCAACTCAAAAAAAGAAAAGAGAACACTTAAAACGCAATACACGAAGCATGCAGCGCTTCAATCTCTCCCGAGATTTTCGACACCACCTCGCAATCAACCGCCTCGCTCACCCGCAACAACGCCAACGAATACTCTCCACTCAAATCATGCGGATTCCGCATATCATTGATATTCAAGCCCGCTTCCGCCAGCGACCGACCAATCTGACCAATTACACCCGGACGATCCTTATAGATAAACAGCAACGCCGTACCCGTCGGCTCAAAATAGAGCTTATCAAAATCATTGATCCGCGAAATCATCATGTTCCCCTCCGCCAACGTACCGCGCACACTGATTCGCTTGAAGTTGGCCGCATCCACCGCCGTCGTCACATCCACCGTAATCGAATTGCCATACCCCTTCGAGCTATCCGTCTCCCGGTTGAAATACTCAACGCCCTTCTCCTTCAAATACTCCAATGCCGCATCGTACCCCTGCGACCGATCAAACTCCTCGCTCAAGGCCGCCAGCACCTGCACCAGCAACCAATCCTTATAAGTCGCCAGCTCACCGTAGAACGACGTTTCCAGCACCTCTACATGCTGATTGCCCCCCGCAATGCCCCGGCACAGATGCGCCAGCGAAAACGCCAACTCCGAATAGGCTTTATCCAATCCCTCCGGCACATCCCGGTTCACGATATACGAAGCGATGCCCTTATCATCCAATCCCATAATCTGCGTCGCCGCCCGCGAGGCCGCATTAAAATTCGCCTCCTTCGTGCTCGCGCCCAAATGCGGCAACATAATATCCGCAATATCCGCAATCGGCTTATCACCCGCCTCATCCTTCGGATACACATCATTCAACAACCGCAGCTGCTTCTCCGCCTTCAGCGCCCGAAAATCGTCCTCATTCAAAATACCCGCCCGCGCACAGTTGATCAGCGTTCCACCCGTCTTCATCCGTCCGATCAAATCTTTATTAATAATACCCCGCGTCTCATCATTCTCCGGCATATGCAACGAAATATAGTCGCACGACTCAAAAATTTCCGGCAGATCCACCGGCGTCGCACCCAAATCATACGCGCTCTTATCCTTCAAAAACGGATCAAACACCATCAGCGCCACATCGAACCCACTCAACCGCTTCGCCACCAACTGACCAATCGCCCCAAAACCAACAATGCCCACCGTCTTACCCGTGATCTCAGAGCCCATCAACTGCTTCTTCTCCCACTTACCCGCCCGACACGAGATATCCCCCGGAATCAAATGCCGCGCATCCGCCAACATCAACGCCACCACCTCTTCCGCCACCGCATTCGCATTCGCACCCGGCGTATTCATCACATCCACACCACGCGACCGCGCGTACTTCGTATCAATCGTATTATAACCCGCACCCGCCCGCACAATGATCTTCAACTGAGGCAACGCATCAATGATCTCCGCCGTCACCTTCTCCGAGCGCACAATCATCGCATGCGTATCAGCATGCGCTCCCACCAACGCCGCCAACTCCGAAGACTCATCCTGCACCACCTCATATCCCCCGTGCGTCAACAATGTCTCACGCGCAACCGCTGCCAATTTAGTCGGAATCAGTACTTTTTTCATCATCATCTCTTTTCGTTAACAAGTCCCTTAAAGCGCGCTAACCTATCACGCCTCCCCAACAGATCAAGCTTTGACAAATGAGGATTTTGTGTAACATTCGAACCCTCATATGAAAACTTGCTTACCAACCTTAAAAATAGTCACGCTCACCACGCTCCCCCTACTCTTCACCGGTTGTCTTGGCTATCAACTCGGCGGCCCCACCCCCGACCAGATCAAAACGATCGCACTCGCCCCCATCATCAACCGAACGACCGAACCCGCCATCGAGCAACCCCTCACCCACGCCATGCGCAGTTTCATCCAACAGGACGGACGCCTCGCCCTAACCGATACCACCCAAGCCGACGCCATCCTCGAAATCACCCTCACCCGCCACCAAAGCCATCCCATCGCCTACCGCTCCAACCAGCGCGATGTTGTCCCCCGCTACTACCGCCAAACCCTCACCGCCACCGCTCAGCTCCGCAACACCCAAACCGGAGACATCATCTCCCAAACCACCAACCACGGCGAATCCCTCTTTGAATTCACCTCCGATCTCTCCACCTCCAAACGCAACACCCACACCGCAGCCGCCGACGAACTCGCCCGCCTCCTCTTCAGCGACCTCATCGAAATCTGGCCATAAAAAAAACCCGCTCGCAACCGAACGGGTTTCCCTAAATTTTCTATACGCCTCGCTACGCCAACTTACGCAACTGATTTGAAGCATTCGTCTTCCGACGAATCGCCGTATTCTTCGCAATCACGCCCTTCTTCGCCGCTTTATCCAACACCGAATGATACGACCGCAACGCCACTTCGCCCTGCTCCGCATCGCCCGCGCTCAACGCCTCGATCATCGCCCGACGCGCGCTCTTCACCCGCGTACGAACCTGTAAATTTTGTTCCCGACGCACCTCATTCTGGCGCATTCTCTTCTTCGCACTTTTTAAATTTGGCATTCTATAACCCTTTCAAGCTCTTATAGACAAGGGGGAGCATCATAAGCATGCCCACTCCGAAGTCAACCCGCAAGTCAACCGATTTTCACTTACCGAATCACACCCCAATGTTCCCGAAACGGCCAATAGACAAATACCGCCGGCCCCCGAAAATCTCGGCGGGGCACCCCCCCAAAAAACCGACCATCCAAACTCATGCCCGGCAACGTATTGTCCCCACACATCAAATACTCATCCGCCCCCAGCTCAATCGCATCCGCCTCCGTCCGCAGCAAGCCATCCAACCCATGCCCACCCTGATAAGCCGGATCCGTCGCAATCCGCTCAAAAATCGCCGGTTCATTCACCACCTCACCATCCGCCACCAGACGCCCCCCCACGATCTGCATCCGCTCACTCGGCATCCCCACCATCCGCTTGATATAAAACGTATTTGCCCGCACCTGATCGTGCGCAATATTCCGCGTATCAAAAACCGACACATCCCCCCGCCGCGGCGCCCGAAAATTATACACCAACTTATTCACAATCACCTGATCGCCCGTAATCACCCGGCCCGACGCAATCACATCCCCCTCCCGATAAAACCGCTTCAGCGCCAACGCCTCCTGCATATACACCGGCACCCGATGCTCCACGCCCCCAATCGTCAGCACAATCGCATCTCGCGACGGACGCACCCCTCCCAATGCCCCACTCGTCTTCGCCCGAATCTCCTTAAACGACGCACCCGTCAACAACCACTGCGGCAACTTCGTGACCGGATTATCAAAAAGACCCCGCTCCGCATCCGTCTCTATCGTAATCCCATTCAGCGTCGGCTGCATCGACCCCGTCGGAATCTTGAACGGTTCAAAAAAGAACGCCCGAATCGCCATCGCCGCCGCCACCGCCACAATCAACACTTCCACATTCTCCCGCGCACCCCGTCGCAACCGAAACGGATAGATCGCATCAATCGCTCGCTCCAACGTCAGCGCCACCTGCTCCCGATTTCCGTTGCCAGACTTCATAATCGCACAAAACGCTTCCTCCGCCTGCCGCAACGTCTCCAGCTCACGCGCGTCCGCAATATCCTCGCGCATATTCCGCGCATGCTTTGCCGCCTGCAACAGCTGCTTCGCCTCTTTCGCTTCTCTCCGTTTTTTAGCCCACATCATCATTTATTATTCGTCTTTAACACCGCAATAAAAGCCTCCTGCGGAATATTCACCTTGCCAATTTTCTTCAACTTCTTCTTTCCCTCTTTCTGACGCTCCAGCAGCTTCCGCTTCCGTGAAATATCACCCCCGTAACACTTCGCCGTCACATCCTTTCTATACGCCCGAATCGTCTCCCGCGCAATAATCTTCCCATTCACGGCCGCCTGCAACGCCACCGTAAACGCCTGACGAGGAATCACATCCAGCAACGACTTACACATCTGCCGACCCCGAAACTCCGCCTTCGACCGATGCACAATACTCGAAAACGCATCCACCACCTCGCCATGAATCATAATATCCATCTTCACCAGCTCCGACGGCTGATAATCCGCATACTCATAATCCATCGAAGCATACCCCCGACTAATCGTCTTCAACCGATCATAAAAATCTATCAACACCTCATTCAACGGCATCCGGCACGTCAACATCACCCGCGTCCCATCAATCGAATCCGTCTTCAGAATCTCCCCCCGCCGATCCATAATCAGCTGCATCATCTCGCCCATATAATCCGTCGGCGTAATAATCGTTGCCGTAATCATCGGCTCCTGAATCTCCTCCACCAATGTCAGATCCGGCAGATGCATCGGATTATCCACCTCCTCCATCTCCCCGCCCTTCATCAATACCCGATACACCACATTCGGATACGAAGAGATAATATCCAGATTAAACTCCCGCCGCAGCCGCTCCATAATAATTTCCATATGCAGCAGCCCCAAAAATCCACACCGAAACCCAAAGCCCAACGCAATCGAAGACTCCGACTGAAAACTAAACGACGCATCATTCAGCCGCAGCTTATCCATACTCGCACCCAGCTTTTCATAGTCCGATGTCTCCACCGGATAGATCCCCGAAAACACCATCGGATGAATCTCTTTAAAGCCCGGCAGCGCATCCTTCGCCGGATTCTTATGATTCGTCAGCGTATCCCCAATCTGAATTTCCGACGCATCCTTAATATTCGCAATCACATAGCCAACCGCCCCCTCCTCCAGTTGCTTCGCCTTGCTCATCTCCGGCGTGAAGACCCCCACTTCCTTAATCTCATAACTCTGGCCCGAGCTCATCACCAGCACCCGATCCCCCGCCTTCAGCGTGCCACTGAACAACCGCATATAGACCACCACACCCCGAAAGGCATCATACTTCGAATCAAACACCAGCGCCCGCGTATAATCATCCTCGGCCGGCTTCGGTGGCTGGAAACGCTCCACCACCGCCTCCAGCACCTCTTCCACCCCCACACCCGACTTCGCACTCACCTGCAACGCATCCGACGAATCAATCGCCAAAATATCCTCAATCTGCTGACTCACCATCGGCACATCCGCATTCGGCAACTCAATCTTATTCAACACCGGCACAATCGTCAGCTCATTATCACTCGCCAGATACGTATTCGAAACCGTCTGCGCCTCCACCCCCTGCGCCGCATCCACCACCAAAATCGCCCCCTCACACGCCTGCAAGCTCCGCGACACCTCATACGAAAAATCCACATGTCCCGGAGTATCAATCAGATTAAACGTATAGGTATTCCCATCCCGCGCCGTATACTCCATCGTCACCGGATGCGCCTTAATCGTAATCCCCCGCTCCCGCTCCAGATCCATCGAATCCAGCAACTGCTCCTTCATCTTCCGCTGCTCCACCGTCTGCGTCAGCTCCAGCATACGATCCGCCAACGTCGACTTCCCATGGTCAATGTGCGCGATAATACAAAAATTTCGGATACGATTCAGTTCATTCATAAAAGAAGGGCGAAAGGCTATCCTCTCCACCCAACGCCGTCAAGAACCCCTCCTCTCAAAGCAAAGAGTCTTTTACATCTGTACCGCCGGGACCGGCTGTCCTGCCGCACGCAACTCCGCAAACAAAGCCGCACGCAAGGCACTCGACAAGGCCGGTAATTTTTCAGATAGATCCGATGCCTCGCTTAGGTCCGTTTTCAGATTAAACAAGCGACTCCGATTCGTTTCCCAATTATGAATCAATTTCCAATGACCCAAGCGCAGAGCCGAGGATGCGGTCTGCAATTCCCATGAATTAAATTTCGGATAGTGCCACGTCAGCGGTCGCTCCATNAGTTGTTCTGTGGTTTTCAACTCATGGGCATCCTGCAACAAAGGTGCAAAACTCACCCCATCCATCACCTGCACGGTCTCCAATTGATCGCCACCTGCCAATTCAAAAAACGTAGGCAAAATATCAATCCCGCTCACCGGCACATCACACTGAGCCCCCGCCGCAATGCCCGGACCACGAACCACAAAAGGAACTCGAATGCCCCCTTCTCGCAGACTCCATTTACCACCTGTCAAAGGTTTATTCATCACCCGAGGCACTTTCCATGGGGGTAAGGAGGGAACCGCTCCATTGTCGGCTGTAAAGAGGACATANGTATTTTTTGCCAAATCCAATTCATCCAAGCAGTCCAACACCCCCTCAATACTTCGGTCTAATGCCACCGTCATCGCTCGATAGAGCGCCGTCATGGGATCGGACTCTTTCAGTNGTTGTTTATTATAATCATCCGGATCGGCCACCACCCACGTATGATTGGCATAGTGCGATATCTGCAGAAAAAAAGAGCTTCCCTCTTTTGCCATCTGCTCTAGAAAGGCAACGGATCTCTTTTTTAAGGAGTTCGTGAGTTTCGGATCTTCNTGCAATCGAGTTTCGTATTCATTTTTCGGNGCAAATCCACCCTCTTTATTTCCCGTCTCTCCATCACTCACATCAAATCCCATCTCAGCGGGATCTCCGAGGATATGCCATTTTCCAAAATGAGCCGCTACATACGTCTCATCCACACGCTTCAGCACCTCTGCCACCGTATCTCTATCTGCAAATTCAGGTGATTCTCGATACAACTTCTGAACATCCGTCACACCATGGCGTGCCACACTCTGCCCCCATTGAATCGAATATCTAGATGGCGAACATACCGGTGCGGCTGCATAGCCCGCCGAAAAACGCATGCCCTCATTTGCCAGTCGTTCGACTGCTGGCGTTTCATATCGATCTTGAAAGCGATCCAAAACACGATCATCCATACAAACTGAGGTGCCCGCCCAGCTCTGATCGTCGGTTACAATCAGCACAAAATTCGGTCTTTTCTCTCCGAATGCAGCCCCTATCCAAATGGCCAAAACAACAGACACGTACAATCGAAAAGAGACGCTCATTATTCACCCATCCAATTAAATGATTTCTTTAAACCACCCACTTCAATAACAAACGTACCCGGTTCAATATGCCTGTTACCGCTTGCATCTACATAGCTCAAGTGTGTCCCTGGCTCCAGGGCAAACCGCACCACTCGTGNCTCACCTGACTCCAATAAAATNTTCTCAAAATGCTTCAACTTCTTCATCGGCTGCGTAATCCGCGCCTCAGGATCCCCGACATACCAGAGCAAGGTCTCCTGACCCGCTCGCTTACCCGTATTCTTCACCACCACCGTAGCTTCCATCGACTCCAGATCGACTGCCAACTTTTCATACGCAAACGTCGTNTAACTCAAGCCATANCCAAACGGATACATCGGCGTCGACTCAATATCTTGGTACAGGCCGCTCCAGCTTTTATCGCTGACNCGCGCACTCTGATGGCGATTATAAAANATNGGNACCTGNCCTACGGAACGAGGAAACGTCATCGCTAATTTCCCAGAGGGATTTTCCAAACCAAAAATTAATTTGGCCAGCGCATGACCGGCCTCCACTCCGGGTTGCCATAGATGCAAAATTGCATTCACCTTTGGCTCCAATTTTTGATAGGCAATCGGGCGACCACTTCCAACCACTAANACGATGGGCTTATCAAAGGCTTCATACCGCTCAACCTCATCCGCATTATGTAATTGCAAAGTAGACCGAGACCCATTCTCACCACTCATTGCTTTGGTTTCCCCCAAACACAACAGAATGACATCTGCTTGTGCGGGCCGAGGCACCAGCTTGGTACCGCTCGGCATATACGCCTCTATCCCCTCGCGAATACCCACCACATCATTGGTATTGCCATGCGCTAACCATGAACCCAGNAAAGCCTCTTTATCCGACAGCAAATTACCCGCCAGAAAAATTTTTGTTCTTTTTGTTAGCGGCAATATACCACGGTTTTTCAACAATACTGCTGATTCAATAGCCAATTGTTCTGCCACGTCCCGATAGCTCTTTTTTAGATATCGTTCCGCCATATCCTCAGTCGAAGTATANGGACGCTCAAAAAGCCCTAACCGAAATTTCAACCGCAAGACATTACGCACCGCCGCATCCACATCCTCTATTTTAATCAAACCCGCATTCACCATTTCCGGTATTTTCATGTAAATATTCGACATCATATCGATATCATTTCCCGCCTTAAGAGACGCACTGCCTCTCACAAGCGGATCCGATGAAAATCCCTGATTTTTCAGTTGTCNAATCGCATTCCAATCCGACACAACCACTCCGTCAAATCCCCATTTTTTACGTAAAACTTCTTTAAGAGCGAATGAATTACAGACAGCAGGTATCCCATTAATGTCATTAAATCCACTCATCACCGATGCGACTCCTGCCCGAACTCCCGCTTCAAACGGCGGAAAATACGTCTCCCACAAAGCCCGATCTGAAATATCGGAATACGCATAATCAATGCCCGCCATAGATTCACTGTAGCCCACATAATGTTTCAGGCAGGCGGCAACCGTATCCGGTGCGCTCAGATCCTCTCCCTGATAGCCTCTCACAGTTGCCACACAAAACGCCGCATTCACCATGGGGTCTTCACCGTATCCCTCTGAAACGCGTCCCCAACGCGGATCACGAGCTACATCCACCATGGGAGAAAAAGTCCAGTCCAANCCCGAAGCCGANGCTTCCAACGCAGCTATTCGTGCCGCTTGCTCCACCAAATTCGTATTAAACGAACACGCCTGAGCCAGTGAAATNGGATACACAGTTCGAAAACCGTGAATAACATCATATGCAAACATCAGCGGAATACCCAACCGCGTCTCTTCCAATGCCTTACGCTGATAGNCATTTCGCTTTTCCACATCCGCTTGAAAATAGATCACCGAACCCACGTACGGGTTAAACGACTGCTTCTTGTGCTCCTGATTATTTGGATTATCGTTCCGACCGATCATCTGCTGCGTTAACTGCGCCGCCTTTTCCTCTAACGTCATCCGAGATAAAATATCTTCGACCCGTTTTTCAATCGGCAAGGTAGCATCCATATAAGGGATAGAAGTAGCCGACCATGCGACGCCACTGAAGAACATGACCATAAATATCGATAGTGCTAGTCTCATATGCATTTCTTTCATCAATAAAGTTTCAAAATAAAGTCCAAAGAAGAGTGTCCTTTTTAAATTTTCGCATTATTCCACGCTCATTTTAAAGAACACTGATGGCCACTCCTGATTAATTAGTAACTGGTTTGTAACGCGATGTACACCTGGATCATAAAAATCTATTTCTATTCCTGCTGTATTACTTCCTATGGCCTCCCAATCAACCAAATTAGTCGATACGTAAGAGCCTATTTGAAGACCAAATTGCTGCATATGATCGCTCTGTGGAGTTAGCTGATTCACGACTAATACCCCATTCGCCGAGCTAATAGAATAATCAACCGAGTACCCGGAATCTAATGAATTAATCGGATTACCATTTAATGCAAATTCTTCTAGACTAGATCTACCATCTTCATCTAAATCAAATTCAGCATCCGATGCCAACATGGGATTTAGACTGTACGAAACTTCCCACTCATCCGGAATACGATCCGAATCTGAATCTACATATGGATCATTTGTATATTCATGAAATCCCACAGACGGAGATGCAGTCGAAGAAACTATATTACTTAATCCATCCAAACCACCATTAGAAGTAACTGATGTGCCAGCAGCTTTGGCGGGGGAAAGATAATCAATTTTGAAGCGCGAACCCACATATGCGACAATTTCACTCCAATTTGGCTTATACCCTCTTAACACTTCAAAATCAGCCGTTGGGTTTAAAAACCTAGGATTCATATATATAGCATTAGAATCAACAGCATCTCCATTCCAAGCGTTAAACGGTCGATAGGAATTCCCAAAAATCAAATTATGACTAAGTTCGTTTCCTCTAAAATT
>NZGU01000005.1 GCA_002691095.1 Kiritimatiellaceae bacterium | reverse complement strand
CGCTACGCCAGCGCTCTTCACCGCCGCCACGCTGTCGCCGCCACCAATAATGCTCACGCTGTCGCTTGCTGCCACCGCCTCGCATACCGCATTCGTTCCCCCCGCAAACGGGGCCATTTCAAAACAACCCATCGGGCCATTCCACACCACTGTTTTCGCTTTTGAAACCGCTTCGCTATATAACGCCGCTGTTTTCGGGCCAATATCCAGCGCCATCCAGCCCGCTTCAATCTCCCCTTCCACCTCTTTCACATTCGCATCTGCTGAAAACGCATCCGCCACCACGTGATCAATCGGCAGTAGCAACTCAACTCCTTTTGCTTCCGCTTTCTTGAGAATCTCTCCCGCCAGTTCAACCTTATCTGCTTCTAGCAGCGAATCACCAATGGAAAGTCCCTTCGCCGCATAGAAGGTGTACGCCATACCACCACCGATTAAAATGGTGTTACACTTGTCCATCAGGTTCTCGACCACATCGATCTTACCCGATATCTTCGCCCCGCCGATAATGGCCACAAACGGTGCCTCCGGTGCCTCCAGTGCTTTGCCTAAATAGGCGATCTCTTTCTCTAGCAGAAAACCAGCACCGCACATATCGATATAGTCCGTCACCACCGCCATCGAAGCATGCGCCCGATGCGCGGTTCCGAATGCATCTGAAACATACACCTCACCATAGGCTGCCAACTGCTTGGCAAATGCCTGCTGCTCTTCGGGCGTGCACCCCTTGCCCTCTTCCTCTTTGTAAAAACGCACATTTTCGAGCACCAAAATCTGACCCGGTTCCAACGCCTTAACCAACGCGTCTACTTCGTCACCCATCACATCCGGCGCCAGTGTCACCTTCGCATCCACCAATTCCGCTAATCGATCCGCAGCAGGCTTCAACGTATACTCCATATTCTTCTCCCCCTTCGGACGCCCACAATGGCTCACCAGCACCAGCGAGCCTCCCTGTTCCAATACATGGTTAATGGAGGGCAGGGCCGCCACGATTCGCGTATCGTCTCCCACAACACCCTCTTTCACGGGTACATTAAAATCCACACGCATCAACACACGCTTGCCCGCAACATCCATCTCTTTCAACGACAACTTATTCATTCGCACCTTCTCCTTCTCTAAACCCAAAAAACACTAAACCAAAAAAAAGCGCCCCTTCNGGAGCGCTTGTTTCACTGATCGGATGCTTAGCCCGTGATCACGTTGATCAGGTCCAACACCTTGCAGGAATAACCCCACTCGTTGTCATACCATGACACCACTTTCACAAACGTCTCATCCAACTGAATACCCGCATTTGCATCGAACACCGATGTGCAGACTTCATCACGGAAATCCGTTGCCACCAACGGCTCATCCGTATAGCCCAGAATACCTTTCAGGCTGCCTTCAGAAGCTTCTTTCATCGCCNCGCAGATCGCTTCATAAGAAGCCTCTTTCTGCAAATTAACCGTCAAATCNACCACCGAAACGTCCGATGTCGGAACCCGGAAAGCCATACCCGTCAGTTTACCATTCAACTCAGGGATCACTTTACCCACCGCTTTCGCCGCGCCCGTTGAGGACGGAATGATATTCTCCAGAATACCCCGTCCGCCGCGCCAATCCTTCTTNGAAGGACCGTCAACCGTCTTCTGAGTGGCCGTCGCTGCGTGCACGGTAGTCATCAAACCTTTATCGATACCGAACGTGTCATTCAATACCTTCGCAATCGGTGCCAGGCAGTTTGTGGTACAAGACGCATTNGAAACAATATCCTGTCCTGCATAACTGTCNGTGTTCACACCGCACACAAACATCGGTGTGGCATCCTTAGAAGGTGCCGAAAGAACAACCTTCTTTGCCCCCGCTTCAATATGCTTACGCGCCGTCTCATCGGTCAGGAAAAAGCCAGTAGACTCCACNACCACTTCCGCTCCCACATCCGCCCATGCCAAATTCNCCGGATCCATCTCCGCCGTAATCCGAATGGTCGAACCGTTGACGACCAACGAGCCATCTTGCACTTCAACCGAACCGTCAAAACGGCCATGAACTGAATCATATTTCAACATATACGCCAGATAATCCACATCCAGCAGATCGTTAATTCCAACAATCTCAATATCATCCCGAGCCGCCGCCGCACGAAATACCATACGACCAATACGACCAAATCCGTTAATTCCTACCTTAGTTGCCATCTCTCGCCTTTCTTTTTGCGGGTTATTTAACAAACAAAACAGACCGAAAACTACCGATCCCAACCAAAGCCGTCAATGACCCTCCACTCTTTTTTCATCGTGAAAATAGAACCCACCACACGGTTGTGATTCCGAAAGCACGCCTAATATCCTTGAATGCGTACCAAACAAGTCTTATATAAAACATATGATCTCGTCATCAAAACAGCGATTCACCCTTTTCATCCTCACGATGGCTCTATTCTCCGTTGCCTCCGCCCAACCACTCGTTCAGGAGACCATCACCGAAACCCTGCAAGATTACCGCCAACTAGAACCCAAACAACCCTTCTCCGACCTCATTGAATTCATGCAGCTAGGCTGCAACGAAAAAGGCGAAGCCACCATCGGCATCGCCTACCGTCAAATTGAATCCTTCAAACCCATCACCGGCGTCGTGATTGTCGAACGCCAGCCCGACGGGTTTTTACTCCGCTCCGCCACCTTTCCCGACATCAAGAAAATTAAAAACGGGAAAAACCGCCGACAAGTCGAAGCCATCGTAAAACCAGTACAAAACATCCCCTTTGATCCCCACAGTGGCAAACGCGCCGTCAACACCGTCTCCAGCGCCACTCGCTACGGCGCCAAAGCCCTCAACTACTTCAACTACATGGCCCGCCGCGTTGCCCTCGAAATCGAAAAACACAACCAATCCCTCTAAACTCTCCCCCATGCGTATCCCCCCCAAAATTTACATCGTTCTCGGTGCCCTTCTGCTCACCGCCGCCCTCTACAGCGTCTACTACAACCTCCTCTTCCTCCCCAAGCTACTGCTCCTCATGACCCTCGGCGCACTCCTAGAAGCCGCCGTCATGAAAATCCAAAACAAACCCCTCCGCGCCTATGGTTTCGGTTCCGCCTTCGCCGCCGGACTCCTCACCTGCAGCCTGCCCGCCACCATGCCCCTTTGGCAGCTCACCATCGGCATAGCCTTCGCCGCCCTCATCGTCAAACCCATCTTTCCCAAAGCCGGACTCCGCTTCAACAGCGCCCTCACCGCCCGCCTCCTACTCATGCTCCTCTTTCCCGCCGACTGCACCGCGTGGGGTGTGCCAACCATCGACACGCTCTCCGCCGCCACTCCCCAGGAACTCTACCGCGCCGAAGGCGCCTTCCTCGATCCCATGCTCCTGCTCCTCGGTCCGATTCAAGGAAGCTGGATGAACTTCTACACGCTGGTCCCCGGCAGCCCCGGCTCCAACCTCCCCCTGCTCCTGATCATCCTCTTTATNNTACTCAGCTGGCAAAAAATCACCAACCTACCCACCGCCCTCGCCTACGCCCTCAGTTTCTCCCTAGTGAACACCCTCTGCGGGCTAAACCCCCTATACAACCTCATCACCGCCTCCAGCCTCTTCTGCATGACCTTCCTCTTCTCAGATCCCTACTCAACCCCCAAAAGCCGAAACGCCAGAATCCTCTTTGGTCTCATCATTGGCCTCGCCAACGGGCTCATCCGCACCCAGACCT
The DNA here is from genome assembly GCA_002691095.1 of Kiritimatiellaceae bacterium. GTDB lineage: Bacteria > Verrucomicrobiota > Kiritimatiellia > Kiritimatiellales > Pontiellaceae > Pontiella. Next base: position 12,894 of record NZGU01000005.1, on the reverse strand, counting down.
ACTACACCGAAGCCATCGTCTTCGCCGTCCTCATCGCCAACCTGTTTACGCCCCTACTGGATCGGCAGCTTCCACCACCTGAACGCACCCCGTAACATCCCCCGCCAGCGCATACGTCTCATAGCCCACATCCACCTGCGTTAAATGTCCCACACCGACCACGCAATCACCCAAGCCCGAACCGCTTATTTTCGCCCCCACAACACCCGCATCCACCTCCAACTTCGAAATAATCTCCGCCAGCTCCGGTGTACACAAACCCAGCGCCTCCATCAGCCGCTGCTGCGACACCATCGCCGCNCCCAACGCCACCTCATCCCGCGCCTCAATCGCCTCAAAACCCCGCTCCGCACAACCATCCATCTGCTCATACAGATTCGCTAACCGCTCTGGCTCATCCGCAAACCGCTCCTCCACCCAACGGATCACCTCCGGCGTTCGCCGCTTATACCCACAATAAACCGCCGTCAACGGCAACGCCCATTTCACCGGCTCACAACGCGGCTCCATTGTATATCCCACGCACCCCCCCCAAACCGACGCCGCCACATCCGCCCCCGAACCACATCCCTGCACCCGCTGCACCGTCTCCAACGCCATCTGGTACAACCGCATCGGATCCGGCATACCCCCCTCCAACCAACAAGCCAANGCCGCGTGCACACACACCGTCACCGCCGCCGAAGAACCAAACCCCCGATCCGAACCAAACTCCGCCCGAATCCTCACTTCCAATCCGCTCGGCAACGCAGCTTGTTCCGATGCCACCGCCGCAATCACAAACCGAAAATCATCCGAATCCACCAGCTCATCTAATGCCGACTCATACCCCCCCAGCGCAGAATCAATCCGTAACACCCGATCCCGGAGCGGTGTCAGCAATACCTCCATCCGCCGATCAATCGCGCACACCACACTGCGGTAGCCATGCAGCACCGCATGCTCCCCCAAAAGCATAACACTTCCTGGAGCAGAAACCCGAACCCCCGACATCCCTACACCAACCGTGTGCCCAAAGGATCGCCCCGTAACGACGAAATCCTATATCCATATTGTTCACACAACGCCACCGGCGGCTCATCCGCTAGCACCAGCAATACTCCCGCCGCATCACCCGCAACCGAACCCGCACCGCATATTTTCGCCGCGCCTCCCACCTGCTCAATCTCCCGAACAAAAGCAGCCACTTGCTCCGGCACCACTCCAATCTCAACCAATAACCGATGATTCTCCCGAATGCTCTCGCGCAATCCCACCGACTCACCCGCAACCAACTGCGACCGAATTTGCTCCGTAACGCCCCCAAAATCCTGCCAGATTGAACTCGCCCCAAATTTTGCCCGCACCGCCTCCACACACTCCCCCGTCGAAGCTTGCGGCATCCCTGTTTCCACCAAAAACATCGGCAATGTCGGCATCGGGATCTTCTCGCCGACCCCCTCCTTAAAATAAGCACAACCGCCATGCAACGCCATATACGAATCGATACCGCTCGGATATCCATGCTGAAGGCGCTCCACCTCCAAGCTATACTCATAGTACCAATCCGGCTTAAAATCCACCCGCAAGTAATGGCCCAGCGCCCGCAACTCACTCAACACCGTCGCCGCAGAAGAACCCATCCCACATCCCATCGGAATCGTTGATCGCAACTTCATCACCAACCCCGAATCCAACGAACGATGCAACCCATCCAACGCATGAATAAAGGCAAAACGGAACAGATCAGCCGGCGCATTCAGCACATAGCCGATTCCAATTTCTCCCTGCTGAAACTGCGTATATTTGCGCTCAACACGCTTCTTTAAATCACGCAACGCCAGCAACGTATACGAACTCGATTCAGCAGCACTCAGATCAAATGCAATCTTCTCGCCCGCTTGCGGCATCAATTCAAAAACCGCGCTTCGATCCACCGCCAGCCCCACCGCCGGTGCACCATACACCACCGCGTGCTCGCCGCTCACAATAATTTTACCCGGAGCTACTGCTCTCATTTCTCTCCACCAACGCCTCGTACTCCCGCTTATGTCCCCTTATCCCTTTCAACCGGAAAGGGCCTGTGCGGTACTCTGGAAATGTATAGTCTCCCCCATCTGTCGGCACGCGATAATTGAAAATATCTTCATACTGCTGATACCCCAATTCGGTTCGATTCTGCAGCATCTCCTGATGAGCTACCCCCCGCAACACCGCCTCATATCCCGGCTCGACAACCCCCGAGAAAAACTCCGCCACGCAACCCGAACCATAACTAAACAAGCCCATCCGCGATCCCGTCAGATCCTCCTGCGCCGTTTCCAACAACGAAGCCAGCCCCACATACATCGACGCAGTATAACAATTTCCCATCCGACGGCTATACCGCAAACTATCGCCCAACACCGCCGACAGCTGCTCATCATCCACCTTAACACCTTGCAAACGACACAGCTTACGATGGGCCTTCTCCGCCATCTTCGTAAACGGGATATGATAACAAAACGCCTTAAAATCATCCAGCGACCGACCACTCATCTCCGCATACTGCGCCCAGCACGCCTCCAGCGCCCGGATATACACCAGCGTCGAATACTTCCCATCCACCAACGCCTCCGACCGATAATTCGGCCGCCAAAAATCCATCACATCCTCTGTATAAAACCCCGTCGGCTCCTCCAAAGAGAGCAACCGCGGATTCGCACTAATCACCAACGCCGCCGCCCCACAACCCTGCGTCGCCTCCCCCGGACTTTCCAACTCATAGCGCGCAATATCCGCCGCAATCACCAACGCCCGCTTATCCGGATGCCGCGCCACANACTGCACCGCCAACTGCACCGCCGCCGTGCCGCTATAACACGCCTGCTTCAACTCCACCGTCCGACAGCGCGGCGACAAGCCCAACAACCGATGCGCATACNCCCCCGCCGACTTCGACTGATCAATTCCACTCTCCGTTGCAAACAGCAACAGCTCCACATCCGCCAACGCACCCGATGCAGCCAACTCACTCGCCGCATTCGCCCCCAACGTCACCACATCCTCATCCGGTGCCGGCACCGCCATCAGCTCCTGACCCAGCCCCCGATAAAATTTCTCCACGTCCACGCCCCGCTCCACCGCCAACGTCTTTAAATCCACATAATAATGCGAGCTNTAGAGATGAAGCTGATCAATACCGATCTTCATATCGAATCAACTCCTCTCGCCCCAACAACGCCTGCGTCGACTCCACCCCCATTAAAAACAGCGCGGTCTCATACTCCCGCCGCAACCGGCCAATCACCTCCCGCACCGCCNCCGCCGACTCCAATGCCGGCTTCAAAAACGGACGAGCCAATCCACACAACGACGCCCCCAAAATCACACACTTCGCCATATCCAATCCATTCCGAATGCCCCCCGATGCAATCAAATCAAAATCAGGNCTAAACGGCTTCATCAACCGNAACGCCTCCGGTGTCGGAATCCCCCAGTCGCCAAACAACTCTCCAATGGATCGATCCGCACTACGCTTACTCTCCACCATACTCCAAGAAGTGCCCCCAGCCCCCGCCACATCCACAAAACGAACCCCCGCTTCCTTCAACAAAACCGCATCCTCCACCGAAAGGCCACATCCCACCTCTTTCACCACCACCGGCACATTCAGTTCCTTCACAAGCTCCGCGATTTTCGACNCCAACCCACCAAACCGNGTATCCCCCTCCGGCTGCACCGCCTCNTGCAACGGATTTAAATGCAAATAGAGTCCATCCGCGCCCAACACCTCCACCATGCGCCGACACTCCTCAACCCCCACACCGTAATTTAATTGAACCGCACCCACGTTCCCCAACAACAGCGTCGNAGGCGCCGCATCACGCAACGCAAAACTTGCCGCGGCCCCCTCTTCTTTCAACATCACCCGCTGCGAACCCACCGCCAGCGCAACCCCCTCCGCCTCTGCCGCTGAAGCTAAATTCCGATTCAACCGAATCAACTCCTCATCCGTTCCTCCGGTCATCGAAGAGATCAACAACGGAAACGAAAGCCGCTTACCCATCCACTCAACCGAACCATCAATATGCTCCAGATCCAACTCCGGTAATGCCCGGTGCGTCAGGTGAATGCGATCAAAATACCCCCGCGAACGATCCAGCTCGTCATGAGTCGCAACCAAATTGACATGGTCTACTTTACGCTGATTTATCCCGCTCATATAAGCCTGTACATCCTCACGGTTTCCCTCTCAAAAGCAACCCCAAAAAAGACACNGATGAATTGCTTAATGAATTAAAAAAGTTAACATATATCAATCGAACTCAGACAAGCTACATTACAGACNGCCCGAAAAGGGTTTCCCATGAAAATCTGCGATATTGTTCAATTCTACAGTGACATCAGCGGTGGCGTAAAACGCTACATCGACGATAAAATTCACTACTACGCNACTCAGCCCAACCTAGACCACATTCTCATCATCCCCTCTCACCGCAACGCCGTCCGCACCAAATTCAATACCCGCATCTACGAAATGAAATCCCTGCCCCTCATCGGATCCAGCAGCTATCGCCTGCTCGTATCCCGCCACCGCATCGCCGAAGTCATCGAAAGCGAACAACCCCACCTCATCGAAATTGGCGACCCCTATCAATCCGCCTGGATCGCCCGCCACATCGCCCGCAAAAACAACATCCCCATCATCGCCTACTACCACTCTGACTACCCCCGCGCCCTCGGCCGCACCCTCCAGAAAATAGCCGGCAGCTGGATCGCCCAAAAAACCGAGACCCTCATCTCTCGCTATCTCATCCACCTCTACAACCAAATGGATGCCACCATCGTCGCCACCCCTCAGTTCGAAAAACTACTCCGCCACCTCGGCATTCAACACGTGCATCAAATCTCCCTCGGAACCGATACCCACCGCTTCCACCCCGTCGATCAAAAAAAACAGCTGCTCGACGACTACGAACTACCCCCCGACACCTTTCTACTCCTCTATGTCGGNCGCATTGCCCGCGAAAAAAATATTCTTCAACTCCTCCNCATGATGGATCTCTTCGACCCCCCATCATCCGTCGCCCTACTCATCGTCGGCGACGGAGAACAAGTGAACACCGTGCAACGCATTGCCAGCCAACACGANCGAATTTTTTGGCATCCNTACTGCAANAGTGCTGAACTGCTCTCCACCCTNTACTCCGCCGCCGATGCCTTCATCCACCCCAGCACCTCCGAAACCTTCGGCCTCGTCTCCCTCGAAGCACAAGCCTGCGGGGCTCCGGTAATCGCCGTACAAAACGGAGGCCTCGACTANACCCTCTCCCATGAACCAGAACCCATGCTTGCCCGCTCGAAAAAAGCAATCGATCTCTACCGAGTCGTCTGCGATATCCAACGCAAAAATGAGACCCCTCAAGATCGCATGCAACGCCGNGAACGCATCATCAACATCTTTGGCCGCGATACCACCTGCGCACAGCTCGTAGCCCTTTACCAGACCATCATAGATCAGCATCGCCAACAGCAATTTCAAACCCATGAATGAAAAAGAGCCCCAATACCATCAATTCATCAAGATCGGCATGCAAGGCCTAGCCCTCACCATCACCGCCTCCGCCCTCGTACTGCTCTTCACCTCCTCCGACCAAACGTTCCACCTCCTCCGCCAAAACATCAAGCCCAGCCATCTCCCACTCCTAGCGCTTCCCATTTTCATCTCCTGGGTCTGCAACGGCACCCGCTTTTGGCTCATGAGTCGCTGCATTAACACCCCCCTCTCCTATCGCCGCTCCCTCGCCATCGCCATCGCCTCCGAATTCGGTATTGCCGCCTCCCCCGGCGGCGTCGGCGGCACCGCCGTCCGCCTCAGCTTCCTAAAGAAATCAGGCATCTCCTTCTCCGACGGAGGCGCTCTACTCGCCGCCGACATCTTTCTCGACATGCTATTCTTCANCCTTCTCACCCCCTTCGCCCTCATCACCCTCTTCCGTCAGCTCCCAGCCGAACACATCTGGCAACTCAACGCCCCTTCNCCNAACTTNCTCTATATCCTCATACTCCCTCTCTTTCTCTATCTCAATCGCAACCGCATCCACCTAGAACTCAAAAAAAGACCCTTCTATCAACACTACCGACTNGCCGCCCGCCTCCGACTCTGGAAACAAAACCTCATCGAAAGTTTTAACAAAGGAAAAACCGCCGCCACGCGCATCTTCAGTGAACACCGCGGACACCTCTGCCTCAACCTCCTGCTCACCGCCCTCCAGTTCTGCAGCCGCTACAGCGTCCTACCCATTGCCATCTGGCTGCTCGGCAGCCATTTGAACCCCCTGCCCCTCATCTTCATTCAAGGCTTGCTCTATCTCATCGGTATGCTCGTCATCGCCCCCGGCGGAGGGGGCAGCATCGAAATTCTCGCCGCCATCATTCTCCCCCGCTTCATCTCCGTCGAACTCACCGGCGTCACCATTTTACTATGGCGCTTCTTCACCTATCACTTCTACCTGCTCATCGGCGGCACCATATTCAGCATCACCTTCCGCAAACTATTCCCCAACCGCTGACCGACCCAAAGCCCCNTTCNCCGGCTCATCCATAAAGCTGCAAACCTTAACCGTCAGCTCCTCCATCTCCACCGTCTTCCGCTTGAAAAACCCCTCAACCAATCCCAAATGCCGCCCAAAAAATCGACTCAACGAATTTTTCGGATACGCATAAACAGCCGCACGATAATCGCTCTGCTCCCCGTTTCCCCTGCGCAACTCAACATGTATAACCGCCTCATACGAACCAAAAAATCGCTTACCCGCCGTATACAAAACCAAATCAAACCCGCCACCACTGGATCGCACGCGGCACACCTCCTCCACCACCGTCTGCTCCCCCTTCCGGTTCACATACTCATACCGGCCCGGTGCCACCTCCACGATCTCAAACTCGACCCCCTCATCGCCCACCACATAATCACGATACACCTGCTGAATCCGCAACACCATCGACGGACTCTCATACAANGCAAGCATCCGTTCAAACCCCACCTCAACCGAACCCGACACCCGCGCCTCAATCGGCTTCTTCTTCTCCAGTAACGTTCGCGCCTTCCCCTCTCTCAACAACGGCAACGTTTCCATCGCACCTACCGAAAAAGCNCACAACAAACAAAACCCAATGATTCTATAGTTTTTGTAATGCATCTTCCCACCGGCTCGCCTTCGCCTTTGCCTCCGCTCGCTCCTTAAGTTCCCCAAACAAAGTCGTATCCCGTACCACCCGCTCCATTGCATCAGCCAACACCTCAGCCGAATGCATATCCACAATCAACCCCGAGCCATGCGACTCAACAATCTCCTGAGGCCCCCCCTCATTTGAAACAATCGCCGGCAACCCCGACGCATGTGCCTCCAACACCACATTGCCAAACGTATCCGTCATGCTCGGAAAAACAAACAGGTCCGCACTCGCATATGCCCGCGCCAACTCCTCCCCATGCAGATAACCCGTAAACAACAACCGCACCGAAGCATACTTCTCCTCCAGCCCCTCCCGCAACGGACCATCTCCCACCAACACCAAATCAGCCTCCACACCCCGCCCTTCCAACAACGCAAAGGCCTTCANCAACACCTCAATATTCTTCTCACGCGAAATGCGCCCCGCATACACAAACGTAAACGAACCCGACAACCCGCGCTTCGCATAATATCCAGTCTCCCGAAACGTCTGGTTAAACTTCTTCAAGTTAATCCCCCGCGGCATCACATCAATCATCGTCGGTTCAAAGCCCCCCTTCACCAACAACTGCTTATACTGCATCGTCGGAACCAANACCTCATCCATCTTCCCGTAAAACCAACGCATAAACCGCCACGCCATCTCACCCAACCGCTCATCCTCCGTAATATCCGTGAAAAACCGCGGAAAGTCNGTGTGATAAATCCCCTTNACCGAAAGCCCCAACATTTTCGCCGCCCCCAATGCAACCAATCCCAACGAACCCGGTGTCGAAATAATCACCTCATCAAACTGCTCCTCCTCAAAATAAGCCACCATCTCCATAAACGGCGGATAACTGATCAACAACGACTCATACTCCGGCATCCGGAACGACCCCACCGGCTTGAAATTTTTCAANGGAAACGGCACCTCCGGCATCACCTCCAAACAAGTCACCACCGTAATCGGAATCTGCGAATCATGCGCCATCCCCGCCAACGTCCGAATCGTCTTCGTCACCCCGTTCACATCCTCAAACGTATCCGTCACCCACGCCTTCCGTCCACTCCGCTTCTCCAGTCCAGCCGCCGCCGGAAACGCACGACACACCTCCCGCAAAAATCCCTCATCCCGATGCTGACTCGAAAACGCCGTCACATACGGCGTCACCCCCAGCGCCATCGGTCCCAACGAAGAAACCGCCTGCAACGAACCAATCAACTCCCCTTTCCGAATCTTCTCCGCCGCCTTCTTCAAAAAAACAAAACTCAACTCCTGACTGATCCGACACGCCGACGCAAAATTATCCAATCCCACCCCATGCTGCCGCTCATCCTCATCCAGCACCCGCGAAAGCTCCTCCACAATCATCTGCTCAATATCGCCCATCTGCGTCTTCACATATGCCTGCTGAACCTTCTTCTTAAACTTCGACTTAATCACCGATCCCAATCCAGTGCCCCGCACCGGACGCTCCGCCGGCGCCTGCGACAAATTCTGCAAAAAATTCCCCACCAACGACCGATCCGCCGCCCCCGGCGGAATAAAACGCTCCTTATAAAAATGATACGCAATACGATACAAACTATTCGCCAGCCGGATCGACGTTCCCGCCTCCCCCGCCGCCTCATGCTGCCCCTCCCGCAAAAACTCCAGAAAATCAACCACCCCCGCCGCCCGCGGCGTCACCGTATACGCCCCCGCNATATACAACCCACCCGTATCATCTGATCCCCCAATAAACGTCTTATTCCACGGCTCCAGCCCCACCGGTGTAATCCCATGTTTATCCGCCAACGCACTCATCAACTCCGGCGTTAACGAACTCAAAATCGTCGTGCTGATCTCGCACGCCCGCTGATTCCGCGACCCATTAATCCCCTCAAACCGCGAAAACAACAACATCATCTTCTCAAACAACTCAACCGTCAGCCGATTGTTAATCTGATACAACGGATGGGCCACCGAATGCACAATCCGATTTTCCACCATATAACCCTGCAAATCATATACACTTTCCCGCAACTGCTGCATCTCATCAAACTGCCGCTCCGTAATCCCCGAAACAACCACATGCAGCTTGCACCCGTTCTCCGGGAAATAGGTCGTCAACTCACTCGAAATAAAGGTCCCCGGCAAATGCGCAATATCCAACGATCCCTGAATAGTATTATGATCCGTAATCGTAACAAAATCCATCCCCGCCGCCCGGCACGCCCGAAAAATCTCATCCGGCTCCAGAAAGCTCTCCGGCGCCCCGATTCGCCGCAAAAACCACTGACTCGGCCGATCCGAATATTTACTATGGACATGCAAATCCGCCTTCGATAATTTTCCACTGCTCGTCATCATAAGATCCTCAATCGTTGCACGAATGCTACTATCTAAACATTAGGATACGATGAGCAACGTATCACGACACAAAAAGAACCCATAAAGACACTATAAGAAATAAATATGAATAACTCAACCCCCGAAACCGGTAGTTATGACCACCGCTTCAGCGGTATCCGCCGCCTCTACGGTGTGCAACAAATTCCCCGCATTCAAAACGCCCACTTCGCCATCATCGGCATCGGTGGCGTCGGCTCCTGGGCCGCCGAATCCCTCGCCCGCACCGGCATCGGCACCCTCACCCTCATCGACTGGGACGACATCTGCCTCTCCAACACCAACCGCCAAATCCACGCCCACACCGGCACCGCCGGACAGCCCAAAGTCGACCAGCTCGCCCAGCGCATTCACCTCATCAACCCCCACTGCACCGTCCATGCCCAACAGGCCTTCTACACCCCCCAAACCGCCCACGAACTCATTTCACCCAACCTTCACTACGTCCTCGATGCCATCGACAACAAAAATGCCAAAATCCACCTCATCAACCACTGCCGCAACCAGCAGATTCCCATCATCACCTGTGGCGGAGCCGGCGGTCGCATCGACCCCACCCAAATTCGCACCGCCGATCTAGGTCAATCCAACCACGACCCCCTCCTCACCCAAATCCGCAAACAGCTCCGCAAAGACTTCAGCCTACCCAAAGAAAAAAAAGTCCACTTCGGCATTCCCTGCGTCTACTCCGCCGAACCCATGCGCTACCCCGACAACCAAGGCAACATCTGCACGCAAAAACCCACTACCGATGACGGCCCCCGCCAGCTCGACTGCGCCGCTGGCTTCGGCTCCATCACCCACCTCACCGGTTCCATCGGCTTCGCCATGGCCGCCCACGCCCTCAACGACTACTTAGCCAACCCATCTTAACGCCGCGACTTAGCAATCCGCTCGACCTGCTTAAGATAATCTTCCAAGTCCGAACGCGGCTTCAGTTCATACGCCCGCCGCAACAGCGGAATCGCATCCTGATACTTCGACTGCCCCACCAGCAACTGTCCATGACGCAACTTCGCCTCTGCCTCATGCTTCTCCACATTCGCCGCTCGCTCATAATAAAAAATAGCCTTCTCCGGCACATTCCGTCCGTAGTGCTGTGCCAACAACATCAACGCCTCTCCATCCAACGGATCGACCGCGACCACTTCTTCCAGCACCTGCACCACATCCTCACCGCCCCCTTCTGAAACCATCACCCGCGCCTGCAGCTTCAATAGCTCTTTTAAATCCGCTTCCACCAGCGAAGCCTTCCGCTCCGCCACCCGGTTCAACATCCGTTTCGACTCCTTCAACGCACCCCGTGCCGCCAAAATCTTCGCTGCCCGTAACGGCTTACTCGGATTCTCCCCGTTATCAATCTCATAGGCCCGCAAATAAGAGTCCGCGGCTAAATCCCAACGCTCCTCGTTCACATAAATATCCGCCAGCATCGTCATGCTCTCCGCAGTCGCCTTACCCATCAGGTTCACATACTCATAATTCTCTGCCGCCCGCATCGGTTGCTTCATCCCCAAATATGCATTCGCCTGCAACAACCAAAAATCTGCACTCTCCGGATTCTTCTCAATCAACGAACCGCACAAACTCGCCGCATCCCCATACTTCTGCTGCTTGAATAGACTCCGCGCCAAACCCAACTGCCAATCCACGGTCTCCGGATCCAGCAGAATCGCCATCCGATATGCCGACTCTGCACTCAAATGCTGATCCGTCGATCCATACGCATAGCCCAGCAACCCATATGCCAAACTCGTATGCCCTCCCAGTTCCACCGTCTTCGTCAAATACGGCAACGCCTTCTTAAACGCCCCATTGCGAACCTGAATCAACCCCGCATTTTTATAGGCCCGCCGAAAATTCGGAAACTTCTCAATGGCTTGCTCATAAAACCGCAACGCCACCTCCAGCTCATCCATCTGGAAATGCAAATTCGCAATCGTAAAATCAAAAATCGCACTCGATGCCTCTTTATTATACTTCGTCAATAACTTCAGGGCTTTCTCCATACTGTCCTCTTCCGACAGCACATCCAGCACCTTCTGCATCTGCTCCTGCTCCACCACCGTCACCCGTGGTTCAATATCCGCATTCACCCCATAACTGCCCAAAAACGCCTTCTGAAACCGCTCACTATCCCAAATCGACAGATCGTTCATCTGCCGCTGAGGCTCCTTGAATCCACTCGTATCTGCCTCGCTATAGACCACATTCGCCGCCGCCTCCAGCACCGCCTCCTGTCCCTGCGAAACCGCACTCAAACCAATCAACGCACTCATTAAATATATTCTCATCGGCTCTCTCATCATCATCACCTATTTTTGAAAAGTAATCGGTACACGCATCCTGAACTGTACAGGCTTGCCCTTCCGTTTTCCGGGTTCAAACTTCCACTGCTTCACCGCCTTCAACGCGGGATTATTAAAAGCTGGGTGCGACGACTTCTGCACCTTCAAATCACGTGTCCGACCATTCTGATCGACAATAAACAAAATATAGACCGTTCCCTGCAAACTCTTCCGCGCAAGCTCCGGCGGATAGATCGGCGCCGGCTGATACACCACCCGCGGCTTCTGATCCAAATCCGACAACGAAAAAATCGCATCCATCTCATCGCTATTTCCCGTCACCCCACTCAAATTAATGGCAAAATCACCCCCACCAAACGCTCCGTCTCCCGGATTCAACGCCAGCTCCAACTGCGACAAATCCAACGGCGGCGCATCCACCGCCGGCGGCGGAGGCGGCTCCTCTTCCGGTTCCGGCTCCTCAGGCTCCTCCATCGGCGGCGGTGGCGGTGGCGGCACATTCGCCACATCCGCCGTCCGAATCGTCAAATCCTTCGACGGCGGCATCGTGATCACCTGCAAAATCGGCAGGATCATAAACACCCCCAATGCCACGACCCCAGCAATCGCCAGATACGCCACCTGCTTCAAAAATTGTTTCACCTGCTTCGACACGTCGTCTCTACCCCTGCTTATTGCGCGTAGCAATACTCACCTTCACCGCACCCGCCAACTTCGCCTCATCAATCACCCGAATCAGCAACCCCGCCTGCACATTCTGATCCGCCTGCACAATCACCGGCACCTCTTCCTTCTGCATCATCCGCTTCACCAACGGTTGCACCCCCGCAATGCCGATCTCCCGACCGCCATACACAATTTCACCCTTGTCCGTAATCGCCAAAAGCACACTCGTCTTCTCCAACTGAACCGAAGAAGCCGCCTGCGGCTTATCCACCTCAACGCCCGTCTCCTCCACAAACGTCGTCGTCACGATAAAAAAGATCAGCAGAATAAATACACAGTCAATCAA
>NZGU01000004.1 GCA_002691095.1 Kiritimatiellaceae bacterium | reverse complement strand
GGGGGGGGGGGGGGGGGGGGGGGGGGGGGGGGGGGGGGGGGGGGGGTGGCGTCGGTGGAGCCGTCGTCGACGATGATGATTTCGTGAGGGGTGTGGGTTTGGTTGAAGAGGGATTGGAGGCAGTCGCTGATGAAGCGTTCGCCGTTGTAGACGGGGACGATGATGGAGATGGTGGGGGTGGGGCTCATGCGGCGATGGCGTTTCGGTGTCGGGGGTGAAGTTGGTAGGTGTGGGTGATGAGGGCGGCGGTGAGTTGGTGGAGGGCGGTGCGGAGAGCGGGGGTGAGCGGGAGGGTGGCGAGTGCGTGGGGCGATTCGGTTTGTAGGAGGTGGTTGATGAGCGTTTGTAGGGAGGAGGGAAGGGGAAGGGTTGTGTGGGTTTTGGGGGTGCAGGTGTTGCAGCGTGCGGTGCCTTGTGTGGGGTCGAAGCGGGTGGGGTGGGGTGTGTTGCATTGGGCGCAGTGGGTGAGCTGAGGCGTGTGGCCTTCGAGTTGGGTGATGGAGAGCTCGGCCCAGGGAAGGTAGAGGGGGTGGGCGTGGTGGGTGAGGGTGTAGTCGAGAAGGCATTCGAGGTGGTGGTAGAGGTGGGGGGCGGGGGCGTTTTCGGGGAGGAGCTGGCGGAAGAGGGCTGTGAGATAGGAGGCGGTTTGCATGGCGCGCCAGTGGGTGCGATAGGGGTGGCGGGGCTGGAGGAGGGCGCACTCTTTGGCGGTGTGTAATCCTTCTTTGCGGCGGGCATAGAAGAGAAGTTCGCTGGTGCCGAAGAGTTGATACTCGCCGAGGAAGCGACTGCGGGGGTGCTGGGCGTTTTTGAGGAGGGTGGAGAGGAGGCCGTGGTGGCGGGTAAACCAGTGGACGATGTGGGAGCGGGCGGAGTAGGGGTAGATGGCGAGGGGGATGGCGGTGGTGCGTTCGATCATGTTAGCTCCCGATCCAGTGGGTACGGAGAAGGATTAGACCGACGGTTACGCCGTAGTAGATGAGCAGGGCGAGAATGTCGTTAGAGGCGGTAACGAAGGGGCCGGAAGCGACGGCTGGGTCGGCTTTGAAGCGGTTGAGAAGGAGGGGGGCGAAGGCGCCGAAGACGGCGGCAAATGTCATGGCGACGAAGAGGGAGGTGCCGACGGTGAAGGCGAGATAGAGGGCGGGAATTTCGCTGTTGGCTCCGACCATGTAGCTGGACCAGAGGCCGATGAGGGTGCCGCACATGATGCCCATGAGGGCGCCGGCGGCTAGCTCGCGGATGAGGTATTTGCTGAGACCGCGTTCGTCGATGGAGCCGACGGCGAGGCCGCGAATGATGAGGGTGGAGGATTGAATGCCGGTGTTGCCGCCCATGGCCATGATGATGGGGACGAAGAAGCTGAGGGCGACGATGTGGTGATCGATGAATTGTTTGAGGATGAGGCTGCTGACGAAGCCGGCGAGGAGGGTGATCATGAGCCAGGGTAGGCGGGCTTTGCAGGCGTGGAGGGGGGAGTTGTATTCGAGTTCGGATTCGTTGGAGCCGGCGAGTTTGAAGATGTCTTCGGAGGCTTCTTCTTCGATGACGTCGATGATGTCGTCGACGGTGATGCGGCCGACGAGGATGCCGTTGGCATCGAGAACGGGGAGGGAGCTGAGGTCGTATTTGGAGGCGGTGCGGGCGACTTCTTCTTGGTCGGTGTCGGTTTGTACGGAGATGGTGTCTTTGACGGCGAGGGAGGAGAGGGGTTGCTGGAGGTGGGTGGTTTTGAGCAGTTCCCAGAGTTGGATGTATCCTTGGAGGCGGCCGTCGGTGGCGACGACGTAGGCGAAGTATACGGGTTCTTCGAGGTCGATGGATCCGATGTGGGCGATGGCTTGGGCGGCGGTCATGTCGGCGGAGACGGCGACAAAGTCGGAGGTCATGATGCCGCCGGCGGTCTCTTCGTCGTATTTGAGTAGTTCGCGGACTTCTTCGGATTCTTCGTGTTCCATGAGCTCGAGAATCTCTTCGCGTTGGTCGTCTTCGAGGTCGCCTAGGAGGTCGGCGGCGTCGTCGGGTGCCATCTCTTCGACGAGGTCGGAGATTTGTTCGTCGGTGAGTTCTTCGAGGACGTCGGCTTCGGTTTGCTGGTCGAGTTCGGCGAGGACGTCGGGTTTGATCTCTTGGTCGATGAGTTCGAAGAGGGTGTTTTGGGCGCCGAGGGGGGCGTGGTTGATGATTTCGGCGATGTCGGCTGGGTGTAAGTCATTAAGGAATTTGGGAAGCTGTTCCCAAAGTCCACCTTGTATGCAAAAGTTGATGCGCTCTTTGATGCGGTTGATATCCGACATGTGCTTTCTCCGAACGTTGCTGAACGATAGTGTGCGGGGGGGGAAAGACCAAGTTTTTTAGTGGATGGTTTATGGGGGGGGTTAGGGGGTGTGTTTTTTCCAGTAGGGGTAGGACCAGATCCAGTGGTGGGGGTGGAGAAGGATGGTGTCGGTGAGTTGATGGGTGATGGTTTGGGTGAGGTGGTGAATGGTGGCTTTGTGCTGAGTGGGTTGATAGGGGGGTGGGTTGAGGGGGTCGGAGAGGGTGACTGTATAGTGTCCGTTTTGCTGGGGGATGCAGTAGCTGAAGCGGATGGGGGTTTGGGTGCGGTAGGAGAGGAGGGCGGCGCTGGGTGCGATGTAGGCGGTGGCGTGTATGAAGTGGATGGGGATGCCGCCTTTTGTGGGGGAGAGGGTTTGATCGAGGAGCAGGGCGGTGTGGTGGCCGTGTCGGAGGGCGGAGATGATTTTTTTGAAGGCGCCGTGGGCGGAGATAATTTGTTGGCCGTTTTTTTGCCGGATGCGGTTGAGGATGCGGTTGATGGTTGCGTTTTTGAGGGGGGCGGCGACGGTGGTTAGGGGGAGTTGTAGGTGGTGGATGAGTTGGCCTAGTAGTTCCCAGTTGCCGAGGTGGGCGGTGACAAAAATGGTGGAGGAGGGGGTTGTTTGTATGCTGGTTTCGAAGCTGTGGGTGTCTACAAATTTTTTGATGCGGTGGGAGGAGCGGAAGGTGAACCAAATGAGGTCGATGTAGGTTTGGATGAAGGTGGCGGTGGATTGGAGGAGTATGTTGTTCTTGGCTTCTGTTGTGCGGGAGTCTTTGAAGACGGCATCGAGATTTTCGAGGGCGGTGTTACGATGGGAGGAGCAGAAGCGGAGTAGGATGCGGGCGATGAGGCGGGATTGAAGTAGAATGAGGGGGCGGGGGGTGAGGGGGATAAGTAGCAGCAGCAGGATGAAACCGAGGGTTTCAAACGGTTGACGTAGTTTGCGTTTTACTGTTTTCTTCCAGTTCATGGGTGTAGGGTTCTTGTTCCTATGCTTAACTATATTGTTGGGAGGTTGGAGGATGATCAAACAATTAACGGTTATTTTCGTGATGATGGGCTTGTGGGTTTGCGGAGCGCAAAGTGATGAGTCTGAGCAGCATAAAGAGAGGAAGCAGATGAAAGTTATAATGAAGACGTCGATGGGTGATATTCAGTTGGCATTGGATGCGGAGAAGGCGCCGAAGACGGTGGAGAATTTTTTGCAGTATGTGAAGAAGGGGCATTATACGGATACGATTTTTCATCGGGTAATGGATGGGTTTATGATTCAGGGGGGCGGCTTTACGGCGGATATGCAGCAGAAGCCAGCGCCCGAGACGGTGGAAAATGAGGCGGCGAATGGGTTGGCGAATGCGACCGGTACGATTGCGATGGCGCGTACGATGGATCCGCACAGTGCGAGTGCGCAGTTTTTTATTAATGTGAACGATAATACGTTCTTGAACTACCCGGGGCAGGATGGCTGGGGCTATTGTGTGTTTGGTGAGGTGGTTGAAGGAATGGATGTGGTGAATCAGATTAAGGGTGTGGCGACGGGGAATGCGGGGCCGCATCAGAATGTGCCGAAAGAGGCGGTGGTGATTACATCGATTGATGTGGTTGCGGATGGCGAATGAGTGAGGCGGTAGCTCAGGCGTTGGTGGCAAGTGGGTATCAGGCTGCCTGGGTGGTAAGCGGTGGGGGGAGCTCGGCGATTTCGACGGTTCTTTCGGTGGCGGGGGCGTCGGCTTTTATGCTGGAAGCGCAGGTTCCTTATAGTGCAGGAGCGTTGCGGGCGTATGGTGGATTCACGTGTGATGGATTGTGCAGTTCGCGGGTCGCGGGCGCGTTGAGCCAGGTGGCGTATGCGCGGGCGGAGCGTTTTGGGGACGAGGTTCGCCCGTGTGCGGGGGTGGCGTGTACGGCGGCATTGCAAACGGAGCGGGAGCGGCGGGGTGCGGATCGGGCGCATTTGGCGGTGACGGTGAAGGGTCGGCATTTTCATCGGTATGTGGCAGTGGACGCGGGTTCTCGGATAGCGCAGGAGAGGGCGTTGGGTGAGACGCTTCTGGCGTTCGTGAAGGCGTGCGTTGAGGGGAAGTGATGCGGGAAACAGTTGAGCAATTTTTGACGAGCCATGCAGCGCACTGGGTGCGGGATGCAGCTGATCTTCCGTTAGAACCTCTTCTTTTTCCGGGGTCGTTTAATCCGTTTCATGTGGGTCACGCGGGGTTGTTGGCAGCGGCTGAGGAGCTGAGTGAGCGGCCTGGCTGGTTGGAGTTGGCGGTGCGGAATGCGGATAAGCCGACGTTGGGTGCGGATGTGGTGCGAGAGCGGCTGGCGGGGGTGCCGCCAGAGCTGCCGGTGGTGCTGACGAAGGCGGCTACTTTTTTGGAGAAGAGTGAGATATTTCCGGGGGCATGGTTTGCGATGGGCTTTGATACGGCNGTGCGGTTGTTGGATGCGCGGTATCATCCGGATGTGGAGGGGATGCTGGAGCGGTTTTTGGCNGTTGANTGTCGGTTCATCGTGGCGGGTCGCTTACANAAGGGGCAGTATAGTTGCCTCGATCATTTGTCGATTGCGGCACGGTATCGCCCGCTTTTTCTGCCGATTAGTGAGGCACTCTTTCGGAAGGATATCAGCTCGACGCAGTTGCGGGATGAGGCGGATCGCTAAAGGGCGGCGAGGGCGGCTTCGGTAACGCGTGTGCCGAGTTCTTCGGTGGTGGCGAGGGTGTTGCCTTCGCGCCACAGGTCGCCGGAGCGGTAGCCTTGATCGAGAACGGTATTGACGCCGGTGCGGATGGCGTTGGCGGCGGTTCCTTGGTCGAGGNTGTCGAGCATCATGGCGGTGGAGAGAATCATGGCGAGGGGGTTGGCTTTGCCTTGTCCGGCGATATCAGGGGCGGAGCCGTGGACGGGTTCGAAGAGCCCGACGGGTCCTCCGACGGAGGCGGAGGGGAGCAATCCGAGTGAGCCGCCGAGGGTGGCGGAGGCATCGGAGAGGATGTCGCCGAAAATGTTACCGGTGAGGATGACGTCGAATTGACGGGGGTTGATGACCATTTGCATGGCGGCGTTGTCGATATACATATGGTCGAGTTGGACATCGCTGTATTCGTTTGCGTGGAGGGCTTTTACGGTGTCGCGCCAGAGGCGGGAGACGGTGAGGACGTTGGCTTTGTCGACGCTGGTGACTTTGTTGCGGCGTTTGCGCGCCCAGTCGAAGGCGACGCGGGCGACGCGTTCGATTTCGGCGACGGAGTAGATCATGGTGTTCCAGGCTCGTTTTTCGGCGCCTTCGCCTTCTTCGCCGNNGGGTTGGCCGAAGTAGATGCCGCCGGTGAGTTCGCGAACGGTGAAGAGNTCGAGTCCGCTAACGGCTTCGGGGCGGAGGGGGGAATTTTCGGCGAGGGATTCGGGAACGGTAACGGGGCGTAGGTTGGCGAAGGCGCCGAGTTCTTTGCGGATTTTAAGCAGGCCGCTTTCGGGGCGGAGNGCTCCGGTGAGTGCGTCCCATTTGGGACCGCCGACGGCGCCAAGTAGGACGGCATGGGAGGCTTTGCAGGCGTCGACAACGCTGTCGGGCATGGGATCGCCATGAGCGTCGATGGCGGCGCCACCGGCGTGCTGTTCGTTGTAGGTGAGGCTGAAGCCGGCGGGTTGGGCGATGGCGTTCAGCACGTTGACGGCTTGGGTGATGACTTCGGGGCCGATCCCGTCGCCGGGGAGTAGGGTGATGTTGTAGTGGGTTGACATGGATACCTCGCTTACTTGATGAGCGNCAAAGTTTGCCAGAGGGGGTGAAGATTGCAACTTGAAAAGTGGGGAGGCTCGGCCTGTGGTGATTATTGGTTNTGGTTGTCGGGGGCGCGGTTGCGGCGGGGGAAGGGGTTGATGGTGGTGGCTTCGTTGAGGTGTTCAAAGTAGGCCGCCATTTGTGCGGCTTCATCTTCGGACATGCCGATCTGTTCGCGGAAGGCGTTTTCAAAGAGGGTGATGCGTTGACGATCCATGAGGGGGCGGGCTTCGCTCATGGCGGTCCACATTTCGCGCATGTTACTGCGNTTGGGGCCGTTTTCGGGGGCGTTAAATTGTTGGGTGAGTTCGAAGACGGTGGCCATTTTATCGACGAGTTGCTGGTGGTTGGCGAGTTCTTCTGCGTTCATGAAAGAGGTGTCCATGTCGAGGAAGATGGCGGTGCGTTCGGCGAGGTTGTATTGCATCATTTCCTGNCGTTCGCGGCGTTCATCGACGATGCGCTGGTACTCTTCGGGGTCTTCTTCTTTGAGGCGGGCCATCCGTTCGGCGTAGCTTTCACGTTCGGGGGTTTGGGGTTGTTCTTCGGGGGTNTTGGTCTCTTTTTTTTGGTAGATGACGAGTTGTTGTTCGGCGTTATCGAGGGCGTCTTGAAGCGAGCTGACTTCGGCTTGGAGTTGTTCGAGCTGGGCCTTGTTGTTGGGGGTNGATGGGGGCTGCGCGGTGGGAACGGTGTCGAAGAGTGTTTTTAGGCTATGGAGTTCGGTTTCGGCTGCTTTGCGTTTTTCGTTCTGTTTGATAGCGGCGGTTACGGCGCCGACAGCGATGAGNGCGGTGGCGAATATGATGAGTGTGGTTTGTTTTGGGTTCATGGGTTGGCTCCTTTGTTCGTGTAACGCAGTGGGGTGGTTTATATTGTAAAGTTTATGGGATACCAAGCGCAATTAGTGCGGGAAGGGTGAGGAAGGATAGGAGGGTGCTGAGGGCGATGATTCGACCGGCGAGCGGGGCGTCACAGCCGAGAACTTCGGCCATGACATAGGAGGTGCCGGCTGTGGGGACGCCGAGGAATATGAGGGTGACAAGGGCGTCGGTGGGGGTGAGCTGAAAGGGGGCGATGAGGGCATAGCCGATGAGGGGGGCGATGCCTATTTTGAGGAGGGAGGCGAGGATGGTGGGGGCGGCGGTTGCGCGGAGGCCTTTGAGGTCGAGGGTGGCGCCGATGCTGACGAGGATGAGGGGGAGGGCGGCGCTNCCGAGTAGTTCCATGGGGCGTAGGATGAGGGTGGGCAGTGGGAGGGTTAGCTGGTTGAGAAGCAGGCCGATGAGGCAGGCGATAATCATGGGGTTTTTGAAGAGGTGGGCGAGGAGGAAGGAGAGGGGTTTCCCGTGGGCGCGGTCGAGGGTGCCGCATTGGAGAAGGACGGTGACGGCNAGCAGGTTGAAGATGATGACGATGGGGGCGATCATGACGGAGGCTTGTTGTTGGGCGGCGGGGTGGAGGGTGCCGGCGGCATAGAGAATGATGGGTAGGCCGACGAAGACCCCGTTACCGCGAAAGCTGCCTTGGATGAAGGCGCCGGCTTTGGCGGGGGTGAGTTTCTGAAGGCGGGCGAGGAGNCAGGCGAGGGCGAGGGTGGCGAGGGTGGCGAGCAGAAAGAGGGTGATCATGCGGGTGGCGGAGGGGGTGTCGACTTGTGCTTGGCTGATGCGGGCGATGAGTAGGGCGGGTAGCGCGAGGTGATAGACGAAGCGGTTGAGCTGATCGAGGAAGGTTTCGGGGAAGAAGTGGAGGGATTGGAGCGCTTTGCCGAGGAGGATGAGCAGAAAGACGGGGGCGATAGCGTTGATGATTTCCATNGGGAGTAGAGTAAGCGGATTGGAGTGGGTTGAAAAGCTTGTTTGGAAAGGGGTTAGGGTTGGCTGGGTTCGATGGGAATGTGGACTTCAAATTTTTTGGCAAAGTTGGGAATGTAGGGGCCGTTCCAGAAGATGGCGTAGGGTGGGCCGTGGGCTTTCCAGTCGGGCCGGGCGGCGAGCTCTTGTTGGAGGTTGCGGAGGGCGGTTTGGTAGTTTTTTTGGGAGTAGCCGCCGCGTTGACCGAGACTGATGACGGTGCGGGCGGGTTCGGTGGTGAGGGTGACGGTGTCGGTGTTGGGGAGGGATTTGTGTTGGTTTTTTTGATCGATGTAGAAGCCCATTTGGCCGGGCATTATGTTGGCTTTGACGGGGGTGGTCATGGGTAGGTCGTGTTGACGGATGTAGCGGAAGAGGTTTCCGAAGAGGTTGTTGTTGGCGGCAAAGTAGTTTTCGGTGCGCTGGGAGGTGAGGAGCGTGCGTTGGGGAATGGTTTTAATTTCGGTGGTTCCGGCGGGGGTGGGGTCGAAGGCTTTTTCGTAGGCGTGGGTGGTGAGGGTGAGGGCCATAAGGATTCCGAGGGTGTGGGTTTTCATGTTGTGTCTCCTTTTGGGCATCGGATGGGCGGGTGGGTTCCTTACGGGTCGGTGTTGAGGAGGAGGAGGGTGGAGCGGTTGGGGTGGGAGAGTTGCCGGTCGGCTTGAATGAGTTGGGGGAACTGGTTGGCGGGGATGAGGGCGGGGCGGATGTGGGCGGTTCCGGTGAGGGTGAGGGTGTGGTGTTGGGGGTCGTAGTGGGTGGTGAGTTGGACGGTGCCGGTTTGGTTGGGGAGCTGGAGGGTGAGGGGTTGGGGGGTGATGAGGGGGGTGTGGTTGGGGGGGAGGTGGAGCAGCAGTTGGATTTCCTGATCGATCCAGTTGGATTGGGCGAGGGGGAGGGTGCGTTGGGGGGAGCGATAGTTGAAGAGGTCGGCGAAGAGGGCGGGGAGTTGGAGGTAGAGGTAGTTTTGGTCTTGGATGGCGTAGCGTTGGGCGGTGGCGGAGAGGGAGTAGTGGGCGGGGTAGTGGGCGTAGTCGGTGATGAGTTCGCCGTTGGGTTGGGCGTTTTGGGCGATGTTGGCGAGGAGTTCTTGGTGGTGGCGGCGGCGGTTTTCGGGGGTCATTTCGGCGTAGGTTCGGTGGAAGGGTTCATAGGCGGTTCCGGTGATGCTTGCTTGTTGTTGGTAGGTGAGGGTTCCGTCGGGGGTGAGGGTGAAGGTGTATTGGGTGCGGTCAATGTCGTGAAATTCGGGGTCAATTTGAATGGTTTCGATGGTGCCGGTGGGGAGGTGGAGGGCGGGTTGTCGATGGAAGGGGGTGGGGCCGAGGGGAGCGTAGTGTGAGTTGCCGGTGAGATAGAGGGGTGTGTTGTCGAGTTGGGTTTTGAGGATGAGGCGTTCGAAGTGAGTGCGGCCGGGGAGGGTTTGGGCGGGTTCTGTCTCTTCGGGGATGAGGGAGCTGTAGGCGGCGAGTAGAAATTCAGATGGGATGTGGATGGCTTGGAGGAGGGTGTGGAGGAGAATCATGCGGTCGGTGCGGTTGCCGTAGCGGTCGGCGAGGGTGGTATCGGCGGGGGTGATGGAGGTTAGGGGGAGGTTGGAGAGAGTAGGGCCGGCTGCGCGGATATTTTGAGAGACCCAGTCGCGGAGTGTGCGAATGCGTTGTCGGTCGGTGGTGAGTTGTTGGGTGAGTTGTTGGGCGAGTTGTTGGGTGTTGGGTTGTTGTTGGGTGGCGGTTAGCAGAGGGGTGTAGATTTGTTGGGCGTAGGTTTCCCAGTTGGTGGTGGCGATCCGGACATAAGGGTTGAAGGTGTGCCAGGCGGGAAGGCTTTCTTCTTGCAGGTGGGGTGTTTGGTTGTGGGCTTCCCAGCGAAGTGTGGTCGTTTGCGATTCGAGGGTTTGTGTGGGTTGAATGTCGTGGTTGCGGATTTGGAGGGGAAGGTTGTTGGGATGAATGACGGTGAGTGTTTTGTGGTCGATGGGGTTGAATCCGTTGAAGCTGCGCTGGAGGGCGAAACAGGGTTTGTGTGTGACGGTGCGGTGGGTTTCGTATTGGATGGTGCTACCGATTTCGACACTGGGCAGGTTAATGACGAGTATTTTTTCAGCAGGATAGCGAGGGGCGGATGCGCTCCAGGCGGCGTCCATTAGGTTGCGCTCTTCGGGGCGGATGGTTTTGGTGGTGCCATCGGGTAGGGTGACGAGGACGTTGGTGACCTGGACGGTTTCCCAGGCGGGGTTGTAGGTGAGTTTGATTTCGGCCTGCTCTTTTTGTCCGGCGTAGGTGAGGATTTTGGTTTTGCGTTGCGTGTGCTGGTGCCAGCTGTGGGCGTCGGTGAGGGTGAAGGTTTCGTGGTGTTCGAGGATGCGGATGTCGGGCTGTGGGAGGGTGTCGGGGGTTTGTTGTAGGATGATTTGTTTGCTGGATTCGTATTCGATCTGTTCGAGGTCGTGGCGGAGCTGTTGGTATTGAGCGGGTGAGAATTGAACGGTGTTGAGTTGGAGGTTGTTGGTGGTGAGCAGGGTGTTTTGGTTGAGGACATATTGGTGATTCCAGAGCAGGTTGGTGGATGTGGTGGGGGCGGTGGTGGGGAGTTGGGGGGTGCCGAGGGAGGGGTCGAGTTCGAGGTGCAGCGTTTCTTCGATGCCAGCGGTGATACGGGTGTAGAGCGGGAAGCGGCGTTGGGTGAGGCCGGTGTTGCCCAAGAGGAAGTTGGCATAGCCGATGGAGGCCCCGAGCTGGGGGAGCTGAAGCATACGGTGGGTTTGGGTGCCGGCGAGGAGGTCTTCGGCGCGGTAGTCAAGCTGGACGGTGAGTGGCTGGGTGGTGTCGCGGAGTTCGGCGGGGCTGAAGGTGAGGGTTTCGAGTTGGGCGGCGGGGGCGGTGCGGCGGAGGTGGCCTTCGAAGAAGCGGCGGCGCTCTTCGGGTTTGAGTTTGGAGAAGTGGGTGCGGTAAATGGTGTCGTTGACGCCTTGAAAGTGAATGGTGGTGTGGGCGGTGAGGGTGCCAGCTTGGTTGAGGGTTGCGTGGGTGTGGAGCCGGGTGAGGTTCTGGTTGGCGGGGATGATGGGGGAGGTGCGCAGGGTGTCGCCTTCGGGGCGGGCGACGATGTAGCTCATGTTTTGGAGGTAGGCGGGGAAGATGTCTTTGGTGTTTTCGTCGGTGGGGTCCATGAGGACATATTCGCCTTGGTCGTTGAGGGCGGCGGTGACGGCGTGGTTGAAGAAGGGCTGTGGGACTTCTTCGTCTTTTTTGGGGCCGGCCATGATGATGACGGGGAAGGCATCGACGCCGGCGATGCGGAGCATGGCGGCGAGGAGGGCGGCTTTATCCCGGCAGACGCCGTAGCGGTTTTCGAAGGTGATGGAGACATCGTGGGGTTCGTAGCCGGGGGCTTCCTCTTCGGTGGTGATGCCCATGTAGCGAATCTCTTGAGAGACGAAGGTGAAGAGCGCTTCGATTTTTTCTTGGGTGCTTTTGCCGTGGGTGAGGTCGAGGGCGGTCTGTTCGAGGGCGGGGGTGGTGCATTCCATTCGGGGGAGGCAGAGGTTCCAGTACCAACGGGAGAGTTCTTCCCAGCTGGGTATGGTGCTGATGAGCAGGCGTTGGGTGACGGTGTGGGGAGTGGGCATTTGGGGTTCGGGGAAATATTGGGGGACGTCTTGGAGCTGCCAGGTGTATTGGATGCGATCTTCTTTTGTGGTTTGAGTGGCGCGAATGGTGCCGGGAATTTCGTCTTTGAGGAGTATGTTGTGGAGGGGGCGTGAAGCGGGAGCGTCTACGTGGTAGGTGGCGCGGAGGATGGGGAAGTTAGCTTCGAAGACTTGATAGTCGCTCCAGGTATCGGGTACGACGGTTTTGGTGACAATATCTTCGGTTTGGTAGCGGAGGATGTCGCCAATTTGGAGGCCGGGGATGGAGAGTTGGAGGATTTTGGAGTTCGGGTTGTAGATGTTGGCGCTCATTTGGGAAGGGTTGACGATGGTGCGGCTGTTGGCCGAGAGGTCGATGGGAACAATGTCGCCTTGGGGGGTGATGCGTTCGACGCGGGTGAAGTAGTTGGTGCCGTAGGAGATGTTGAAGCTGAGGGTGAGGGTGCGTTGGCTGCGTTTGCCTTTTTCGGTGAGTATTTTGATGGCGGTATCGGAGTGAGTCTGGGAGGTGCCGTCGGGCTGGTAGGTAACGTGGGTTATGTCGTTGAGGAGAACGGTATCGGCATCGGGGTAGGCTTGGACGGTGATGTTTTTGGATTGTTGCCGGAGTTCTTCGGTGTTGAGAGCGGCGTGGGTGCTGCTGAGGAGAATCAGGGCGATGATGAAAGGGGTTATGTTTTTAATTTTCATGTCCCGAGCATATAGCGTTCTTGTATCGGTGTAAAATTTGGAGAGCAAAAAATGCTTTGGGTCGCTCGGGCGAAATAGTTGTTTTGGTTTGTTCGATGGAAGGGGGTTGAGTGTTTGGCTGTTGCGTTAGTTTTTGATGCTTCCGATCACTTCTTTTGCGGAGGAGACCATGCCTGCGATGTCGGAGAGGTTGGAGGGTATGATGAGGGTGTTGTTCTCTTTGGCGAGGTTTCCGAATTGTGTGATGTATTGTTCGGCAATGCGGAGGTTGACGGCGTCTGCGCCGCCTTGAGCGTTGATGGATTGGGCGATTTCGGTGATGCCTTCGGCGGTGGCGATGGCGACGGCACGGATTTCGGCGGCGCGTCCGTCGGCTTCGTTGATGAGTTTGAGTTTTTCGCCTTCTGAGCGGGCGATGGCGGCTTGTTTTTCTCCGTCGGCTTGGTTGATTTGTGCTTGGCGTTCGCCTTCGGATTCGGCGATGACGGCGCGTTTTTCGCGTTCTGCTTTCATCTGTTTTTCCATGGCTTCTTTGATGCTTTGTGGGGGGGTGATGTTTTTAACTTCGTAGCGGGTGACTTTGACGCCCCATGGGTCAGAGGCGGCGCCTACGGCTTCGACGATGGCGCCGTTGATGGAGTCGCGTTCTTCAAATGTTTTGTCGAGGTCAAGCCGTCCAATGACGGAGCGCATGGTGGTTTGTGCGAGCTGAGTGGAGGCGAAATTATAGTTCCCGATGCCGTAGGAGGCGTTTTTGGGGTCGATGACTTGCATGTATAGGATGCCGTCGACTTCGACGGAAATATTGTCTTTGGTGATGCACATTTGCGGGGGGACATCTACGGCTTGTTCTTTGAGGGTGTGTTTGTAGGCGACTTTGTCGATGAAGGGGATGAGGATGTGTAAGCCGGCTTCGAGCGTTTTGTTATATTTGCCGAGGCGTTCGATGATGTAGGCGTGCCGTTGCGGCACAATTTGCATGGTTTTTGCGATGGCTATGATGATGAATAATATGATGATNCCTGTGACGATNAGTCCGTTCATGTCTCTTNTCCTATATGGGTAACGATTAGGGTAAGGCTTCGTTGTTCTTGAATGATAACGCGGGTTCCGGGTTGAAGGGTTTCGTTGGATTCTGCTCTCCAGCTTGCGCCGTTGAGGATTACTTTGCCTGCGCTGTCGGGCTGGATGAGTGTTTCAACGGTGCAGCGTTGGCCGATCATCCCTTCTGGCATGTAGTCGGTATTGCGGTCGGTTGTGTTGCCGGTGAACATGGGTTTGAGTATGCGGCGTAGTCCGAAGAGGGAGAGGAGGGAGAAAAGGGAGAAGAGGGCGAGTTGAAGATTGAGAGAGGGGATGAAGAGGGCGAAGAGGCCGGTGATGATGGCGCCGATACCAAAAAAGAAGAGTACCAGCCCGGGAACAGCGAATTCGCAGAGCATGAGCGTTAATCCGATAATGATCCACCAGAATGTGGGTGAGGGCATATGGGCTGACTCCTGTTTAGGTTTATTAACTAAATAAGTTAATTATTTACTAAACAAGTGTCAAATATTTTTTAACTTTCAGTTATTTTTTTGAGCGTTTGCCTTTGGGTTGAAGAATGTCGGTGAAGAAGTTGTTGCCTTTGTCGTCGACGATGATGACGGCGGGGAAGTCGACGACGTCAATTTTGCGGACAGCTTCCATGCCGAGGTCTTCGAAGTCGACGAGTTCGACGGATTTAATATTTTTTTCGGCGAGGAGTGCGGCGGGACCGCCGACGGAGCCGAGGTAGAAGCCGCCGTGGGTTCCGCAGGCTTGGGTGACCTGGGGGGTGCGGTTGCCTTTGGCGAGCATGATCATGGAGCCGCGGTGCTGCATGAAGGTGTCGACATAGGGGTCCATGCGTTGGGCGGTGGTGGGGCCGAAGGAGCCGGAGGGTTTGCCGACGGGGGTTTTGGCGGGGCCGGCATAGTAGATGGGGTGGTTTTTGAAGTAGTCGGGCATGGGTTCACCGTTGTCGAGCATTTGCTGAATGCGGGCGTGGGCGATATCGCGGGCGACGATGAGGGTGCCGGTGAGGCGTAGGCGGGTGCAGACGGGGAATTGGGAGAGCTCCTGAAGGAGTTGATCCATGGGTTGGTTGAGGTNGATGAGGGGGGCTTGATCGGGTTCGCTGTTGCGTTGGGTNGGGGCGTATTGGGCGGGGTCATATTCGAGTTGTTCGAGGAAGATGCCTTGGGGGGTGATTTTGGCGCGGATGTTGCGGTCGGCGGAGCAGGAGACGCCGAGGCCGACGGGGCAACTGGCGGCGTGGCGGGGGAGACGGATGACGCGGACGTCGTGGCAGAAGTATTTGCCGCCGAATTGAGCGCCGATGCCGGAATCGCGGCTCATTTGGAGGATCTTGGCTTCCCACTCGAGATCGCGGAAGGCGCGGCCGGATTCATCGCCGGTGGTGGGGAGGTCGTCGAGATCGCCGATGGAGGCGAGTTTGACGGTTTTGAGGGTGGCTTCGGCGGAGGTGCCGCCAATGACGAGGGCGAAGTGGTAGGGGGGGCAGGCGGCGGTGCCGATGTTGAAGAGTTCGGTGCGTANAAATTCGGTGAGNTGTTCGTCGGTGAGGAGCGATTTGGTTTTTTGAAAGAGGAAGGATTTGTTGGCGGAGCCGCCGCCTTTGGCGATGAAGGTGAGGTGGTATTCGTTGCCGGTGGTGGCGGCGATGTCGATCTGGGCGGGGAGGTTGTTGCCGGTNTTTTTTTCTTGGAACATGGAGAGGGGGGCGATTTGGGAGTAGCGAAGGTTGCGTTCGGCGAAGGCGCGGTGGATGCCACGGGAGAGGGCTTCTTTTTCGTTGAAGTCGGTCCAGACTTGGGCGCCTTTGGCGCCGGTGATGAGGGCGGTGCCGGTGTCTTGGCAGGTGGGGAGTTCGCCGATGGCGGAGATGATGGAGTTTTCGAGGAAGGCGTTGGCGACGAAGTGGTCGTTTTCGCTGGCGTCGGGGTCGTCTAGGATGGAGGCGACTTGTTGGAGGTGGCCGGGGCGGAGGTAGAAGGAGACATCGCAGAAGGCTTCGTAGGCGAGTTGTTCGAGGGCCTCGGGTTCGATGAGGAGAACTTCTTTGCCGTTGAGGGTTTGGGTGCTAATGCTGTGGTCGGAAATTTTGCGCCAAGGGGTTTGGATGCCTTCGTGCTGGAAGAGGGGGCTGTATTGGTATGTGCTCATGTGGTTTCCTTGTTGAGTTGAGGGGGNACTGTATCAATTTTTATCTATTCAAAACAATGGAATTGAACATACGAGTGAAGAGTGTTTTTTTTAAGTTGCGGGGGGATAGGCGGATTGATATTTTCTTTTTTTATCTTTAATGAAGGAGCGGTTTTGAAGGGTTTATTGTTTGGTTTTTTGATGGTTTGGTGGGTGGGATGTGCCTGGGGTGATGAGGGAGCGTGGGAGAATGAGGCAGCGCTGGGAGCGAGCTATCGCTCGGGGAATACGGATCGGTCGTTGTATACGACGAACGTGAAGCGTGAGCGGTATTCGGATGCGAATGATTGGTTAAATTCGTTCTATGGAGAGCATGGGGAGACGGAGGGGCTGCAGACGGAGGGGTTGGCGCGGGCGCAGTCGGAGTATCGGTTCCGGTTTTCGAATCCGGCGTATTTTGCATCGGTATTCACGCAGGGGGTGCATGATTCCATTCGGGGGATTCGGTTTCGGGGGCAGTTGGGTCCGAATGTGGGTTGTTATGTGATCCGTGATGAGCAGATGAAACTGGATGTGGCGGCGGGTGTGAACCTGACGTATGACAGAGGGGTTGAAGAGGAGGCGACGTATACGGGTTTTCGGTTGGCCTCCAACTTTAATTGGGATTTCAGTGAGCGGGCGTCGATCTATGCGGAGGTGGAGTTGAACGGGAACGCAGAGGAGCCGACGGAGGATTATTATGGCTGGTTGGTGATGGGGGTGAAGAGCGGCTTGCTGGAGTCGGTTTCGTTGTTTGCGGAGCTGCGGGATGAGTACGATAATATGCCAGATGCGGTGGGCAGTGAGCGAAACGATGTGTTGGTGTCGTTGGGGTTGGTCTACGATTTCTAGGCGCAGAAGTTGACGGCGTCGCGGTAGGGAAGCGGGCCACCGAAGAGGTCGAGGGCCGAGCCGATGGTAACATCGATCTTATCCTCGCCGAGGGTGCGAATGGTGGCGAGGTCTTGGAGAGAGCGAACGCCGCCAGCATAGACGCAGGGGATGGGGCTGTGGGCGGCGAGGTGTTCGATGAGGGGTTGGTCGATGCCGGCTTGTTTGCCCTCAACATCGACGGCGTGGATGAGGAATTCGGCGGCATAGTGGGATAAGTCCTGGAGGGTTTGAGGGGTAATGGGGGTGTGGGTGAAGGTTTGCCAGCGGTCGGTGACGATGTGGTATTGGCCGTCGCGGAGGCGGCAGCTGAGATCGAGAACGGTCTGCTCTTTGCCAATGGCTGTTTTGAGTTGGTTGAGTTTTTGTGGGTCGAGCTGACCGTCGGTGAAAAGCCAGGAGGTGAGGATGACTTTGCTGGCACCCGCGTCGAGCCATTGGGAGGCGTTTTGGGCGGTGATACCGCCACCGATTTGCAGACCACCGGGCCAAGCATGGAGGGCTTCGCGTGCAGCGTCGTCGTTACCGGGACCGAGTTTGATGATGTGGCCGCCCGTGAGGTCGTCCTCGGCATAGGTGCGGGCGAACCATGCGGGGGGGTGAGTGGCGGTGAAATTGGTTTGGGGTTCGTGGCCATCGCGCAGCGTGCTGCCGACAATTTGTTTGACGGTGCCGTTGTGCAGATCAATGCAAGGTCTGAATTTCATTCTTCAAGAGTGGCATAGGGCAGATTGAAAATCAAACGGTCCGTTTTTTTTCCTTCTGCTCTCAGCTCTCGACTCAATCGTACCGTTCCGCATGCCAGCTGTGGAGTGGGCATCAGTTTGTGAAGCGGTAGTAGCGGTGGGTGTGGGTGGTGGGGAGTTGGAAGGCGCCGTTGTCGATGGNGGGGCTGATGGGGGTCCAGTTGTCGGCGGTGATGTCGGCGGTCTCTTCGACGGTGATACCCGAGGTGCCCTCGTTGAGGGTGATGAGTAGGTTGCCGTTCTGATAGGCGATGGCTTGGATGGTGGGAGGGTCGTCTGTCTCGAAATTTTCAACGGGCAGTCCTTCGAAGGTTGCGCCGAAGCCAGTGGCACTGGGGTGGGAAAAGGTAGGGGGAAGAGGTAGGGCGTGCTCGCCGAGCGCGCCTTTCTGCATATGGGTGGCGCGCTCGGCGAACACGCCCTACCAAAACCAAAACCCCGTCTGCTGGGTGGGGCGTGGGGTGAACAGGCCCTACCTGATGTGTGGCGCGTTCGGCGAACACGCCCTACCAACACCGGTNCGNTGGGTGGTGAGGGGNTGAAAAATAAGTGTTATATATCTTCCTCTATTTTTTGAGTGTGATACTATATCACTTAGNTTTAAAGAGGTTTTGGNGGTATTGNAAATATAACACTTTTTGGNTNAGGGATGAAAAGAGATGNATGCGACACCCCANAAATATCAGGAGATCTGTGATAAAATTCTATTGCGGATTGAGAGCGGTGAGTTGGAACCGGGTACGCGCTTGCCGGGTGTTCGGGTGCTGGGGGAGCAGTTTGGCTGCAATTACCATACGGTGCGCCATGCTTTTGAAACGTTGGCGGAGCAGGGGTATGTGGAGCTGAAGCGTGGCAGTGGTACGTTTGTGACAGAGCGTGCGGTGGATTATAAGAAGCGGAAGGTTTCGGCGGATAAGGTGCTGCGTGCGACGGATAAGTTGGGCGTGTTGCTGCCGCTGAAGCATTGGGGGCACTATGTGACTTCGCTGATTGATCAGCTTCATCATTCGGCGGAGGAGCGCCATATGATGCTGAATATCCGAACGGTGACGGAGATTGATATTAATTCGGCGGCGTTGGCGCGTGAATTTATCGAACAGGGCTGCTGTGCGATTATCCTGCCGTGGTTGGGGGAAGATCAGAACGCGGTGGGGCTGCATGATTTTATTCGGGCGAGTGAGCTGCCGGTGGTGATTGCTAATCCTGCGCATGGGCTGGAGGATAATTGCTATTGGGATCCGCGGGCGGAATCAGATTCACTGCATTCTGATACGTATATACAGTGCAACTATTTGAGGAAGCTGGGGTTTGAGCAGATTGCTTTGCTGGGGCCTGATGCTGAGGGAGCAGAATATTTTCAGCGTAAATTGCTGCATTATAGTCGGTGGTGTGACCGCCGNGACTTTCCGATTTTGATTGGGATGGTAGATCGTACGTCGTCGGATTATACGCGGATCATGAAGCGTTGGTCGGTACATAAAGGTAAACTGGCCATTATTGCTTATCATGATGAGATTGCGATTGAATTTATTGAGGCTTGCCAGAGCGGTGGCATCTCGGTTCCGGATGATTTTGCTGTGCTGGGGCATAATAATAATCCGAATGGATTACGGTTGAATCCGCCGTTGAGTACGATGTTGCTNCCTTATGATTATGTGGCGAGTGGGATGATTGCTCATGCGGTTGCGTTGAGTGAGGGGCGTTCGGCGCAACTGACGGGTCANAAACCTCAGGCGTTTTATATTCGTGAATCGTGTGGGGGTCATGCTCGTCTNGGTCGTGAGGGCGTGGAGGCTGTGATTCNTGAAATTTTGGCCGATTATAATCAGTAGCTTGGTGCGCGTTTTTCGGGGTGATGGGTCTACTTGAGCGGATTCTTTTTGTTCAAAGCGATTTGACTGTTGCGCTTTTTGATATATAAGTGATATATACAATGACGATGAATGATATGGGATTGCTGCGTATGACTTTTGAACCGGTGAATGATGAACCCTGCGGCNGTAGGATGTTGGGATGCTAGTGGAGTGGNACTTGATTATGGTGGGTTGTGGNGTCCTCTTTTTACAGGAGGATCGGGGGCGGCTCGGTTGGCGTAGCGATGCTAGAACCCGTGATCTGGACGGGTGTGGGGGGTGCGTTGAGGATGGGGTGGAAGCGTGATGAGACGGAAGTGGCTTGTATTGATGGGATTGGTGTTGCTGATGGATTCGTTTGCTGAATCGCTGGATGTTTTTGGGGTGAATGAGCGGCTTGGGCGGGGGATCAATATGGGTAATATGTTCGAGTCTCCGAAGCGGAGGGCGTGGGGACNCTTGGATGTGGCGTATTTTGATATCATTAAGGAGGCGGGTTTTTCTTCGGTTCGNATACCGGTTCGCTGGTCTGATTATGCGGCTGCAGAGGCGCCNTATGTGATTGATTCCGATTTTATGGAACNAATAGATGGCGTGATCGAGGCGGCGCTGGAATGTGAACTGATCGTGATCCTCAATGTTCATCACTACCAAGCATTTATGGAAGCACCCAACGAGCATGCGGATCGGTTGTTGGGGATTTGGAAGCAGTTGTCGGAGCATTATCAGGATGCCCCGCGCGCGCTCTGCTTTGANGTGCTNAATGAGCCGACGGGAAATGTGACGNAGGATGTCTGGAACCGTGTGCAGAACGATGCGATCNANTTGATACGGAGAANGAATCCGGTGCGTCCGATTTTGGTGGCTCCGTTGGGTTGGAACCGGATTCATTTTCTGAAGGATCTTGAGCTGCCGCGCCATGATCGGAATCTGATTGCTTCTGTTCATTTCTACGAGCCGTTCCGTTTTACGCACCAGGGGGCGAGTTGGGTGAAGCAGAAGATTCCGGTTGGCAGACCTTGGTTGGGATCGGATGAAGAGCGTGCGGAGTTGTTGGTGGCTTTAGATGAAGCTGTTCGTTGGTCAAAAGAGTATCAAATCCCGATTAATGTGGGTGAGTTTGGGGCGTTCAGTAAAGCGGAGCTGGATTCGCGTGTTCGCTGGACGGCGTTTCTGTGCCGCGAAATGGAGAAACGGGGGTTTTCGTGGAATTATTGGGAATTTTGTTCAAGCTTTGGGGCTTATGATCCGGTTGCGAAGGCGTGGCGTCCGGAGCTGCTGAGAGCGTTGATTCCGGCGGGTGAAAAATGAGTGTGTTGAAGGGGCTGTTTGTCGTGTTGTGGGTGAGTGGGGTTCAGGCGGTGGAGCGACCGAATGTGCTGTTTCTGAGCATTGATGATTTGAAACCGGAGCTGGGTTGTTATGGTGCGGATTATATGGTGACGCCTGCGATCGACCGGTTGGCGGAGCTGGGTATGCTGTTTGAGCATCATTACGTTCAGCAAGCGGTTTGTGGGCCGTCGCGGGCGAGTATGTTCAGCGGGTTGCGTCCGGATACGACGAGGGTTTGGGATCTGCAACACACGTGCCGTGAGGAGTGTCCTACTGCGTTTACGATGCAGGAATATTTTAAAAAGGCGGGATATGAAACGGCGGGGGCGGGCAAGATTATGCATGGGTTTAAACATGATGACCCGCCATCGTGGTCGATTCCATATGTGCAGGGGGAGGCGTTGCCGTTTGCGGATGACCGGCTGCCAGCACATTATACGCAGTATCAGTCGCCCCATATCCATCAGGCTGAGAAGCAGATGAAAAAGGGGGGGCGGAAAACGTTTAAGGAGAAGCAGGCGTTTATGGCGCAGTTGGATGCCAAGCCTTCTACGGAAATGCTGGATCTTCCTGATGATGCCTATTCAGATGGTGCGATGACGGTGTGGGGGATCGAGATGCTCGAGCAGTTGGCGGAATCGGATAAACCGTTTTTCCTGACGCTGGGCTATCGTAAGCCGCACTTGCCGTTTGTGGCGCCGAAAAAATATTGGGATCTGTATGATCGGGGTCGGATTGAGCTGGCGGCTTATCGGGAGCTGCCGGAGGGGTCTCCGCGGTATGCATGGCATAAGGGTACTGAGTTGCGTGGCTATTCGGATGTGAAGCGGGTGGGTGATATTCCGACTCAAAAACAGCGGGAGCTGATTCATGGCTATCGGGCTTGCGTTTCTTATGTGGATACGCAGATCGGAAAAGTGATCGATAAATTGGTGGAGCTTGGGTTGCATAAAAATACGGTCGTTGTGCTTTGGGGCGATCATGGCTGGCATCTGGGGGATCATAATATCTGGTGTAAACATTCCACCTATGAGCAGGCGACTCGGGCCCCGTTGATTATTTATTCGCCGACATTTTTAAGGCCGGGAAAGACGCGTTCGGTGGTGGAGTCCGTTGATATTTTTCCGACCTTGTGCGAACTGGCGTCGCTTCCCATCCCCCAATCGCTGGAGGGGACAAGTCTGGTGCCTCTTCTGAAAAACCCGGATGGGGCGGTGAAACCGTTTGCGATGAGTCAGTATCCCGACCATGGGAAAAGGGATAAAATGGGATACTCCTTGCGGACGGAGCGCTACCGTGCTGTTTTCTGGGTGGATCGTGCGGCGGCGCAGACGGGAACATTCGAGGCATCTCGGGTGCATGCTAGGGAGCTTTTCGATTATCAGACCGATCCGCTTGAGCAGCAAAATAGGGCCGAAGACCGTGCCTATAAAACGGTGGTGGATCAGTTTGAGCGCTACTTGAGCGATTATTTCTCGAGTGGTTTCCAGACCCGTATGTAGTCTACTTCTGCGGTGATGGGACAGCCTTTTGATGTGGAGGTGCGGCGAACCGGCACCCGATCTTGCTCGCCGGGTTTGCCCCAGCGAATGAGGGGCGGGCGCGGTTCGAGGTTGATGGTGAGGGTCATGGGAAGGTGCCAGTTGTGGTTGGTGACGGAGGCAACGGGGATGCCGTCAATGAACCATGTGATTTTTTCGGGGGTGTTCTCGCAGGCATAGATGTGAAATCCATCGCGGGGATCAAAGGGGGCTTCGTAGTGATTTTCGCAAATTTCGGGCCACTGTTCGGGGCGCCGCCAGATCTCGACGCCGTTTTGTATTTCGCGGGTGTGCAGGTTGCAGTCGATATAGTTCGGTTTATTGTTTTTTCGGGTCTCTCTGTTCCAGAGGCCTTGCAGGAGTTCTACGATATCGATTTCGGCATAGGTGATGTGTGGAAACTGAGGATTGCGGGAGCCGTTGCTTTAGAGCCAGAATGCGGTGGTGAAGCCGGGAAAAATATCGGCGGCTTTGATGCGTGCTTCAACATAGCCGTAGGTGATTTGTTGTCGGGATTGTAGCATGCCGGTGGTGTAGTAGTATCGGTTGTTATTTTTGCCGCGGTGGGGATGGTAGTCGGCTTGTATTCGTACATTCCCATCGGATTGCCAGACGTTGTGCGAGCGCCAGGCTCGGTCCCCCCAGGGGTGATGATGAATGTCCCAGCGGGTGGCATCGAGTGTGTCTGAATCGAACTCGTCGCTGAGGGCGCTCACCAGTTCCCACTGTTGGTTGGTTGAGGGGTGCTGTTGAAAGGGCATGGGCTGGGCATGGGTCAGTTGAACGGCCGTGTGGGAGATGAAAAGTAGAGCATATATGTGTGCTTTCATGGGGGGTGTAGTACGTGCGATTGGTTTTGCGTCTATCCATCTAAGGGATGGTTGACGATGTTTTTTATGGGCGGCTATTATCGATAATAATGGATGGAGGTGTGCGGTGCGATGGATGGTATTGATGTGGCTTCGTTTCGATATGAAGCTTCGTGGGATTCCATTCGGAGTCATTATGAGGTGCCGGCTTGGTTTCGGGATGCAAAATTCGGGATTTTTATCCATTGGGGGCCGTATGCGGTGCCGGCGTTTATGTCGGAAAAATATGCACCGGGGATGTATGATCCCGGTTGGAATAAGGGGGGTATGAATGCCTATCGCCATCATGAAGAGCAATATGGCGGAGCGGCGGCTTTTGGGTATAAGGATTTTATTCCGCTTTTTAGGGCGGAGAATTTTGATGCAGAAGGTTGGGCTGATTTGTTTAAGCGTTCGGGAGCCCGATATGTGGTGCCGGTGGCGGAGCACCATGATGGATTTGCCATGTATGCTTCGCGCGTGACGCGCTGGAATGCCAAAGATATGGGCCCCAAGCGTGATGTGATGCGGCTCTTGGCTGATGCCTGTCGCGCGCGCGATATGAAGTTTGGTGTCTCCTCGCATTTTGCGCTGAACCGGATCTACTATAAAACAACAAATCCTGACTGGGATACGAATGATACTCAGTATGCTGATCTTTATTGGTTTCAGGTGGATAAGGAGTCTAAACCGAGTCAGCTTTTCTTGGATTTATGGTGGAATCGAACCACGGATATCATGGATCAATATGAGCCGGATCTGATCTGGTTCGACTATGGATTGGATAAACCGGGTTGGGAATCGGTTCATCAGCGTTTATTGGCGTATTATTACAATCGGGGCTTGGATTGGAATAAGGAGGTGGTTTTTCAGGATAAGAACATGCGGAGCCGTTGTTTCCCAGAGGACTTAATCGTGCTGGATATTGAACGGGGGCGGATGACGGATATTTATGAGTTTCCGTGGCAAACGGATACGTCCGTTGGAAAAATTTCATGGGGATATATTGAGAACGAGCAGTATAAGAGTACGGATTATTTGATTGATGAGCTGATAGATATTGTCAGTAAGAATGGATGCTTGCTCTTAAACATTGGTCCGCGTGCGGATGGTACGATTCCCGCTGAAGCGGTAACTATTTTGGAAGAGATTGGGGCGTGGTTGGCACTGAATGGGGAAGCGGTTTATGATACGCGTCCCTGGGTTGTCTACGGCGAGGGGCCGACCGAGGTAAATCAGGGGCATCATTCAGAGAAAAAGAATAAAGACGCTGGCCATGAGGATATCCGCTTCACGATGAAGGGGGATCAGTTATATGCCACGGCGCTGGGATGGCCTGATGATGGGGTGTTCACGGTGGAGACACTGCGCCGAGGTTCACCAGAGCTGGAGCGGTCGATTCGATCGGTTGAGCTGATCAGCGGTTCAAATCGGGTGGAGTGGAAACAGACATCGGAGTGTTTACGCATTGAAGTGGGGGGCCGTGCTCTCTGTGCAGCCGCCATTGCTTTTCGCATTACGTTTGATTAGCGTCCGTGCGGTAGCGTGACGATTCCGTTTGTTCGAATATGCATATATTCTTCAAACAGGTTGGTGGCACGTGTCGCATGTTCGGGGTGCTCGATGAGGTTGTCGGCAGGATCTTCATCGGGATTTGTTTGCAGATTAAACAGCGCGATGGGTTCGAATTTTGTTACGGCATGATTTGATTGAATGATGAGTTTCCAGGGATCTTTTCGGTAGATAAGTTCGTGTTTACTACCGGCTTGGAGGAGGAGTTGTTCGCGCGCGTGATAGGATGATGTGTTGCCGAGTAGAAGCGGCAGCAGGTTATTTGAGTCGAGTGCTTGTCCTTTCGGAAGCTGGGTTTTTGTCAGTGCGGCAAACGTGGCAATCATGTCTGAGTTTATGACGGGCTCATGGGTGATGCCGGTTTTGATTTGATTGGGCCAGAGCGCGAAAAAGGGCACCCGATGACCTCCTTCAAGGGGGGAATTCTTAGACCCGTTCCAGCCGCCGCTGGAATGGTGCCCTGCTGCGATGGCATCGCGATGATTGCGAAGACCTCCGTTATCGGACGTAACAATGAGCAGCGTGTTATTAAACTGACCTGTTGCTTTTAAGGCATCGGCTATGCGTTTGATCTGAAGGTCTAGTTCGATGATCATGTCGGTATGAAGAGAGGGGGTTTGATGTTTGACGGCGTTGCCGTCGAACGTTTCAGGTGGGCAGTGCGGGATGTGTACCATGGGAGAGCAGTAGTATAGAAAGAAGGGTTTTTCGTGTTGAGCGGAACGATGAATGAAATCGACGGCTTTTTGCGAGATGAGGTCGCCAATTTTTTCGGTGTGCCAGTGTGTGTCGCCTAATCCGGAGCCTTTGTCGGAAATGTCTTTGGCATTAATGGCGAGCTCTCGTGTGAGGTAGAGGATGTCGGAGTCGGCGTTTAGGGGATACCATTTTTCGTTTTCATAACAGATGTATATGGGCCCTTGAATGCCGCAGGGTAAGGTGAAGTCGTAGTCAAATCCGCAGAAGCGGGGGCCGCGATCGATAAACTGGGTGACATCGACGGTTGCATCGGGATTGCCACGGGATTGTTCGCGAAAGATGTCGCCGGTTTTTGTGTCGCGAAAGTCGCCGCCTAGGTGCCATTTTCCAATGAAACCGGTTTGATAGCCTGCGTCACGAAGCACGGTTCCAATGGTGGCTTCTCCGCGTCGAAACGCGGATTCACGGAAGGTGCCCCAGACGCCCCAGGGAGCGTGTGAGCGATAGTTATTATTGCCACTCATTATACAGTAGCGGGTGGGGGAGCAGAGGGCGGTTGCGGAGTGACCGTCGGTAAACCAGAGGCTTTGTTGAGCGAGGGCGTCGAGCGTGGGAGTTTCTACGATGGGTTCTTTTTTCTGAATCGTGCGCACATGAAAGCTGATATCACCGAGGCCGAGGTCATCGGCAAGAATCAGAACGACATTGGGCCGTGGTGGTTGTTCGGTAGATTGAGCGAGAGCGAATGCGGTGGTGCTGCTGACTAGGAGTAGGGTGATGAGTACGTTCATGGGGTGTAATCCTTTTTTATGGTTCCATGTTTTACGTTATTTTTTTCGGTAGTTTGTTTTGTTAAAGGCGTGGTCAATGCGAATTGTGCCGGGCGGGGTTTCGAGGGGTCCTTTGGCAGAGCGGACCAGTTGATCGCAGGTAGCTCGAAGATCATTGAGTAGGGTGCGGTGGGCGGAACAC
Organism: Kiritimatiellaceae bacterium; assembly: GCA_002691095.1. Taxonomy (GTDB): domain Bacteria; phylum Verrucomicrobiota; class Kiritimatiellia; order Kiritimatiellales; family Pontiellaceae; genus Pontiella. Next base: position 7,655 of record NZGU01000004.1, on the reverse strand, counting down.
ACTTGGCGCGCTACTTTTTGATGTCCGAGTGGATGTGATTGTTATATTTAAATATCACTAGCCTTATTCAAATGCACCTAGAGGTTTGGATATTTGAATTTTATCCAGATGGCCAGAAGCCAATTCAGTTGTTGAATAGATAAGTTGTGCAACCAGCGCAGCACCAACTATGACATTGACGCCAGGAATGCTTAATAGTGCAACGAGAGCTCCTATCTTTATTGTTTTTTTACCAGCGGCCATTCCAGCAAGCAGCTTAAAACGAGAATACGACAGTTGACCCTTTTTATATCTTTTCCATAACTCGAATATAACCATTGCTACTGAAGCTAAAGCTAGCATTGGAAAATATGATGACAAAGTTTCAACATCATCATGATTGGTTAATTTGTCTACAAAGTCTTCTACTTGCGTAGTAACTTCTTCATTCTCAACTCCTGAGCTTTCTAACCCCATTTTTTCTGCCAGCTCATCTGTAACAATAATCTCACCATCAGGGTGTTGCTCTATCCACTGATTCACATATGATTTATCATCGCTTGCTTTCAACTGTACTGCCCAATGCTCACCCGTATCTTCATCAAACAACTGCACATCATAGTCAGGGTGGTTAGTATCAGGATACAGGCTTGCGTAGATAGAATCGCCACCTCTCAATTTCGCAATTTGATCAATGTTGGCCATTTTTACTTTCGAACAGGCGGTTAGATGGTGAGGTTTCCATAATCACCTTTATATAATATCTAGGCAGGCTACCGCCCTCGGGGTGACATTTAGTTTGGTGTATTCAAATTTCCATGATAGAGACAATATAAGATATAATTTCATTGTTGCAAATTGTTTTCCATAAATTTTTTATCTATTGTGGGGGGTGTGTTGTGGCGGGGGGGGTGTCATTCGTTGTGTGGGTTGTTGGGCTGTCTTTATTTTGGGGCTTCAATTTGATTTGGCTGAGTGGTGGCGTGAGGGGATTGGTGCTGTGTGGTGGGGTTTTTCGTACATCTATTGTATAGTTGTTAAATGGGTTCGGATTCTTTATTTTATGCAGATGAGTTGGTTTGGTTTAGGTGGGGGGAGCGTTTGTGTGTGGAGGCGTTTCTTGGCGTTGGTTTTGTTGGGGGTGCCGTTCGGTTTGGTGGCCCAGCCTAATGTTGTTTTGGTGCTGATTGATGATTTGAGCCATTATGGTGTGACGGCTTATGGGTCGAATGTTATCGGTTCGGTGGAGGGTGCTTTTGAGCCGGTGCTGGTGGATACACCGCATATAAATCGTGTGGGGGCGATGGGGGTGCGGTGTGATTATGCGTATGTGTATCCTATTTGTGAGCCGACTCGTATTGCGTTGATGAGTGGCAAAACAAATATGCGGAATTTTCTGAAGCCGAAGGCGCAACATGAGTCGGATGTGACGTTTGGGGATCTGTTTAAGCGGGCGGGATATGCCACGTGTATGGTGGGAAAGTGGAAGCAGTCTCGGGGGACGGATGAGATTCCAGCGGAAGCGTATATTTATGAATTTGGGTGGGATGAGTTTCGCTGTTTTGATGTGACGGGTGAGGGGCGGCGGATGATTGAGCCTACGGTGGTTGAGAATGGGGTGTTGAAAACCTACAGGGGTATCGATCCGGTGACGGGGCGGCGTTATTATGGGCCGGATTTGTTTAATCGTTATGCGCTTGATTTTATATCGCGTCATAAGGATCAGCCTTTTTTCCTCTATTATCCGATGGTGCTGGTGCATGACGAACATACGCCGACGTTGGATACGCGGCCGAAAGCGTTGTTTGATGAGTTTGATGTGGAGACGCGAGTTGGGAAGCGGCGGATGCGGGGGGATGAGCGGGCGTATTTTCCGGATATGCTGGCGTATACGGATAAGATGGTGGGGCGGTTGTTGGATCATCTGGAACAGTTGGGGTTGGCTGATGATACGTTGGTTATGGTGATGGGTGATAATGGTACTAAGGAGTGTTTTTATCATCAGTTGCCGGATGGTTCGGTGGTGCGTGGGGATAAGGGGAGCAATAAGGAGGGGGGGCTGCATGTGCCGCTTTTGGTGAGCTATCCGGGAAGGGTTCCGGCGGGGCGGGTGTATGAGGGGTTGGTGCATGTGACGGATGTGTTGCCGACGTTGTGCGAGGCGGCGGGTATTGAGTTGGTGGATCCGGCTTCGATCGATGGCATTAGTTTCTGGGATCAGTTGACGGGGCGGAGTTCGGCGGAGCATCGTGAGGTGATTTATGCTTGGTATAATGCGAATTCTCCGGTGACGGATCAGTCGGCAAAGTTGGAGTATGCGTTCACGAAATCTTTTAAACGATATGCACCGAGTACTCTCTATCCGCAGGGTCGTTTCTTCGATTTGCGTATGGATCGGTTTGAGGAGGCGGGCCCGAAGAAGAAGTATCCGCGGTTGTGGAATAAGTGGCATCATGCGGGGTTGGATGTGAGTCGGTTGACGGGTGAGCAGCGGGAGGCGTTTGATAGATTAGGGGGGGTGTTGGAGGAGGAGCGGTTTGTTCCGGTCGTATCGTTGAACCTTGGGCGGCAAGCGGCTGATTTGAAAGTGGGGGAGGATCGGATGATGCAGGTGTCGGTTGAGCCGAGTGGGGCTTCGCGGCGGGGGGTTATTTGGCGGAGTAGTGATCCGTCGGTGATGAGGGTTGATAAGTTTGGGTGTGTGAGGGGGATGGCGCCGGGGCGTGCGTCTCTTTCGGTTTATTCGTGGGAGGATGCGCAGCCGTTGGCTGATTCGGTGAGTGGGCCTTTTTCGCGAGCGGGTATTCAGGATCAAATGGAAATACGGGTTGTGGCGCCATGAGGGGGTGGCGGGTTCTATGGCTGGGGTTGCTGTTCGTCTGTTGTGAGAGGGGCGGTTGCTATGCTGAGGTGCGGGAGCCGGCGCGTCGTCCGAACATTCTGTTCATTATTACGGATGATCAGTTTCGGGATCAGTTTGGTTTTTTGGGAGGCGAGGCGTTGACGCCGCACATTGATTCGTTGGCTAACGATGGGTTCTTTTTCGAGAATGGTTTTGTCTCGTCGTCGGTTTGTTCGCCGAGTCGTTATACTTGTTTAACGGGTCAGTATGCGAGTCGTTGTGAGCTGGAGGATTTCACAAAATGGACGTCGGAGGAGGGCGTGCGGCGAATTGTGTGGAACGTGGGGTTTGTGGCGGATCAGCCGAATGTGCCGCGTATATTGCAGCAGGCGGGCTATGCAACGGGGTTTGCGGGTAAGTGGCATTTGAATGAGATGCGGGAGTTGATTGAACCGGTGGCCAAGGGAAGTGATCCGGCGGATCCTGAGGTGCGGGCGATATTGCGGCGGAATCATGCGCTTTATCAGCGCCTCTTGAAGCCGTTCGGGTTTGATGAGGTGTTGGCGGTCTATGAGGGCAATCCGAATGATGATCCGGCGTTGGTGGCGAGTGGGTGCAATGTGCATAATCAGGAGTGGTTGACGCAGGCGGCTTTGACGTTTATCGAGGAGCATCGGGAGGAACCTTGGTTTTTGTATTGGGCGCCGACGTTGATGCATGTGCCGAATCCGATGGAGTCGTTGCGGGGAGATCCGCGGAAGTGTGGCTTGGGGTTGTTGGATGAGCCGATCCGGGGTGTGCAGCCTTCGCGTGCATCGGTGCTGGAGCGGACGGAACGGGCGGGGATTCCGGAGGAGAACCGTGCGGCTACTTGGCTGGATGATGGGGTGGGTGCGATTCGAAGTGCGTTGCGTGAAATGGGCTTAGAGAAGGATACGTTGATTATCTATTACAATGATCATGGCATGGAGGATAAGGCGAAGGGTACTTGCTATGTGGCGGGTCAGCGTACGCAAATTTTGGCTTGCTGGCCGGGTGTTATTGAGCCGGGGCGCCCGGAAGCTTGGATTCAAAATGTTGATTTTGCTCCGACATTTTTTGAGTTGGCGGGTGCGGAGCCGCCGGCGAACATGCCGTTGGATGGGCGTAGTTTGGTGCCGATTTTAAGGGGAGAAACCCCGGAGGATTGGCGGCGGGAGATATATAGTGAGATTGGCTTAACCCGTGCGGTGACGACGCCGGAGTGGAGTTATGTTGCGTTCCGAGTTCCGCCGTCGTTACAGCGGACGCGGGCGGAGCGTTATGCTGAGGCGAAGACGTATTATGCGCAGATGCTGGAAAAACATCCGTGGATGGAGCGGGAGTTTCCGTTATTGGAGGAGGCTCCCTATTTTCAGATGGGGATTGTGCCGGGGGGCTATGCGTTTGAACGGTGGCACATTAAGGCGACCGAAGAGAAGCCGTGGGTGAATAGTTATTTTGATCGCGATCAGTTGTTTGATTTGGAACGGGATCCTCGTCAGTCGAAAAATCGAGCGATGGATCCTGCGTGTGCGTCGACGCTGTCGACTATGAAGTTGAGATTGAAGGGGTATGTGGATCGGTTGCCGGGCACGTTTCCCTTGGAGGAAGGAGAGTAGAGATGAGACGTCGTGGAATGGTGTTGGTATGTGGAGTGGTATGGATGGAGCTTTTGTCGCTTGCGATGGGAAGCCCGGAAGCGTTGTTGCAACCCACGATGTTGCAGCCGGATGAGATTCCGTTGCCGCCGGTAGAAGCGCCGGAGGGATTTCGTTGGGTGTTGAATGAGCCGTATAGTGATGAGTTTAATGGGACTGAATTGGATCGGGAAAAATGGCATGATACGTATCCGGGTTGGAAGGGGCGTGTGCCGGGGCTGTTTGTGCCGTCGTCGGTGAGTGTGGGTGAGGGGTGCTTGCGGATTAACACGTCGTTGCTGGAGCCGCCACAGGGGGTGAGCAATCAGTGGTGGATTGCGTGTGGGGCGGTTCAGTCGAAGGCGCAGGAAGCTTTCTATGGGTATTATGAGACGCGCGTGAAGGCATCGAGTATGCGAACGTCGACGACCTTTTGGTTGATGACGCCGAGGAAGGCGGCGCGGGAAGCTGGCAAGCGGACGGAGTTGGATATTCAGGAGAGTATTGGTGATGCCACGCGTTTCAAAGGGTTTAAGAATCAGATGAAGTCGAACACGCATGTTACGTTTTATGAGAAGGGCAAGGAGCCTGTGGTGGTGAAGGAGGGGGCGAATAGTAAGCTGCGGGGTGAGGTGGACGATCGGTTCTTTCGGTTTGGATGCTGGTGGGTGGATGCGAATACCATGCATTTCTATTTGGACGGGGAGTATGTTCATACGATTGAGCCGCCTACGGAGTTAGATCCGCACCCGTTTGATCAGAAGATGTTTGTGAATATGGTGTGCGAGATTTACGATTTCGAGATTTTGCCGGATCGGAAGCATATTTTGGAAACGGAGAATAATACGACGCTGTATGATTATGTGCGGGCGTATACATTGGAGCCCATGGAGAAGGCACGATGAGCCGGTTGCTGGGGCTTGGATGGATATGTTGGGCGCTGGTGGTGTCGGTTCAGGGCGAGCGGGTGGTGGCTTCTTTTAATGACGGGTGGTCTTTTCAGTTGGGAGAGGTGCCTGAACCTGCGCGGTATGAGCCGGTTAAGGTGCCGCATGACTGGAGCGTTGCCTTTCCTTTTTCGACCAATGGAACGGGTGGTTGTACGGCATTTCTGCCGGGAGGGGTGGGCTGGTATGAAAAGAGGTTTGAGCTGCCACCGGCGTTCCGGGGACGGCGCGTTCGGATTGATTTTGATGGGGTCTATAATAATGCTGAGGTTTGGCTGAATGGGAAAAAGGTGGGGGAGCGGCCGTATGGCTATATTCCATTTAGTTTTGATCTGACACCGTTTCTCAACCAGGCGGGCGAGAATACGATGGTGGTGAAGGCGGATCGATCGGCGTATATGGATTGCAGATGGTATCCGGGTTCGGGCATCTACCGAGAGGTGCAGTGGGTTGCGCATGAGGAGGTGTATGTGGAGCAGTATGGACTGTTCGTTACGACGGTGAGTAATGAGCGGGTTCGCGTGGAGACGACGTTGGTGAATGATTCGAGCCAAGCGGTGGCGTTGGATGTGGAGATCGATCTGCAAGAGGCTGATGGTCGGTCGGCGGCGTTTCAGGTTTCTTCGGTTTCGTTGGCAGCGGGCGAACGCAAACAAGTGGTTGCGTTTCTTTCGTTGCCGCAGGCTTCGGTATGGTCGCCGGAGACACCTTATTTGTATCGGGCAGAGGTGTCTGTTCAACAGGAGTTGAACTGCGTGGATCGGGTGGCGACCTTGTTCGGGGTGCGCGATTTACAGTATGACCCAGCGCGTGGATTCTTTCTGAATGGTGAGCGAACTGTCTTGAAAGGAGTGTGTTTGCACCATGAGGGAGGTGCGGTGGGCGCGGCGGTTCCCGATGATGTTTGGGAGCGGCGGTTGCGCTATCTGAAGGAGATGGGTGCGAATGCTATTCGGACCGCTCATAATCCGCCTTCGCGTGCGTTTCTGGATCTATGTGATCGGATGGGTTTTCTGGTGCAGGATGAGGCGTTTGATGAGTGGTTCAATCCGAAAGATAAGAAGTATAATTTTAATCAGCGCGTGACGGATGAGCGTTCGATTGGGTATTCGGAGCAATTTGGTGCGTGGGCTGAGCGGGATGTGAAGGCAATGGTGCTGCGGGATCGGAATCATCCGTCCATTATTATGTGGAGTATCGGCAATGAGATTGAGTGGACCTATCCGCGCTATGGGAATGCTACGGGGTATTGGAATAAACCGCGGGTTGCGAATTACTATTGGGATCTGCCTCCGCATGATCTGGCTACCCGAAAAGAAATATTCGAGGCAACGGCTCCGGGCGAGCATGTGCTGGCGGAGACGGCTGATGCGTTGGCGCAATGGATTAAAGAGGTGGATGATTCGCGGGTGGTCACTGCGAATGTGGTGATGCCTTCTGTGAGTTACTTTTCGGGCTATATTGATGCGCTAGATATTGTGGGATATAGCTATCGGACGGTGCTTAATGAGTGGGGAGGGGAACACTATCCGGACAAACTGATAGTGGGTACGGAAAACTGGCCGCAATGGAATGAGTGGCGTGGGGTGCTTGAGAACGAACATATTGCGGGGTTGTTTATTTGGACGGGGATTGATTATTTGGGGGAATCCCGATCATGGCCGAAGCGCTCAACGGAAAGTGGGTTGATGAGTACGGCTGGGTTTCGTAAGCCGGCCTATTGGTTTTTTAAGTCGCTCTGGAATGACGAGCCGATGGTGCGCTTGAATACACAGCGGTTAATCGATTCGAATTACAAGCGGGTGAACGGTGAGATTGTCGAGAACCCGGATAATCCACGGGACAAGAAGTGGTGGTGGCCGCATTTGAAGCGGCATTGGAACTATGATCAACACGAGCCAATCTATGTGGAGGTGCATAGTAATTGTGAGGAGGTGGAACTGTTTGTTAATGAGCGCTCTCTTGGTTGCCGGGTTCCGATGGAGAGCGAGGATCGTATGGTGCGGTGGTCGGTTCCGTTTGCGGCAGGTGCATTGAAGGCGGTCGGACGGAATGACGGTCAGGTTGTGACCGAAGAGGTGTTGAAAACAGCGGGTGAACCTGTGGGAATCCAATTGAGCCCGGACCGTAGGGTGGTGGAAGCGGATGGGGTTTCTGTTGTGCATGTGGAAGCTCAGTTGATCGATGCGGCGGGGAATGCGGTTCGACATGTTGACCAAATGGTTAGCT
>NZGU01000003.1 GCA_002691095.1 Kiritimatiellaceae bacterium | reverse complement strand
TGGTGCCGGAGGTGGGACTCGAACCCACATGACCGAAGTCGCGGGATTTTGAATCCCGTGCGTCTACCAATTCCGCCACTCCGGCAACCATAAAAGCGTCAGAACTTATGAAATGTTCAGCAGCTTGGCAATGGCATTATAGAAAAGATTATAGCCTCACTTAGAACTGATCACGCGCATCGTAGTATTTAGGTCGCGGGACACTACGTTTTTTACAGCGCTCATCAAAAAATATACCCACATAAAAACGTCGTAACGTATCCACATGATCTCAAAATTGCTTTTAGCCGTTCAGGAAAAAATATTGCAGAAAAATGATCCATCGATTCAACAAGAGCTACACGCCTGTTACGAAGATATTCGCCTTGGCTTAGGCTTCACAAAAACTGCGCAGCAATACGGTGCTTTTCCAACCGATCCATATTCCCATACACCCCGTCATGCCGGCGCCCAACAACCGGGTATGACCGGACAAGTCAAAGAGGAGATTTTAACACGACAAGCCGAATTGGGCATTCGGATTCAGAATGGATGTATTCACTTTATCCCTCACATGATTCACGCTCGAGATTTCTCAGCAAAAGAGCAGACGTTCACATTCTATTCTCTAAAAAATGAATGGAAAGAGATGAAGCTTCCCCAAAAATCGTTCTTTCTTACCGTTTGTCAGACCCCCATTATTTTCCAATACGGTGATGAGCAGCAGATCAAAATTCAATGGTCTGATGCGTCAGAAGAAATAGAATCCAGTGCCATTCTTTCGCCGGAAATAAGCAAATCTATTTTTGCCCGAGAAGCTAAAATAGAACAAATCACCGTTACTATTCCTCCTGCTGAAAAAGCTTTAAAAACATCCGCCGTATCTCAAGATCGCGCACTCAACTCAGCCTAATGCCCACACTAAAAACATAAACTAGTAGAAACTTCTTTATACCCCAAAACACTGCTGTTAGGTTCCATGATGATTGCAGCTCACGGTAATCCAACATGATGTGACGGGGTAAAATTGAAGAATAAAAACGGCAAAAAAACGTCTGACTCTCTCTCCAGTAAAAGTCGGGAATTTCTCTACAAACAAATTGCTAATAAATTACGGGAAGAAATTGATGCGAGTGTTTATCCACCCGGTTCACGGCTGCCCTCCATGGATCTGCTCGCCACCCACTTTGACGTTAACAAAATTACGGTTTTGAAGGCGATGGACGAACTAAAGAACGAAGGCGTTATCTATTCGATTCCAGCCAAAGGAACCTATGTTACCGAAGTCAAGAGAACCCCGCGTGAAGAGCGCCAACAACTGAGGAACGGCGAGAGCAGAAAGAAACAGGCACTGACCGTCGGCCTATTATCTCAAGTATTGAGTCCCGAAGCGTTCGGTCCCTACCACTTAAGCATCATCTCAGGCATCCAAGAAGAGCTGGGACGCAAAAAAGGGAATTTAATGCTCATGCCANCAGGCGATTCTCATACCGATTCAGAGATCTACCGCATGGCGATGGAAGCCGATGTCGATGCCATGATCTACCTCGGCTCCTTTCACAATGCGTTGCTAGCCCGTCTCATCCGCGATGGCATTACGTCTGTTGTGGTTGACCACGCCTTTAAAGGATGCCCAACAGACAGTACCATCGTAGATAATGCTGGCGGTGGTTATCTTATCATGAGCCATCTGCTAGAGCTGGGTCATCACAACATTGCTCTGATCACCGGTCGAGAAGACCAAAAAGCCACTACCGAACGACTGGAAGGTATTTCACTCGCCCTTGCCAATCAAAGAATGACACTCAATGATGTCACGCTTATACCCGGAGACTTTACACGGAAAAGTGGATACGACGGTGCTGAAATGATTTTGAAAAACAAACCCCAGTGTACTGCCATTTGCTGCATGAATGATGAAATGGCTGCCGGCGTGCTTCAGGCCATATACACCTTGAGCGATAAAAAAGTACCGCAAGATATCTCCGTAACCGGTTTTGATGATGTTCAGCTTTCAGGCCTAACGCATCCCCCGTTAACNTCTATCCACGTAGACATGCGGCATATGGGTCGNATTGCNGTCCAACGTCTATTTGATCGCATGGAAGACGCAAAAAGTAATCCCTCCTCTACCCTTATCTCAACACAACTTATCATGCGTAATTCAACCGACCGCCCCGCTACTTAAATCCACGAATCTCAGAACGCTAGATAATAAGCCTTGCTNATNAATACAATCTATTGTAGCACTAGTGCTATAAANGAGCTAAAGTATGAGAGTAATTATCAAGTNTTTNTCGGTCTTGTTGCTTCTGANAACCATCCATGCTGCGCATGCACTAAAATCGTCAGAACTATCCAGTGATGCTTGGAANGCGTTACAAGAGAAAGATTGGAACGGAACCATTAAAATTACCGAAAAGTGCATCAAACTCTTCGAAGAAGATGCACTCAAACAACAGGCAAGCCTCAGTNCATTCCCATCCCCCGAAGAAGCCCCAGAATACTNGGCCCTNAATGATGTCGGAACATGTTATTTCATCCAATGCCAAGCCCTTGAAAAATTGGGTAACGACAAACAGGAAGAGCTTGAGACCGCATTAAAAAAAATAATAAACGAGCTATCATATGCACAGTGCTGGGACGAAAAAGGCTGGTANTGGCAAGTGGCTCCCGAAGCAAAGAAGAAACTACNCCAACTAGAATTCAAAAAAATGATGCAATAAAAACTNAACCCAAACTGCAGAACCAATTCCGATGCGACTTCAAATCACGACTTCTTTCATACTTCTCATTTTCACTACAGGTACTTTTGCGTGTTCCGAACCCGACCCTACAACCCCCATCTTAAAACCACGCTACATAGCAACTAGTATGTATGGAGAATGATTCGCCAACCTTCGNTCAATTAAAGAANGGATGCACTGGCGTCGTTTGCTCGAATGAGCGCAATCAGCTGTTTGATATTTTGTGCCTTATCCTTATCACAGACCAGCGTGACGCCCTCTGCCTGCACAACGACCAAGTCGCGAACACCGACTAATGCCGTTAGNCGATCCTTCGAATAGACAATGTTCGATGAGCTGTCTAAGACAACCGATTCCCCTATCCGCGTGTTATCCGCTTNATCTGCTTCGAAATGATTTTCGAGGGCAGTCCAAGAGCCTACGTCGTCCCACGCGAAAGAACCACATGCCATCACGATATTGTCCGCTTTCTCCATCAGCGCATAGTCGATCGATATTTTTTCAACCGCCGGATAAAGCGTCTCCATGCCCTCNTTAATANGTCCATTCTTCGCGAAATCATACAACGCTTGCAGCAAGGCATACACNCTCGGTNCATGCTGCTCGAATGCTTTTTCAAGAGCCGTTACCGACCAGATAAACATCCCTGCATTCCAGAAGAATTGACCGGTCTCCAAATACGCCGTTGCCCGCGCCACATCCGGCTTCTCAACGAACCGCTTAGCACGCTTAAAAACAACGCCTTCTTGCTCAGCAAAATCAGCACCGCTCTCGATATACCCAAAGCCGGTGGCGGGATAAGTCGGTTCAATTCCAATGGTCACCAAAATATCGTGTGCCGATGCCAACGCAAACCCGCCGCGCAAAGTGGNCTGGAAACGCTCTACATCCCCCATCACCTGATCGGCAGTCAGAATCGCAAATACAGCACCTTCATCCCGGCTCTTCACCAACGCCGCCGCACATGCCACCGCAGCTGCTGTGTCACGACCTATCGGCTCTCCGATCACATTCTCCGGCTCTAATTGCGGGGCCGCTGCCAGCGTTGCCTCAACAATATCCGCATTGGTNATGACCAATACATGCTCCATTGGCATCAAGCCCGCAAGCCGATCAACCGCCTGNGCAATNAACGGCTTATCGCCGACCAAGTCCAGCAACTGCTTCGGTCGCTTCGACGTACTCAACGGCCAGAAACGCTCGCCACGTCCTCCCGCCATAATCACTGCATACGTCTGCTGCATCTTATACCTCTTTCACCGCCCGCACCAATGAACCCACAAACGCAGCCGCCCGCGCGCGCCCTGTTGCATCGTGGCTCTCTTCATGAAAGGCTTTCACGATAGCACTTCCCACGACAACCCCGTCTGCCAACTGCGCCGCCTCGCCAGCCTGCTCTGGCGTGCCAATACCAAATCCAATGGCAACCGGAAGCGACGTATGCGCTTTGATCCGCTGCACAAGCTCGCCTGCGCCCGCGGCAATACGATCTTGAACNCCGGTTACNCCCTCGCGCGACACACAATAAACAAACCCACTCGCTTGCTTAACAATCTTCCCCATCCGCTCGTCCGGCGTCGTCGGCGTGATCAACTGAATCGCATGAACATTCTGCGCTTTCAATGAAGCTCGATANGGACGCGACTCCTCCACCGGCAAATCCAGCAACAAGAACCCATCGGCACCTGCTTCCGCTCCCTCCCGAATCGCCTTATCGAATCCCCGCGACAANAGTGGATTCATATAAGCATAAAACACAATGGGAATATCCGAGCGCTTACGAATGGAAGCCACACAATCCATCACGCCCTCAAAGGTCGAACCCGCCTCCAGCGCGCGCGTTGATGCCTCTTGATTCACGCGCCCATCCGCCAACGGATCAGAAAAAGGAAGGCCCAACTCAATCACATCCACGCCTTGATCTTCCAANCGCAGCACAATATCAACCGTNCTCTCCAANTCAGGATCACCGGCCGAAAGATATGCAATAAACGCCTTCTTTTCCGTTTTGCTTAACGCCTTGAAGCAACGATCCAACCGCGCCCTCATGCTTCGCTCTCTTCCGCAGCCGCTTCACTCTTCTTCGGCGGTTTAACTTGCAGGTTCAACTCGCGCAACTGACGGTGCTCCACCTCACACGGCGCACCCATCAACAAATCTTGTGCTTTCTGATTCATCGGAAAAGCAATCACCTCCCGAATATTGGGCTCATCCGCTAGCAACATAATGATTCGGTCCACACCCGGCGCAATCCCCGCGTGCGGCGGTGCGCCAAATTGAAACGCCTTATACAAAGCTGGGAATTTCGACTCCACTACCGACTGATCATACCCCGCAATCTCAAATGCTTTGATCATCAACTCAGGACTGTGATTCCGTACCGCACCCGATGAGAGCTCAATCCCATTGCAGACAATGTCATACTGATACGCCAGAATATCCAACGGATNCTTGNGCAACAAGTCGTCCATTCCGCCCTGCGGCATCGAAAACGGATTGTGTGAAAACTCAACTTTTCCATCGTCATCGAGTTCGTACATTGGAAAGTCCACAATCCAGCAGAATCTAAAGACATTGGGNTCAATCAACTCCAGTCGACGCCCCAATTCATCACGAACCTGACCGCCAATTTCCATTGCAGCATGCGCTTCATCCGCAATAAAGAACATCACATCGCCTTCGCCAACCNCGCCAAGCGCCTTCAATTCATCTANTGTTTCTTCGCTCAANAATTTAGCAATCGGGCTCTGCACATCCCCATCGTTCCAACGCAAATANCCCAACCCCTTCGAGCCCACACTCTGAGCAAACTTGATCAGCTCATCGAAAAACTTACGCGACTGNCCCGCACAACCCTTCGCCGCAATCGTTAAGACTTTTCCACCCGACTCCACGACTCCAGCAAATGCCTTGAAGTCACAACCCCGGAACAGCTCCGTTGCATCCTGCATCACCAACGGATTCCGCAGGTCCGGCTTATCGCTGCCATACTTCTCCATCGCCNCACGATACGGAATCCGCGTAAACGGCGTATCATCAATCGTCTTATCGGAAAACTCACTAAACACCGCATGCAGCACCCGNTCATTAACCGCGAACACATCCTCCTGCGTCGCGAATGCTAACTCCATATCCAACTGATAGAACTCACCCGGCGAGCGATCCGCNCGGGCATCCTCATCGCGAAAACAGGGCGCGATCTGGAAATACCGATCAAATCCAGACGTCATCAACAACTGCTTAAACTGCTGCGGTGCCTGCGGCAATGCATAAAATTTGCCCGGATGCACTCGGCTTGGAACCAAATAGTCCCGCGCTCCCTCTGGAGAGCTGCTCGTTAGAATCGGAGTCTGCATCTCCATGAAACCTTCGCCCGTCATCAACTCACGCAACCGCGCAATCACCTTAGAGCGCAANATNANATTATCNTGTAGCTTCTGACGCCGCATATCCAGAAAGCGGTGTTCCAATCTTAGCGCTTCGTTGCACTCCTCATCCTTCGCCACCTGAAACGGGATCACCTTCGCCTCACCCAGCGTCACCATCTCTTCTGCCGACAGTTCAATCGCGCCCGNATCGAGCCGCNGATTGACCGCATCTGGAATACGATCGACCACTGTACCGGTAAAACAGAGCGTCGACTCCACCCGCCAATGATCCACGCCCTTGTAGAACGATTTCGACGGATCAATTACCACCTGCGTTAATCCGTAATGGTCGCGCAGATCGATGAAGATAATACCNCCATGATCTCGTACACTGTGAACCCAACCGGAAATCCGAACCGTTGATCCCACATCCTCTTTCCGCAACTCACCACACGTGTGTGTTCTAAATTCATGCATGCTTACTCTCCTTCGAGCGAACCCAGCCATGACNCCAGATCACACTCCTCCTGATTGCTCTCTATTAAATCCTTCACTAAAATCCGTCGAGCCTGCAGCTCATCATCGCCGCGAATTAACGCNACATTCGCACCAAACCGATCTGCCTTGCGTAGCTGCGCCTTCATGCTCTTCACCTGCAGCTCCATCCCACACCGAAAACCCTTTTTCCGGAGCAACATCGCCAACTCCATATTTGCCCTCAACGCCTTCTCTCCCAGCGAAACCAACCAAAACCCTTCGGCCTGCGGCGCGTCAAACAGCCAGCTGCCACTCGCCTCTAACGCAGAAAGCACCCGCTCTACACCAATCCCAAATCCCACGCCCGGAATCCCCTTTTTGCCCATGCGCACCCGATACCGTCCTCCGCCCGCCAGCGCGTTCTGGGCACCCAGTGCCTCGTGCGTAATCTCCCAGACCGTATGCTCGTAATAATCAAGCCCCCGAACCAACGACGCATCATACTCCGCCCGAACACCCAACGCTTCTAAGGCGGCCAACACCTCATCCAAATACTGCTTAGACTCCGCACTCATGAAAGACAACATCGATGGTATTCGGCTCACCACCTCCATACACCCGGGCACCTTACAATCCAGCACACGCAGAACCTGCTCGTCTACCCGGCGCTGACAATCCTCACACAGCTCATCCCGAAACGGCAACAAGGCCGAGCGCAATCCCTCTCGAACAGCCTGATGCTCTTCCTGTGCACCCCGCGTGTTAATTTTAATCACACTGTTCGCCAGCCCCCAGCCCTCCAGCAACTGTACCTGCAACGCAATCACCTCCGCATCCGCCAACGGATTCGGGGCACCAAAGGCCTCCACACCAATCTGATGAAATTCACGTTTACGACCCGCTTGAGGCCGTTCACAGCGATACATGGGCCCTACATAATAGAACTTTGAAGCTAATCCCTCTTCTCCCAGCCCCGCCACATGNCGCACCACCCCTGCCGTTCCCTCCGGTCGCAGCGCTACCGCGCGCCCGCCCCGATCCTCAAACGCATACATCTCTTTTTGCACCACATCCGTCGTGTCCCCTAGCGAGCGCAAAAACACCTCGCTCTTCTCCAACAACGGGGTNCGCAACTCCCCAAATCCAAATCGAGCAAAATGACGGTGCGCAAAATCTTCCAGACGCTGCCAACGAAGTACTTCTGTTCCGCTCAGGTCACTCATGCCCTGCAATGGCTGAAAATCACGACTCATCTATTACGCACCCGTGATCCGTTGCTTCATCACTTTACCCGGCTTGAACTTAACCACGCGACGAGCCGGAATCGATACCACATGCTCCGGCTGATTCGGATTGCGACCGACTCGCTCTTTGCGTTCACGCACTTCAAAAACACCAAAATTACGAAACTCAACCGATTCATTTTTTTCCAGCGCCTCAACGATATAATCCAGGCTCTTCTGCAACACGGCTTTCACATCCTCCTGAATCAATCCCGTTTCATCCGAAATACGCATTACTAAGTCTCGTTTCGTCATATCTATCCCCTTCTGTGCAAACAAGTAAGATGAGTGAATGGGTCAAAAGTCTGCAAGGAGGCGTGATCATAGAACAACCCGCTTAAGGGTCAAGCACGCAATGACATCGATTCCCCTAATTTCCAAAAAAATGGAATACAAAGAAGAAAATACAGGCAAAGAAACTGAATATAGCCAAGCTCTTATTAAAGACGTAGAAATTATCCTGCGGTACTATTTTTATCATNGTCTCTCCCGCCTCAACCTGAATTCGTTCACCAAAATAGAGTTTCTCCACATGGCCCTTCTTCTCAGCGGTCAACTGCAAGCTCTCTCGATCTAGGCGCAATTGGTTCACATCGTCCTGCAGCTGCTGCATCTTCTCATCCGCCACGCTCTTTCGTCCACGCATCTCCTCGATCGACGNTTTCGTCGCGCCATTATCAATCGCATTCATAATCGCTTTACTCAGAACCAGGCTTCTTTTTTTCTCTTCCCCATACGCCCGTTTTTTCTCCTCCAGCTCCCGATCCAGATCCAACGTCGAAAGCTCNATCATCAAACCACCCTCCGGAACANAATCTCCCTCCTCCACATGCACCTTCAAGATGGGCCCGGAAATAGGAAATGAGTAAACCATCTCACGCGGATGTTTCTTCAATACTTTCTCGGAAGGGTACCACGCATCCTTGATCGCCCAGATACATAGAAAGAAGAATACACAGCCAAAAATTAAAAAATCTTTGTTCGACTTAACCTTATAGTTTCGTTTTTTCATACTNAACTCCCACTGACTACTACATGATGAAGACGTTNCATTTTCAATAGAAAAATAAACAATATGCACTCCCGAAAGGAAAACGAACGTATTACGATACATAAACATGTCACAACAACACTCAATTCATTGGTTTCGTCAGGATCTTCGTTGCACCGATAATCCAGCACTTTTTGCAGCAGCAANGGCTGGTTCCGTTCTGCCACTCTACCATCTCGAAACACCGCTCTCGGCAACCGATCAAATCGGAGGTGCTGGTAAAACGTGGCTACATCACTCGCTTGCTGCGCTCAACAACGCCCTCGATCACAAACTCTGCCTCACCCACGGTTCCATCGAAACCGTCCTNCCAGCTCTTCTCGATCAATACAACATTACAGCCGTCTACTGGAATCACTGTCCCGAACCCTGGCGGTTTAAACAAGACGCACAACTAAAGCAGTCCCTCGAAGCGAACGGCATTAACGTTCACATTTATAATGGTTCTTATCTTTGGAACGCAACCGACGTCAATAAAGACGACGGCACCCCCTACCGCGTATTCACCCCCTTCTACCGCAAAGGCTGTCTAAACGCCGCAACGCCCNGAGAACCACTGCCCACCGCANTCCCCTCTCAATGGATTGATGCCACCGATTCCAGCTGNCCCCTCNACCAACTCCAGCTCCTCCCCTCCCAAGACTGGCACAAGCCCATGCTCAGCGAGTGGAANCCCGGAGAAGCAGGCGCCCACACACAACTCACCCGCTTCATCGAACAGGGAATACATCACTACAAAGAAGGACGCAACTTTCCCGCCCAACCCTATGTCAGCCGTCTTTCACCCCATCTGCACTGGGGCGAACTCTCCCCCAACCAAGCCTGGTATGCCGTCGAAGAAACAGCATCCTCCAAAGACATCGACCATTTCCGCAGCGAACTCGGGTGGCGAGAATTTTCGGCCTATCTGCTCCACCACAACCCCGACCTGCAACAAACCAACCTACAGCCCAAATTTAATCGTTTCCCGTGGAACGAAAACCCCGATCATCTAACCGCGTGGCAAAACGGACAAACCGGCATTCCCATCGTTGATGCTGGCATGCGTGAACTCTACCAGACGGGCTACATGCACAACCGCGTTCGCATGATTGTTGGCTCTTTCCTCGTCAAGAATTTACGCCTCCACTGGAAANATGGAGAAGCNTGGTTCCGCGACTGCCTGCTCGATGCCGACCACGCGAACAACAGCGCCAGTTGGCAATGGATCGCCGGATGCGGAGCCGATGCCGCACCCTACTTCCGAATCTTCAATCCCATCTCTCAAGGTAAAAAGTTTGATACCGACGGCGCCTACACCCGTCAATTNGTACCCGAACTCAACCATCTACCCGACGCCTTTCTCTTCAACCCATGGGAAGCACCAGCGCTTGTACTGCAAGAAGCAGGCGTATCACTCGGGCAACACTACCCTCACCCTATCGTCGACCTTAAGCAATCTCGCGAAGAAGCACTTGCCGCCTTCAGCTCACTGAAAGAACAACCCAAATGAGCCTCAAAAAACAGAGCGATGTTCTCGTTATTGGAGCCGGTATCGCCGGCCTAATGTGCGCCACCCGACTGCGAGAAAACGGAGCCGATGTTCAGCTGATTGATAAAGGTCGAAATTATGGTGGCCGCATGTCCACCCGCTCATTTGATGGGGCAATCTTCGACCATGGCGCACAATTCTTCACCGTGCGCGAATCCTCCTTCCAGCACTATGTAGACCAATGGGCAGCCGCCGGCGTAATCGACATCTGGTTCGAGACCATGCCCGGCAGGGAAAGCCANCACCCTCGCTGGTATGCNCCNAACGGCATGAATTCGCTACCGCGCCACGTCGCACAACCCCTCGCTGTCGATCTCTCCACAACTGCCATTCAGATTACCCGAACCCAGCAGGAATGGATCGTGCGGTGCGAAAAAGATAGCGAATACCGCGCAAAGCATCTCGTCCTCACCACACCCTCCCCGCAAACGGTAGCCCTGTTTGAAAGCTGCAATGAAACGCTCCCNTCCCACATCCACGAATCGTTACAGAAGGTAGCCTACGATAAGGGATTGGCGNTTCTATTGAAATTATCAACACCCAGCCCGTTACCCGCACCCGGTTGCATGCANCTCCAAGAGCACCCCTCCATAGCCTGGATAGCCGACAACCAGATCAAAGGCATCTCCCCCTTACCCGCCTTAACCGTTCACACCACCGCCGCGTTTGCCACCGAAATGTGGGAGGAACCCAATGAAAACAAAATTGCTCTCGTCGNCGATGAGCTCACGCCGCTCATGCCAATCTCAATCGAGAGTGCTCAGGCACATCGCTGGGGATACACCATGCCAGTTAATCCCATGTCCNAAGGGGCCTTTACCTGTCCAACATTAAACGTGACACTCGCNGGAGACGCACTAGGAGGGCCAAAAGTCGAAGGGTCCGCCTGCTCCGGTCTTACCGCTGCCGAACAGATTGTTGCCCTAGCGTAACCCGCTACCGTTGTTACATCCGAAGCGTCTTATCCAGCAACAGATCAGGCTTTTGATCGCTCAAACTATCCAACACGAAAGCCGATCCACTGAAATCTTGGAAATGCGTATATTCATCCGGAATGGAGATAACCGCCGCACCCGCTGTCAACGCACCTTTACACGCCAACTGAGAGGAAACAACCGCCACCACTGTTTTGGTATCAATATCAACCTGCTTCAGCATCTTCAGCCAATCATCAGCCCNTGGAAATGTTTCCCGCTGCTCCTCAGGAATCAGCAATGAAACCCCCCGNTCATGAAGTCCCAGTTTCTCCATCAACACGTCCGCATCATCCTGATCCAACGCGCTATAGGCAAAAACCGCAACNCCCCGCTTCTGAGCCGCTTCCACNAATTTATTGAGAGCTGCATTCGGCTGCGCCTCTTGCTGAATAAAATTCTTCACCGACTTATCCACTTCCCCAACCGCCTTTTCAATAGCGTCCGCCTTGTTACCCGCCGCTTTCAAAATATCCGTAACCGCCGTTCGATGATCGGGTGAAAGAGGTGAGCGACTGAACGCAACCGTCGTCAACTCAATCCCTTTCGGCTCGATGCCACGCTTGATCGCTGCAAACTCAACCGGGCGAAGCGATACAGCCACATAATCGAGTTCAATCATCAAGGCATGGGTAAAAGAGGTGGATTGTGGGTCGGTACTTGGCTGTTCACTCATATCAAAGGCTCCCTATCTGTTTAAAGGAGGCGCAGTGTAGGGAGGTTCGTCGGGTGCGTCAAGCCCTCTATTATCACGACTCTTGCCCCAAAAAATTGGCAGATTTTACAATTCATCATTTTTAAGCATTGCAAGGNATCCGCTCCCTGTAGATGATACGCAGAATTTNACGCTAATTGATAAAAAATAGAGTCAACAATGGAGCTGTTGAGAAAAGATGCCAAAAGCAATAATCGCACTAGAAGANGGAACGTGGTTTGAAGGAACNGCATTTGCCGGCAGTGGAGAAGCCTCTGGAGAGCTCGTGTTCAACACCTCCATGACCGGCTATCAAGAGATCATCACCGATCCATCCTATCACGGACAAATTGTAACCCTCACCTACCCGCTNATCGGAAACTACGGCATCAACCAAGAAGACGAAGAATCACGGGCCATTTTCGCCCAAGGACTCATCATCGGAGAATACTCGCGCATGNACAGCAACTGGCGCGCCGAACAATCCCTCGCAGCCTACCTCGAAGCCAANGGCAAGATCGGCATTCATGAAGTCGATACCCGCGCCATCACACTGCANATTCGTGACAAAGGCGCCATGAAATGCGTCATCTCCACCGAAGAGAGCGACCCCGCCGTACTCGTCGAAAAAGCAAAAGCCTCCACCGGACTAGTCGGTCGCGACCTTGCCACCGAAGTCACCANCGACCAACCCTACACCTGGCCCGCCGAGCCCACGAAAGAAGCTCTATACAACATCGCCGTCATCGATTGCGGNATCAAACTCAACCAACTGCGCATCTTCGAATCCCTTNGCTGCCACTGCACGGTTTTCCCCAACACCACTTCCTCAGCTGNCATTCTAAGCACCGAACCCGACGGCATCTTCATTTCAAACGGCCCCGGCGACCCAGCCGGCGCCCCCCAAGTCACACAACTCGTGCAAGAACTCATCGCCTCCAAACGCCCCCTCTTCGGCATCTGCTTCGGCCACCAAATGTTAAGCATGGCGCTCGGTGCCAAAAGTTTTAAATTAAAATTCGGACACCGCGGTGGCAACCAACCCATTCAAGACCTTCGCAACCAAAAGGTCGAAATTGCCTCACACAACCACGGCTTCTGTATTGATGCCGACAGCGTAGATTCCTCCCTCGCAGAGATCACCCACCTCAACTTGAACGACCGCACCGTCGCCGGTCTCAAACACAAACACCAACCGCTCTTCTGCGTACAATATCACCCAGAAGCCGCCCCAGGACCCCACGACCCCTTCTACCTCTTTGAAGAATTTATCGACTTGATCAAGGAAACCAACGCATGAACCACCCCGAATGGATTGCCATATTAGATTTTGGCTCACAAGTCACCCAGCTCATCGCACGCCGTCTCCGCGAACAACAAGTCTACTGCGAGATTTTGCGCTACGACACCACCGCCGACGAACTTCACCAACGAAACCCCAAAGGCATCATCCTCTCCGGCGGCCCCTGCAGCGTCCCCGATGCCGATGCCCCCAAATGCGACCCCGCCCTNTTTGAAATGAACATTCCCATTCTCGGCATCTGCTACGGCATGCAACTCACCGCCCACCTACTCGGCGGAAGCGTGCAACGCGGTGACAAACACGAATACGGCAAAGCCACCATGCAGATCACCGCCGCCTCNCCCCTCTACGAAAACCTCCCATCAGAACTGCAAGTCTGGATGAGCCACGGCGACAAGGTCGTTGAACTCCCCACCGGATTTGAAACCATCGCGCAATCCGACAACTGCCCCTTCGCCACCATGCAACATCTACCGCGACGNATTTTCGGCGTACAGTTCCACCCCGAAGTCGTGCACACCCCGCAAGGTTCCACCATGCTCAAAAACTTTGCCTTCAACATCTGTGGATGCACCGGCGACTGGGAAATGGCACGCTTTGTCGACCATACCATTCAGCAAGTCCAAAACACCGTCGGGCAGGATCATGTTCTACTCGGTCTCTCCGGCGGCGTCGACTCCTCCGTAGTGGCCGCCCTGCTGCACAAAGCCATCGGCAGCCAACTCCACTGCGTCTATGTCGACAACGGTCTCATGCGCCACCGCGAAACCGAAGAGATCGAAGCCCTCTTCGGCGANGCCTTCGGNATGGACCTTCACGTCATTCACGCCGGCGAACTCTTTTTATCAAAACTACAAGGCATCAGTGATCCCGAAGAAAAACGCAAAATCATTGGNAAAACCTTCATCGAAGTCTTCTCAGAAAAAGCCCGTGAACTCAGCGACCACACGCACTATTTAGCACAAGGCACGCTCTATCCAGACGTCATCGAATCCGTCTCCCCCATCGGTGGCCCCTCCGCCACCATCAAAAGCCACCACAACGTGGGCGGACTCCCCGATGACTTACACTTCAAACTCATNGAGCCGCTCCGCGAACTATTCAAAGACGAAGTACGCCTAGTCGGCAGAGAACTCGAACTCCCCGACTATGTCGTTGACCGNCAGCCCTTTCCCGGCCCCGGCTTAGCCGTCCGCATCATCGGTGAAATCACCCCCGAACGCATTGAAACNCTGCAGCAGGCCGACCTACGCGTCCGGGAAGAAATTCTAAANATGGAGAACCACCTAGACGTCTGGCAATACTTCGCCGTTCTACTACCCGTCCAATCCGTCGGCGTCATGGGCGACGACCGAACCTACGAAAACGTAATCGCCGTTCGCGCCGTCGAAAGCCGAGACGGCATGACCGCCGACTGGTTCAAACTTCCCTACGAAGTGATGGACCGCATTTCCAACCGCATCATCAACGAAGTCAGAGGNGTCAACCGCGTCTGCTACGATATCAGTTCCAAACCACCGTCNACCATCGAATGGGAATAGAGGAGAAAGCATGCCGAAACGTGAGGATATAAAACACATTTTAATCATTGGATCCGGACCGATCGTCATCGGCCAAGCCTGCGAATTTGATTACTCAGGAACCCAAGCGTGCAAAGCCCTTCGCGAAGAGGGATATNCCATTTCACTCATCAACAGCAACCCCGCCACCATCATGACCGATCCCGCCACCGCGGACCACACCTACATCGAACCCATCACCCCCGAAGCCGTTGAAAAAATCATCATCAAAGAGCAGCCGGATGCCATCCTTCCCACCCTGGGCGGTCAAACCGCCCTCAACACCGCCATGAAACTCGTCGACCTCGGCATCCTCGAAAAATACGGCGTCGAAATGATCGGCGCAAAATACGACGCGATTTTACGCGGTGAAGAGCGCGACCTATTCAAGGTCGCCATGAAAGAAGCCGGCATCGAAACCCTCCGCAGTTACGAAGTCCACAACCTCGACGAAGCCCGAACCGTCGCCGAAGAGAAACTCGATTTTCCCATCATTGTTCGCCCATCCTTCACCCTAGGCGGCACCGGCGGAGGGATCGCAGCCGACATGGACGAACTCATGCAGATCGCCGAAGGCGGCCTCAAAGCCAGTCTCACCACCGAAGTCCTTCTNGAAGAATCCGTCTTCGGCTGGAAAGAGTTTGAAATGGAAGTAATGCGCGACAAAAACGATAATGCCGTGATTATCTGTGCCATTGAAAATATGGACCCCATGGGTATCCATACCGGCGACAGCATNACCGTTGCCCCCGCCCAAACCCTCACCGACCGCGAGTATCAGATCATGCGCGATGCCTCCCTAAAAGTGCTCCGCGTCATCGGCGTCGAAACCGGCGGCTCCAACGTCCAATTCTGTATCCATCCCCAAACCGGTCGCCTCGCCGTCATTGAAATGAACCCACGGGTCTCCCGTTCTTCCGCTCTCGCATCCAAAGCAACCGGCTTCCCCATTGCCAAACTCGCCGCCAAACTCGCCGCTGGATACACCCTCGACGAACTCCCCAACGACATCACCCGCGAAACCCCCGCCTGCTTCGAACCCTCCATCGACTATGTCGTCACCAAGCTACCCCGCTTCACCTTCGAAAAATTCCCAGCCGCCGACAACCGCCTAGGTGTCAGCATGAAATCCGTCGGGGAAACCATGGCCATCGGACGCACCTTCAAAGAGTCCTTACAGAAAGCCTTTCGTTCGCTCGAAATCGGAGTCGATGGATTAGACCTCAAAGCCGAAGCCAAACTAGATCTACGTCGGCTCGATCACTATCTCACCACCACCTGCACCGAACGAACCATTGCCATCAAAGCCGCCCTCAAANGCGGGTANTCCATCGAAAAAGTCCANGAGATGACCTNTCTCGANCCTTGGTTCATCGATCAAATCCTTCAAATTGTCGAACTCGAGAAACAACTNCAAGAGGTCGATCANATCGACGAAGATCTCATGAAACGCGCCAAACGCTACGGATTCTCAGACGAACAGATNGCAGCCCTNCGCGGCATCACCGGCCTCGAAATTCGAGAGCTGCGGAAATCAATGAACATTATTCCCGTCTACAGTTTGGTNGACACCTGCGCCGGNGAATTTGCAGCCTCCACGCCCTACTTCTACTCCTGCTATNCCGACCGCAACGAAATTCGACATACNGAAAAAGAGAGTGTCATCGTCCTCGGTTCAGGACCCAACCGCATCGGACAGGGTATCGAATTCGACTACTCCTGCGTCCACACCGTCAAAGCANTCCGTGAAATGGGCTACGAAGCAATCATGGTCAACTCCAACCCCGAAACCGTCTCAACCGACTACGACACCTCCGACAAACTCTACTTTGAACCGCTCACCTTTGAAGATGTCATGAACATCTACGAGCAGGAAAAGCCCATCGGTATGATTGTGCAAATGGGCGGTCAAACCCCACTCAACCTAGCCGAAAAACTGATGGCAGCTGGTGTACCCATTCTCGGCACATCACCCAACAGCATCGCTGCCGCCGAAGATCGCGAACAGTTCCGGCAGCTGCTCGACACACTCCAACTCAAACAACCCGAATCCGCCACCGCCACCACGCTCGAAGAAGCCGACACCATTGCCAAAAAAATTGGTTTCCCCGTCATGATCCGCCCCTCATTTGTATTGGGCGGACGCGCCATGATGGTTGCCTACGAAGANGAGGACCTCGAACCCTTTGTCAAAGCAGCCTTCGCCGCCAGCCCCGATCACCCCGTTTTGATTGACCGCTTTCTCGAACACGCCATCGAAATCGACGTTGACCTCGTCTGCGACGGAACCGATGTCTACATTGGCGGTGTNATGGAACACGTGGAAGAGGCAGGCATCCACTCCGGCGACAGTGCCTGCTCCATTCCCCCCTATACCCTCTCCGACGAAATGATCCGGCGCGTCAAAGACGCCTGCCGAGCCATGGCAATCGAGCTCGGTGTTAAAGGACTAATGAATGCTCAAATAGCCGTCAAAAACGACGACTTTTATATCATTGAAGTCAACCCCCGCGCCTCGCGCACCGTCCCCTACGTCTCCAAGGCAACCGGCGTTCCCCTCGCAAAAATTGCGACCCAAATCGCCATGAACAAAACCATTCAAGAACTCGGCTGGAAAGATGTTGAACCTCACATGAATTGGTACGCCGTAAAAGAAGCCGTTTTCCCCTTNAACCGCTTTGCTGGTGTCGATCCTATTCTCGGCCCAGAGATGAAATCAACCGGGGAAGTAATGGGCATCGACAAGAGCTTTGAACTCGCCTTCTGGAAAGCCGAAATGGCCGCCGGTCAAGTGCTGCCAACCGAAGGGCGCGTCTTCCTCAGCGCTAAAGACCGCGATAAAGAGTGGATCGTCTCCATTGCTCAAGCACTGGTTGAGATGAACTTCGAACTTGTCGCAACAAAAGGCACCGCCACCGCACTCGAAGCCGCTGGACTGACGGTTGAACACACCTGTAAGCTGGCAGAAGAGGGNACCAACGTCATTGACCTGATGAAAGAGAGTCGCGTAGATCTGCTNATCAACACGCCCAGCGGCCCCGTTGCGCGCGTCGATGAAATTAAGATTCGGTCCGAAGCCATCCTNCGCGGCCTACCCATCGTCACCACCGCATCCGGTGCGCGTGCCACCATTGGTGCCATTCAAACGATTCGCTCCATGGAATGGGATGTGAAATCCATTCAGGCCTTTCACGCAGAGCAGGTCTAAGCAGAACGCTTCGCTTGTTTGAAGCAGATTCGATTCACCCAGTTCATAAAGGCTTCCTCACCGCTCAGCATCTCGATCTCAACCCGCATGTAGAAAAGCGGTAGATCCCGCCGCTCCATATAAGGAAAACGCACCGCATCCTTCTCCGTCGTCAACAGCGCCTCCGCACCNGCCGCCTCAGCCTTGTTCAGCGTATCAATGATCTCCTGCTGCGTAAATCGATGATGATCCGCAAACCGCTGACAATACACCAACTCTGCACCAAAAGACTCCAACGCCAGCTCAAAACTCTCTGGCACCGCAATGGCCGAAAGCGCCGCCACTTTCAACCCCTTCAGTTTTTCCAACGCAAACCGCTCATCTGAAAAGAGCGACTGCAAATATTTGGCTCGATGCCGACACTCTGAAATTTCCGCAGTCGGGTTCAACGCTCTTAACTGCTGCTTCAACTCAGGATCGCCCGCTTCTGTACATTTTGTGATGAAGATAAAACCGGCCCGCTTAATGTTCTTGATCGGCTCACGCAACAATCCTCGCGGCAGCAAATGACCTCCACCAAACGGATTCGTTCGATCTACCAGCGCTATATCCAGCCGGTTACCTAACTTTAAATACTGAAACCCATCATCCAAAATCAAGGTATCGCAACCCAACTCCCGAATCGCATATTTACCCGCCTTCACCCGATCCTTATCCACCACCACTGCCACGTCCGGCAGATTACTCGCCAACATATACGGCTCATCACCAGCCGTATGCGAATCCAACAAGAGCTGGTTCCCATCCGAAACCACCCGCGGCGGCACCTCAATCGACCGATTCGTTATCCGCAGCCAGATCTTCTGCCAAACCGAAATCGAACGACTCTTATACCCCCGACTCAAAATCGCCACTTTTCGCCCTTGCTCCTTTAAGAGCCGCGCAAACACTTCTACCACCGGTGTTTTCCCAGTACCGCCAACCGTCAAATTACCAACACTGATAACCTGACACCCCAGCGTATTCCCCCGCAGAATGCGATGACGATAGAGCNAAATACGAAACTGAACCAATGCCGCGAAAACCCACGAAAGAAAATGAAGCAAACCCCGCAACACGCTAGCCCAGCGCCCACGCCTACTCCCATCCAGCACAGAAAGCAGGTAGGTCTCAATCGACTCGGTGTTAATCCTATACGGCATACCCCACGCTATCTCACCCACACGCCGGATTCAACACCGATCCACACTTAGCTCAACAACCGCCGCAGTGCCTCTACCTTATTCGTACGCTCCCACGGAAACTGATTCCGACCAAAATGACCATACGCCGCCGTCTCCCGGTAGCTCCAGCCCTCAGGAGTTAACAATCCTANATCCGCAATCAAAGCTGCCGGNCGGAAATCAAACAAATCCCCACTCTCCAACACCTCTTGCAACCGCGCATCGCTCACTTCACCCGTACCATACGTATCCACATGAACACTCAACGGATGCGCCACACCAATAGCATACGCCACCTGAATCTCGCACTTCTCCGCCAACCCGGCTGCCACAATATTTTTCGCCGCATAACGCGCATAATAGGCCGCCGAACGATCCACCTTCGACGGATCTTTGCCCGAAAACGCCCCACCACCATGACTACCGACTCCACCATACGTATCCACAATAATTTTACGACCCGTCAGGCCCGCATCCCCATGCGGCCCACCAATCACAAAAGTACCCGTCGGGTTAATGTGATACTCCGTATCCGCCTTCAGCAGACCCGNCGGNGCCAACACCCGTTCACATACCGCCGTAATATCTTTCTNAATCTGCTCCAAAGGAACCTNATCTGTCTGATGCGAAATCACGACCGTCTCAATCGAAACCGGCTTCCCATTTTCATGACGAATCGAAACCTGCGATTTTGAATCAGGCCGCAAATAATCAATCTCACCCGCTTTGCGAACCCGCTGAAACTCATCCAATAGCCGGTGGCTCAACGCAATCGGAGCCGGCATCAGCTCCTCCGTCGCCGCATCCGCATACCCAAACATCATGCCCTGATCACCAGCACCCTGCTCCGCATGAAGACCTTCACCCTCCGTAACGCCCTGCGAAATATTCGACGACTGTTCATGCAGCCGATTGATATACTCAAACGTATCCGCACTAAACTTCAGCTCTTCCCGATCATACCCAATACCACGAACCACCTCCCGCGCAATACCCTCCGGATTCAATGACTCCCACGCTTGGCAGGTGATTTCACCTGCGTTCACGACCAAGTTGGTCGTCGTCAGTGTCTCACAAGCAACACGGCTTTTCGCATCTACCGCTAAGCATGCATCCAAGATGGCATCCGAAATCTGATCGCACACCTTATCTGGATGCCCTTCTGAAACCGATTCCGACGTAAAAATATGGTTGGTACGACTTTTGCTCATGCTATTAAATTCCTTTATATTCGTTTATTCGGATTAATGGATATTAACCTAACCAACCCCTCACCAAACATCTACAACAAATTTAAAAAATCTACAGATCACTTCAACTTGCAATACGTTGTTCAGCCAACTAGGTTGTCCCCTTATCAGACGAAACAGGGAACCAATGGACAAAGACAAAATTATAGCACTGCTCGAAGCCGTCAAAAACGGCACAGTCGAAACCACCGAAGCCGTCGAAAAACTACGATCACTCCCCTTCCAAGAATTGGACTTTGCTAAAATCGATCACCACCGCTCACTACGCACCGGCCATCCCGAAGTGATCTTCTGTCAGGGTAAAACCCACGAACAGGTTGAAAAAATCTACCAGAACATGGCAGAGCACCATGCCGATATGCTCCTCACCCGCGCCGAAAAAGCCCTCTACGAACGACTCCACTCCATCGACAACCGCCTCCGCTATAACGAACAAGCACGCACCATTCTTTTGGAAACCTCGCAACGCGAAAAAACCGGGCATGTCCTCATCATCTCCGCAGGTACCGCCGACCTACCCGTCGCCGAAGAAGCCGCCGAAACCGCACAGATCTCCGGTGCCCACATCGAAAAAATATACGATGCCGGGGTCGCCGGTATTCACCGACTGCTCGCGCACACCGAAACCATCCAACAAGCCCGCTGCATTGTCACCGTAGCCGGCATGGAAGGCGCCCTTCCCTCCGTCGTCGGCGGACTCGCCGCCTGCCCCGTTATAGCCGTTCCCACCTCCGTAGGATACGGCGCCCACCTCCAAGGCCTTGCACCGCTCCTCACCATGCTCAACTCATGTTCCTCCAACATCACCGTCGTCAACATCGACAACGGCTTCGGCGCCGGCTTCAACGCCGCACTCATTAATGCAGATCGATAAGCAATCCTCTTGATTCCCACCCCCCCATTCGAAACCATGAAACCCAGCACAAGGAATACGCCATGATAAAAGCCTGCGACCTCAAAAAAACATCTGTCATCGATCTCGACGGCTCCCCTCACACAGTCGAAAACATCACCCAACAATCGCCGACCGCCCGCGGCGGCGGCACCCTCTATAAAGTCCGATTTCGCAACGTCTCCACCCAGCAAAAAACCGACCTAACCTACCGCAGCGACGATGCCCTCCAAGAAACCCACTACGAAACCAAAGAAGTCCAATACCTCTATGTCGAAGGCGACCGCTACAGCTTCATGGACCTCGAAACCTACGAACAGTTTGAACAAACCCAAGACGAGATCAGCGATCTACTCCCCTTCCTCGTCGAAGACATGGAAGGCATTCTCGCCCTCATCTCCGACGAAAAAATCCTAACCCTCCGCCTCCCCGACACCATCGAACTACAAATCACCGAATGTGCGCCCTCCCTAAAAGGCGCCTCCGCCACCGCCCGCACAAAACCCGCCACCCTCACCACCGGACTCACGGTTCAGGTTCCCGAATATATCGAGCAAGGCGAAACCATCAAAATCGACACCCGCGAAAAAAAATATATCTCCCGCGCCTAATGCAACCCGACTGGCTCATCATCGACGGACACAACCTGCTGCACAAGCAACCCCACCTCGTCGCCCTCATGAACCAAAGCCAAGAACAAGCACGCACCGCCCTCATCCGGCTCATCGAACCCTACTCCGAGCGACTGGCCTCCAAAACCACCGTCGTCTTCGACGGACAAAACCGCGGCAGCGATAGCGCGCTCAGCACCGGAACCATCGATGTACAATACGCCCCCGCCAAACTCACGGCCGACGGCCTCATTGAACAGCTTGTCCTCAAAGCCGATAACCCGCACCGCATCTGTGTTGTCACCTCCGACCGCCTCGAACAGCAAACCGTCCTCAGCGCCGGAGCTTCCGTTCGATCTGCCGAAGACTTTCTCGATCAATGCTCCATCAAACGCAACACGCCCACCTACTCCACCAAAATGAAACCCGCCCAAAAACCAACCCTCGGCGACATTTTTCCCCACGACCTCTAAATCCGCTCCAGCACCACCCGCTCCCGCAACGCCATCACCTGATCCCGATCAATCACCCCACACGCCATTTGCGCCGCATTCGAAGCACCACAAGCCATACCCAACCGCACCGCATCCTCCAACGACTCTCCCCGCTGCAACGCCACCACCATCCCCGCCGTCACCGCATCGCCACTGCCCACCGGATTCACCGTCTGCACCCCAACCGGCTCAATCCGAAACCGCTCCTCCCCCGTAAAAAACATCGCCATCTCAGCCCCATCGGTCACCAACAACCCACTAGCCCCCGCCTCCAGCGCCAACCGACCCGCCTCAACCACATCCGCCACGCCCACCGTCCGAGTCAACTCCTCCCGATTCAGTTTCACAAACGGCGCCTGCTCCCACGCCCATCGCAACGGCTCCCCCTGCGTATCCAAAATGGCCCGCCCCCCCTGCTCACGAATCACCCCGCAAATACGCGCATAAAAATCGACCGAAAGACCCGCCGGCAACTTCCCAGACAACGCATGCACACCCCGCAGATCAAACGACGTAATCAGCTCCCACATCGCCGCCTCATCCGCTGCCGTCACCCCCGGCATCTCCTCCACCAACTCGGTTGTCAGCGCACCATCCGATTGCAAAAGTGTATGACAAATCCGCGTCTCCCCCGCCACTGCCACATGCTCATGCACAACACCCTCTTCCCTCAGCAACGCTTCATACCGCCTACCGTTCGCCCCACCGCTGAACCCCAGCAACCGCGAGCGACCGCCCAACTGCACCACCATCCGCGCCACATTTGCCCCCTTTCCCCCAACCCCCCAATCGGTCGAACACGCCCGGTTCACCTCCCCCAATCGAACCTCATCAAACACCGAACTTTTCTGAAGCGCCGGTGCAAACCCAAAACTGATACTCTCAAAAGATGCTGACATAATGAAAAACATAGTGTCTTATCGCTCACAAAGAAACTCGTAAATCAACAGAGGAACAGATGAACACCACACTAATCATCATGGCCGCCGGCATGGGCAGCCGTTACGGCGGCCTCAAACAAATGGATGCCCTCGGCCCCAACGGCGAAACCCTCATCGAATACGCCGTCTACGACGCCCTCCAAGCCGGCTTCACCTCCGTCATCTTCGTGATCCGACGCGATTTCGAAGACGCCTTTAAGCAGCAAGTAGGCAGCCGCTTTGAAACCCACATCCAAATCCACTACGCCTTTCAAGAACTCGACGCCCTACCCGCCGGACGCTCCCTCCCCCCCGGACGCACCAAACCCTGGGGCACCGCCCACGCCGTTCTCACCTGCCAACACCTCATCAACGAACCCTTCGCCGTTCAAAACGCCGACGACTTCTACGGCGCCCCCGCCTATCAAACCATCCATCAAGCCCTCCTCACCCTGCAAGATCATCAAAGTTGCATGGTCGGCTACCCCCTCAACAACACCCTCTCCGCACACGGACACGTCTCCCGCGGCATCTGCCAGCTCCAGAACGGATACCTCAAAACCATCACCGAACGCACCCATATTCAACGACAAGCCGACCAACAAATCGTCTACATCGAAAACGACCAACCCCACCCCTTGCAAGAAACCGACATCTGTTCCATGAACTTCTGGGGCTTTCCCCCCTCCTTCATCCACCATCTCGAAACCCAATTCACATCATTTCTCGAACAAGCAGAAAACCCCCTCACCGCCGAATGGTATATCCCCACCATCATTGCCAACCAAATCAACACCCATCAAACGCAGGTCCAAGTACTCGCCTGCAACAGCCCCTGGTTTGGCATCACCTACGCCAACGACAAACCCCACGTCCAGCACGCCCTCAACCAACTACACCAATCCGGTCAATACCCCCCCACACTCTTCTAACCCTGCCCCACCAGCCAACCCACACATTTTCTCCGAAATCAGGTAGACATCATCCCGTTTTCGAGTATTTTATTCATCTTTGCCGAAATCGGTGGGATAGCGAAGTGGTTAAACGCAGCAGACTGTAAATCTGCCCTCTCTGAGTTCGAAGGTTCGAATCCTTCTCCCACCACCATTTTTTCCGGTTAACCAGCACCCAACAAGGAGTCTCTTCATGAATCACAACGAAGAAAACATTATAGCTCTTTTTGATCAATGGAACCATGCACTGCAGACGCGAGAACCTAAAAAAGTTTCAGCCCTCTATGGACACGGCAGTATCTTACTGCCCACGCTCTCGAACCAAGTCCGGCACAATCACGCAGAAATAGAAGACTATTTTGTACACTTTCTCGCCAAAGGCCCCGTAGGCACCCTCCTCGAATCAAACGTCAGAATATATGACGCATTAGCCATCAACTCAGGCATCTACTCCTTTGCGTTTGAAGACGGCACAACAGCAACCGCACGATTCACCTTTGTATATGCTCAACAAGAAGATCGCTGGTTGATCGCAGAACACCACTCCTCACTACTCCCCCACTAAGCACGCCTCCACCCAGAGAACTTATTTCACCGGAACCGACGTCTTCAGCAGACAAGCAGCCCCCGCCGTCTTCACCCTATAAGCACCCAAACAAGCAGGGATCAGGACCGACGATCCACGCGCCACCGACTCCACATATCCACCCCCATACGCAATCTCAAAACCCGCATCCGCGCTAAACAACGCATGGAAAGAGCTACCATCCGCCACCAACTCCAGCGACCCATCAACCCGTAGCTCATCCAACACAAAGTAGTCGGAGGTACACACATTGCTGATTCGCTCTGTTCGTGGCACCGGCTCACAAATCGGATCCGCTGCATCCTCAAAATCGATCACCTGCAACGCCTTATCCATATGCAGCTCCCGCGGTTTTCCATCGTGCCCCATTCGCCCCCAATCGTAGACCCGATAGGTAGTATTCGAATTCTGCTGAATCTCCAAAATCAAACAACCCGCATCAATCGCATGCACCCGTCCTCCCGGCACAAACACCGCTTCACCCCGGTGCGCCGGAACCGTGCGAAGAATCGATTCAACATCCGCCCGCTCTATCGCGCTCTCAAAATCCTCACGCGTAGTACCCGGCTCCAAGCCACAATAAATTTTTGCCGGCTCCTCATGTAGAAAATACCACATCTCCGTCTTCGGTTCGCCCTGCACCTCAGCCGCATTTCCATTGTTCGGATGCACCTGCACACTCAGCGGATGCGCCGCATCAATAATTTTAATGAGTAGCGGAAAATCATCCCCCTCAACAGCACTGCCCAGCAGCTCCTTGCCGCACACCTTCAACACATCAGAAAAAGCTCTACCCGCCCATTCGCCACTCGCCACAAAGCTCTCCCCATCCCGATGCGTCGAAACCTCCCACGACTCAGCATAAATGCCCTCCGGCGCCGACCGCCCAAGCAACTCCGGCAAACGAGTATTGCCCCACGGATAATCTTTATACACCGGCTTAAACGTTAAAGGATACAATCTCATCTTTAATCATCATTCTTTCATTCGTTCACACAGCAAAGGCACCCTAT
>NZGU01000002.1 GCA_002691095.1 Kiritimatiellaceae bacterium | reverse complement strand
ATGCTTAATTTAATTACATAAATTTTTATATTAAGTATTTTTTAATAAAATTAAAACAAGAAGAAGTTTTATTTTAATTGTGTGTAATAAGTTCTGTAAAAAAATGCGTTGCTGAGGTTTCTTTTTGCGTTAGCGGGCAAGATCGGATTCGATTGGGTTGGTTCAGGGGGGTTGTTGGGGAGCAATCGGTTGCCTTGTTGTGAGGGGCTTCGCTTTCGAGAGGAAGGCTGTTTTGGGATTTTAAAAAGGACTGCTGGTGGGGATCGTATGGGAGGGAGGAGGGTTCTGTGGGGTTTGTGGATTTTCTGGCGAGATGAATCGGGAGGGGAAAGGGCTGGGCAAGGTGGGGGTAAATGGTGTTTATTGATCTTATTATTTGATTCATAGCAGGAGGTTTAGGAATGGATATTAGCGAGATCAAGCGGATCGTGAAATTGATGGAGGAGAAGGGTCTGACGGAGTTTTCGATGAAAGATGCGAATGGAGAGCTTTTGTTGAAACGAGGCGGTGGCGAACCGCAGGTGGTGTATTCGGCACCGCCGGCTGTGGCGGCGGCTCCTGTGGCGGCAGCGCCAGCGGCGGCTCCGGCTGAAGCGGCGGCTCCAGCGCCTTCTAATCTGCTTGAGATTACCTCGCCGATGGTGGGTACGTTCTATCGGAAGCCGGCTCCGGACAAACCGGCGCATGTGAATGAGGGAGATGCGGTGGGGGAGTCGTCGACGGTGTGTATCGTGGAGGCGATGAAGGTGATGAATGAGATCGCGGCGGAGGTGTCGGGAACGATTGTGGAGGTGCTGGTGGAGGATGGGGCTCCTGTACAGTTTGGGCAGCCGTTGTTTACGGTAGAACCGAAGTAGGATTGTTTATGTTTGAAAAAGTGTTGATTGCGAACCGGGGTGAGATTGCGTTGCGGATTATTCGGGCGTGCCGGGAGTTGGGTGTGCGTTCGGTGGCGGTGTATTCGGAGGCGGATGAGGATTCGTTGCATGTGCAGATGGCGGATGAGGCGGTTTGTATTGGCCCGGCGCAGGCGGCGGAGAGTTACCTGAAGATTACCAATATTATCGCGGCGGCGGAGCTGACGAATGCGGATGCGATCCATCCGGGGTATGGCTTTCTGGCGGAGAATGCGCCGTTTGCGGAGATTTGTGGAAATTGTAATATTACGTTTATCGGGCCGTCGGCGACGTGTATCCAGAATATGGGTGATAAGGCGATTGCGCGGGATACGATGAAGGCGGCGGGGGTGCCGATTACGCCGGGTTCGGAGGGTGTGTTGCCGGATGCGGATGTGGCTTTGGAGTTGGCGAAGGAGATGGGCTATCCGGTGCTGATGAAGGCGGTGGCTGGTGGGGGCGGCAAGGGGATGCGTGTGGCGCGGAACGATGAGGAGCTGGTGCAGGGCTTTATGGCGGCGCAGGCGGAGGGGAAGGTTGCGTTTGGCAATCCGGATTTGTTTATGGAGAAGTATATTGAGTCGGCTCGGCATGTTGAGGTGCAGATTATCGGCGATAAACATGGGCATGTGTGCCATGTGGGAGAGCGGGACTGTTCGATCCAACGGCGGCACCAGAAGTTGGTAGAGGAGGCGCCGGGCCCGACGTTGACGGATGAGGAGCGGAAGGCGCTGGGCGACGCGGCGGTGAAGGCGGCGAAGGCGGTCGATTATGACAGTGCTGGTACGCTGGAGTTTTTGTATGACGAGGTGGCTAAGCAGTTCTATTTTATGGAGATGAATACGCGGATTCAGGTGGAGCATACGGTTTCGGAAGAGGTGACGGGCATCGATTTGTTGAAGGAGATGATCCGTGTGGCGGCGGGTGAGAAGCTGTCGTTTACGCAGGACGAGGTGGTGGTGCAGGGGCACGCGATTGAGTATCGGGTGAATGCGGAGGATCCGTATCGGAACTTTACGCCAGCACCGGGTCCGGTGGAGGCGGTTCATTTTCCGGGCGGGCCGGGGATTCGGATCGATTCGCACGTCTATTCGGGCTATGTGATTCCGCCGTATTATGACAGTATGGTGGGGAAAATTATTGCGAAGGGTCGTGATCGTAATGAGGCGATTGCGCGATTGAAGCGGGCGTTGGCAGAGTTTACTATTAATGGACCGCATACATCGGTGCCGCTTGGTTTGGCGTTGATGGAGGATGAGACGTTTTGTTCAGGTGCGTACAATACGGCGTATCTGGAGTCGTTTATGAATGAGGTGTTTTTGAAAGAGCAGTAGTGTGGAGAAAGGAGTTGGCGATGGAAAATCAGACGGGTAATGCGGTGGCGGATACGCGCGATTTCGCGGTGTCGGATGCGCCGGGTGAGGGGTATGGTCAAATTCGGATCAATAACAATGTGATTGCAGTGATTGCTCACGAGACGGCGGAAAAGGTGCCGGGCGTGGTGGAGCTGCAGGGATCTTTGGCGGATGATATTGCGGGTATCATTGGGAAGAAGGCGAAGGATCGGGGCATTCGGATTGAGAAGGAGAACGAGGAGCTGCTGACGATTGATTTGACGGTCGTGTTGGAGTTCGGCGTGAAGATTCCAGAGATTTGTGTGCAGCTGCAGACGGCGGTGAAGCAGGCGGTTGAGGAGATGACGGGTCAGCAGGTGTTTGCGGTGAATGTGGTGGTGCAGGGTATTCGTAGCCCGCGCGAGGCGCAGGCGGAGGAGAGCGAGTGAATCGCCGGTCGGGAGCGTTTTGGGATGTGATTGCAACGCTGTTGCTATTGGTGATCGGCGGGGCGTTATTGTATGGCAATTTGATCGATCGTTCGTTTGGGGATCAGTTGTTGTTCTATCTGCAGGCGCCGTTGACGGGCGCGTTTGTGGGGGGCGTGATGGTGCTGGCGGTGCTGTTGCGTTGGCTGGGTGGCTTGGGTTCGAAGTCGGATGGGTTTATTCAGTTTGATTCGGCCGAGGGTTCGGTGGGAATCAGTGTGCGGGCGATTAAGGATTTTGTGGAGCGGACGGCGCGGGAGTTTTCGGCGGTGACGAGTGTGGATACGCAGTTGAGCCAGTCGCGGAAGAGGCTGGAGATTTCGTTGCGGGTGAAGGTGCAGGCGGGGAATCCGATTCCGGAGTTATCGCAGGTGATGCAGGAGCGCATTCGGGAGCATATGGCGGAAGCGTTGGGGATTAATGAGATTCATCAAATCCGGATTCATATTTCGGAGATTGTGGGAGAGGCGGCACCACGGGGTGATTCGATTGATGCGGTGGAGTAGAACGTTGGTGGGGAAATGTGTTTTGGATGGGAAGGGTGTGCTGTTGGCCGCCCTTTTTTTGTGGGGGGCGGGCTGTTCGGTGCGGGAGGGGGCGCTCCCTATGGGAATGGCGTGGCATGAGGTGTATGAGCCGGTAGAGGATCGGGCATTGTGGACGTTTATGGAGGCGGCGCGGCTGGAGTCGGAGCGTTGGTTGGGGGTGCCTACGGTTCGGTTGGAGCGGGTCGAGTTGCGGTATGCTAGGGCGCGGGCGGAGTGGCGGCATTTGGGGGTGGCGGAACATTTTTCGCTGATGGAGCTGGTTTCGGAGGAGGCGGGACATGGGGTGATCTATTTGGGGGTGAATGGGGCGGATGAGGGGGGTTGGTTTTTGCTGGCACATGAGGTGGTGCATTTGTTGAACCCGGCGTTGCGGGATTGGATGATGGAGGGGTTGGCGTCGTGGTTTGCGGTGCGGTTTTGTGAGGAGCGGGGGGTGGCGGTGGCGGAATGGAGGCGGCGGCTGGAGGGGGGGGAAGATGCGTATGCATTGTCGTATCGGTTGGTGCGGGACTTGGTGGGGGTGGATGAGGATGCTGTGAGGGGGTTGTTGGCGTTTGCGGTGGCCGATGAGGGGCAACCGGGTTGGGAGCGGTTGGATGTGGAGGGGTGGCTGGGTTCGATGGCGGTGGTGCGGCGAGAGCGGTTATGGGCGGTTATGACGCTTTATGTGGATCGGCTGGCGGCGGTGGCGAGTGATGAGGTGGCGTTTACGGTTCCGGTTGCGTTGCGGGATGGGGGGCGGTAGGGTTGGGTCTTGAATTTGAAGGGTGTGCGTGTGAAGCTGAGTGGGTTAATAGGAGCAAGTTATGACGGGTAAGCAGAAGGGACTGGGGCGTGGATTGGATGCGCTGATTAAGGATGGTGCGACGAAGCGTGAGGAGGCACTAGAGGCGTCGAAGGCGGGGGGCGTGCAGGAAGTGGTGTTGACGCGGGTGGTGGCGAGTCCGTGGCAGCCGCGGTCGGTGTTTGAGACGGAGGCGCTGAAGGAGCTGGTGGAGTCGGTGAAGGTGCATGGAATTTTGCAGCCGTTGATTGTGCGGGCGGTGGAGGAGAAGTTGGAGCTGATTGCGGGGGAGCGTCGGTTGCGGGCGGCGGAGGCGGCGGGCTTGCAGAAGGTGCCGGTGCGGGTGATTGAGGCGTCGGATGAGAAGGCGTTGGAGTTAGCGCTGATTGAAAATTTGCAGCGGGAGGATTTGAATCCGATTGAGGAGGCAGAGGGTTATGCGTTGTTGCAGAAGCAGTTTGGGTTGACGCAGGAGCAGGTGGCCGAACAGGTGGGTAAGGCGCGGGCTTCGGTGGCGAATGCGTTGCGGTTGCTGGATTTGTCGGATGCGGTGCGCAAGCAGGTGTCGGATGGGTTGTTGAGTGTGGGACATGCGAAGGTGTTGCTGGGGGCGGCTTTGGAGGCGGATCGGGAGGCGTTGGCGAGGCAGGCGATTAAGGAGAGGTTGACGGTGCGGGCGTTGGAGCGGCTGGTGAAGAGGGTGGGATTGCCGCCGAAGAAGCCGCGGGCGGAGCGGAGTGATTTGCCGGGGGATTATTTGCGGAGTTTGACGGATGATTTACATCGGTTGTTGGGGACGCAGGTGCGTATTTCGCCGTCGAAGACTTTGGCGAATGGTCGACGGGTGAAGGGTTCGGTGGAGATCGATTATCACGATAATGATGAGTTGGATCGATTGCTGAAGATGATGGGGTATGAGCAGGAGCTGTGAGCGGTTCTATGCCTTGAATTGCTGAAGTTGGGTGGGGAGTTTTTCGGGGTTGAGGGGGCCGCTGTAGAGATGGGCGCGGGTGTTTTTTTCTTGGAGTTCGAGGTGGGTTTGGGTGCCGTTGATGAGTTCGAGAAGCAGGGGTTGGAGGTCGGAAACGGGTTGCTGATTGATGTGGAGGACGGATGTGGAGTGGGGCTGGTGGGTGAGGATTAGATGAAAGTGGTGGGATTGGGGTTGCGTGTGGGTGGGGAGTTCGAGGTGGTAGTCGCAGAGGGTGTGGGTGGCGTTGGTGAGGATGTTTTGGGCGTAGTGGTGGGTGCCGGTGGCGTGGAGGGTGGGGAGTAGATTTTGTTGGATGAAGTCGTAGTTGCGTTCGCGGTGGAGTTGGAAGTGGTGTTGGGTGGCGTAGAGTTGGAGGGCGTCGCGGCGGGGGCGTCCGTGCCGTAGGGCGATGGTGAGTGAGGCGGCTATGCTGAGCAGTACGATTATGAATCCGGTCATGGCGTTTCCTTTTTTGAACATTGAATCGCTTTTGGAGGGGTTTGACGATATTTTTGATGAGGAGGTTGTTTATGGATGAGGATCAGAGTCGGGCGATGGGGGTGCAGCCGTTGGATGGGATTATGGTGGAGCGGGGGTGGAGCAATCATGATGTGGTGGCGGCGGTTCCGCCGGGATTTATTACGCACAAGCAGGTGCAGAAAGCGCGTAAGGGGCGGTGGCTGACGGCGAATATGCAACGTAAAATCGAGCGGGCGGTGAATGCGTGTGCAGCACCGGATTCGTTTGCGTTGGAGGAGCTGTTTTCGTATCGGGGCAGTCGAAAGTTGTAGGGGTATTGTGGCGAAGAAGTGGATTGAGGTTTGGGGGGCGCGGGAGCATAACCTGAAGGGTGTGGATGTGCGGTTGCCGCGGGATGAGCTGACGGTGATTACGGGGTTGAGTGGTTCGGGGAAGTCGTCGCTGGCGTTTGATACGATTTATGCGGAGGGGCAGCGGAAGTATGTGGAGAGTCTTTCGGCGTATGCGCGGCAGTTTTTGGGGCAGATGCAGAAGCCGGATGTGGATGGGATTGAGGGGTTGTCGCCGGCGGTTTCGATTGAGCAGCGGACGGCGGGGGCCAATCCGCGGTCGATCGTGGCGACGACGACGGAGATTTATGACTATTTGCGGCTGTTGTTTGCGAGCATTGGAAAGGCGCATTGTTATTCGTGTGGGAAGCCGGTGGAGCGACAGAGTGCGGAGGAGATGGTGGAGCGGTTGTTGGGGGAGGAGGCGGGCCGTCGGTTGATGGTGTTGGCGCCGTTGGTGCGGGGGCGCAAGGGGGAGCATGTGGAGGTGTTTGAGCGGGCGCGTCGGAGGGGATTTGTGCGGGTGCGGGTGGATGGGGAACTGATGGAGTTGGAGGGGGTTCCGGCATTGGCGAAGACGAGGAAGCATACGATTGAGGCGGTGGTGGATCGTTTGGTGGTGGATGTGGAGGGGCGATCACGGTTGACGGATTCGGTGGAGTTGGCGTTGAGCGAGGGGGAGGGGTTGATGGTGGCGTTGCTGGAGGGGGCGGAGGGGGCGTGGGAGGAGCGGACGTTTTCGGAGCGGAATGCGTGTGTGGCGTGTGGGATTAGTTTTGATTTGCTGGAGGCGCGGCATTTTTCGTTTAACAGTCCGTATGGGGCGTGTGAGACGTGCCATGGGTTGGGTACGCAGTTGGTGTTTGATGAGGCGTTGCTGGTGCCGGATGAGTCGGTGGCGTGGAGTCGGGCGATTCATCCGTTGCGGTATGGGGGCCGGCGGGTGGTGATTTATAATAAGAAGTTGCTGGCGGCTTTGGGGGAGGCGTTCGGGGTGAATCCGGAGGTGCCGTTTGAGGCGTTGGAGGAGGGGTTTCGGGAGGTGTTGTTGCATGGGTCGGGGGAGGTTGAGATTGAGTATTTCATGCGGCGTCGGTTGATGCGGAAGCCATTTGAGGGAGTGATTCCGATGTTGCGGCGGCGGCTGGAGGATAAGGAGAGCGATGGGGTGAGCCATTGGCTGCGGGAGTATATGGTGCGGCGGGCGTGTCCGGGGTGCGGGGGGGATCGGTTGAAGCCGGCGGTGTTGGCGTGTCGGGTTAATGGGCGGAATATTCGGGAGATGATTGGCGATTCGGTGGCGGATGCGGCGCAGTTTTTTGGGGAATTGGTGTTGCGGGAGCAGGAGGAGCTGATTACGCGGGATGTTTTGAAGGAGATTCGTTCGCGGTTGGGTTTTATGGTGGATGTGGGGCTGGATTATTTGACGTTGGATCGGGAGAGTGGATCGTTGTCAGGGGGGGAGGCGCAGCGTATTCGGTTGGCGACGCAGATTGGGGCGGGGTTGGTGGGGGTGGTGTATGTGCTGGATGAGCCGAGTATTGGGTTGCATCAGCGGGATAATGATCGCTTGATTGGGACGTTGCGGGGGTTGCGGGATTTGGGGAATACGGTGATTGTGGTGGAGCATGATGAGCAGACGATTCGGACGGCAGATTATGTGATTGATATGGGGCCGCTGGCGGGGCATGAGGGGGGCGAGGTGGTGTTTGCGGGGCCGACGGCGAAGTTGTTGAAGGCGAAGACGTTGACGGGGGCGTATTTGCGGGGGGAGCGGAGGGGGGAGGTGCCGACGAAGCGGTTGAGGGCGAAGCGGGGTTGGCTGGAGTTGCGGGGGGCGGCGGCGAATAATTTGAAGCGGGTGAGTGTGAA
Organism: Kiritimatiellaceae bacterium; assembly: GCA_002691095.1. GTDB lineage: Bacteria > Verrucomicrobiota > Kiritimatiellia > Kiritimatiellales > Pontiellaceae > Pontiella. Next base: position 37,749 of record NZGU01000002.1, on the reverse strand, counting down.
GTTTCCGGTGGGGTTGTTTACGTGTGTGACGGGGGTTTCGGGGAGCGGAAAGAGTTCGTTGGTGGATTTCACGTTGAAGCGGATCTTGGGGCAGCATTTTAATGGTTCGAAGGAGTTGCCGGGGAAGCATCGGGAGCTGCGGGGGCTGGAGTTGTTGGATAAGATGATTGTGATTGATCAGTCGCCGATTGGGCGAACTCCGCGGTCGAATCCGGCGACGTATACGGGGGCGTTTACGGAGATTCGGAATTTGTTTGCTTCGTTGCCGGCGTCGAAGATGCGGGGGTATAAACCGGGACGGTATAGTTTTAACGTGAAGGGGGGGCGTTGTGAGCGGTGTAAGGGGGATGGTATCTTGAAGATTGAGATGCATTTTCTGCCGGATGTGTATGTGCCGTGCGAGCAGTGTGAGGGGCGTCGGTACAATCGGGAGACGTTGGAGGTGACCTATAAGGGGTTGCATATTTCGGATGTGCTGAATTTGAGTATTGAGGAGGCGACGTCTTATTTTGAGGCGGTGCCAAAAATTGCGCGGAAGCTGCAGACATTATGTGAGGTGGGGTTGGGCTATTTGAAGTTGGGGCAGCCGGCGACGACTCTCTCGGGCGGGGAGGCGCAGCGGGTGAAGCTGGCGAGTGAGTTGAGCAAGCGGTCGACGGGGCGGACGGTGTATATTTTGGATGAGCCGACGACGGGGTTGCATTTTGCGGATGTGCATAAGTTGCTGGAGGTATTGGAGCGGTTGCGGGATGAGGGCAATACGGTGATCGTGATTGAGCATAACTTGGATATGATTAAGCGGGCGGATTATGTGGTGGATATGGGGCCGGGTGGGGGCGTGAATGGGGGGTTGCTGGTGGCGAGCGGTACGCCGGAGGAGGTGGCGGCTTGTGAGGGCTCGTTTACGGGGCAGTATTTGAAGGAGTTGCTTTAGAGTTCGAGGTTGAAGCCGAGGGCGTGGATTTTGTGTTCGGTGGCTTCGGTGGCGTTGCGGAGGTGGACGGTGGTGGCGTTGAATTCGCGGCGGAGGGGATAGGTTTTTCGGAGTAGATCAAATTGTTGGGCGCGTTCGATTTCGTCGAGGGGTTGGAGGGCGCGGAGGGCGGTATCGTCTCGCTGGATGGGGTAGGTGGCTTGGACGATGTGGTGGAGAAGGGCTTCTTCGGTGGAAAAGGTGGCGGCGTCGATTTCGAGATGGGGGTGTTGGGGGGGGGGCATGTGGGATTCGGGTTGCCATGTGGGGGGGTGGTTGAGGTGTTGGCAGAGGGCGTGGTAGCAGGCGAGGGTGCCGTTGAATTTGCCTTCGAAGGAGTGTCCGGCGATGTGTGGGGTGGCTAGTTGTGCCTGTTGGATGCAGTCGGGGCGGATGTGGGGTTCGGGGTCCCAGACATCGATTATGGAGGTGGTGAGGTGGGCTTGCTGGTGTGCGTGGAGCCAGGCGTCGTAGTCGCAGATGCCTCCGCGGGCGGCGTTGATGAAGAGGGCGCTGGGTTTGAGTTCTTGAAAGAAGGGGAAGTTGGCGAGGTGGGCGGTGGGCCAGCTGCCGTGATGGGTGAGTGGGGTGTGGAGGGTGATGATGTCGGCTTCGTTGAGGAGGGTGTGGAGGGGGTAATATTTTTCGGTGGGGTTTTGGGCGGCGAGGGGGGGGTCGTTTTGGAGGATGCGGAGGTTGAGGGCGCGGGCTTTTTTGATGAGGGCTTGGCCGACGTGACCGCACCCGATGATGCCGATGGTTTTTTTGTGTAGGGTGAAGGGGCTGGTTTGGGTGAGGGATAGTAGGGCGGCGGTGATGTATTCGGCGACGCTGTTAGCGTTGCAGCCGGGGGCGGCACACCAGCGGATGTTGTGTTGTTCTAGCCAGGGAATGTCGAGATGATCGGTGCCGGCGGTGGCGGTGCCTACAAATTGAACGGGGGTGCCAGTGAGTAGTTCGGCGTTGATGGAGGTTTTGGAGCGGACAATGAGTGCATCGGTGTTTTGGAGGTGGTCGGATGTGATGGCTCGGTCGGGGAGGACGGTGCAGGTGCCGAGCGTTTGAAAGGCGGGGGTTCCGGCGAGTACGGTTTCGGCGCAGACAATATTCATGGTGATAGGTGGGTTAGATAGGGGGTTGGGTTAGGATCGGTTTCTTCTTTGATGCAGCTGTTGGCGGAATGCTTTCTCTTTTTCGACGGGGTGGTTTTCGGTGTGTTGATGGTGTCGGCTGTGGGTAGCATTTTTTTTCCAGAGGTGGGTGAACCAGTAGCGGGCGGTGGCCGAGAGGAGTAGGAAGAGGGTGAGCAGGAGCGTGATGATGGCGCTGATGGTTCCTTTTTGTTGATAGGAGCCCGTTCCGTCTTCTTGGGAGAAGAAGGAGAGGGTGAGGAGTGTGCCACTTACGAAAACCAGAATGCACATTACGGAGGCGGCGGGGTTGGGCCGCATCGTGAAGTGAGGCACTTTTCCTTTGGGTGCAATTGACATTTGTTGAATATTAAGAAAATTAAGAACAATTTGAAGCGGTAATTTAGGTTTAATTTGTGGGGGTTTTTCCGCATGGTGGTGGGATATTTTTTGGAAAGTGGTGTGAGATGGTTGAGGCGTTGAAGGTTGTTGTGTTGGCGGTGGTTCAGGGGGTGACGGAATTTTTGCCGGTGAGCAGTTCGGGGCATTTGGTGTTGGGGCGCGAGTTGTTGGGATTGGAAGTGGGGTCGGGTGGAATGCTGGAGGTGGTGTTGCATGCGGGGACGCTGGTTTCGGTGGTGGTGTTTTATGGGGCTCGATTGCGGGCGTTATTGGGAGGCGTGGTGCGGGGGGATGGAGCGTCGTTGCGGTATGTGGGGCTGGTGGGGTTGGGGATTGTTCCGGCGGTGGGGTTGGGATGGGTGGCACGGGATGCGTTAGGGACGGTGTTTGATCGGCCGTCGTGGGCGGGGGCTTTTTTGATGGTGACGGGGGGCTATCTGTTGCTGACGCATTGGGCGAGACCTGTGGAGCGGGCATTGCGGGTGCGTTCAGTGGTGTGGATTGGGCTGGTGCAGATGTTGGCGTTGTTGCCGGGGATTAGCCGGTCGGGTTCGACGATTTGTACGGCGCGGTTGTTGGGGGTTTCGCCGAAGGTGGCGGCGGAGTTTTCGTTTATGATGTCGATTCCGTTGTTGTTGGGGGTGGTGATATTTGAGGGAGTTTCGGGGTGGCGGGCGAATGCGATTGGCGCGGGTGAGGCGCGGGTGTTGGCGTTGGGTTTTGTGGTGGCGGCGGGGGTGGGGTATGGAGCGTTGCGGTGGTTGGTGTTGTTGTTGGAGCGGGGTCGTTTTTGGCGGTTTGGCATCTATTGTTTGGTGGTGGGTGCGTTGAGTCTGTTTTGGTTGAGGTAGGGAGCGTCGATTGTTCGGGGGTTTCTGCTTGCGCCGTTGGGCGCATTTATTCATATTTTGCTGATCTTCAGGGCAGGGTGAAATTCCCGACCGGCGGTAAAGTCCGCGAGCGAGGTCTGATGGGCTGAGCATGATGCAGTGTGATTCTGCAACCGACCGTATAGTCTGGATGGAAGAAGATGTTGCAAGGTTTGTGTTCTCTATGGGAACACGCCCTGGAGGCTTGCTGTAGTTACAGGGTGTGTTTGGAGGTAGGAGAGAGTATGAGCCAGTCTTTTTTTGATCCGATCGATGAGGTGATCGACGCTTTTCGCCGGGGTGAAATTGTGGTGATGAGCGACGATGAGAGTCGTGAGAACGAGGGGGATCTGATTTGTGCGGCGGAGTTGGTGACGCCGGAGAGCATTAACTTTATGATTAAGCATGCGCGGGGGTTGGTGTGTGTGCCGATGGAGGAGAGTCGGCTGCGGGCATTGGGGTTGTCGCGGATGACACCGGCGCATGCGTCGGATAAGTATCATACGGCGTTTATGGATTCGGTGGATGTGCGGGCGGGTACGACGACGGGCATCAGTGCGACGGATCGGGCGGCGACGGTGCTGGCATTGGTGGATGAGCAGAGTGGGGCGCAGGATTTTATTAAGCCGGGGCATCTGTTTCCGTTGAAGGCGGTGAATGGGGGCGTGCTGGAACGGGCGGGCCATACGGAGGGAACGGTGGATTTGGCGCGGATTTGTGGGTTGAAACCGGCGGGGGTGATTTGTGAGATTTTGAACGATGATGGCTCGATGATGCGGCTGAAGTCGTTGCGGGCTTTTGCGAATGAGCATGGGTTGAAGATGACGTCGGTGGCTGAGGTGGTGGCGTATCGGCGGCGGCATGAGAAGCTGATTGCGTTGGAGCGGGAGATTCAGCTGCCGACGGAGGCGGGTGAGTTTCGGTTGCGGTTGTATAGTTCGCAGGTGGATGGGAAAGATCATTTGGCATTGGTGTGCGGGGAGGCGGATGGGGATCGGTTGCCGTTGGTGCGGGTGCATAGTGAGTGTATGACGGGGGATGTGTTTCATTCGTTACGGTGTGATTGTGGGTTGCAACTGGATACGGCTATGCGGGAAATTCAGGCGTATGGGTATGGGGCGGTGGTCTATGCGCGACAGGAGGGACGGGGTATTGGCTTGGCGATGAAGCTGCATGCGTATGAGTTGCAAGAGCAGGGGTTGGATACGGTGGAGGCGAATGAGAAGTTGGGATTTGAGGCGGATTTGCGGGATTATTGTGTGGCGGCGCAGATGTTGCGTGATTTGAAGATGGATCGGGTGCGGTTGTTGACGAATAATCCGTCGAAGGTGTCGGGGTTGGAGATGTATGATGTGGAGGTGGAGGAGCGGGTTTCGTTGGTGTTGCCTGCCTCGGAGCATAATGATTTTTATATGAGCACGAAGCGCGATAAGATGGGGCATATTATTTGAGGTGTGAATGGTGAAGGGTATTGAGCGGGATATTGGGGAGATTGAGGGACTGGCGATCGAGCAGCGGTTGGGTCGGCTGGATGGCGCGGGCTTGCGTTTTGGGTTGGTCGTCGCTCGGTTTAATGATGGGTTGACGGATGAGCTGGCGCGGCAGGCGGTGGGGGCGTTGGAGGCGTGTGGAGCGGTATTAAAGGCGGTGGAGCTGGTGCGGGTGCCGGGGGCGTATGAGGTGCCGGTGGTGTTGGAGAAAATGGCGGCATCGGGTCAGTATGATGGATTGATTGCGCTGGGTGTGGTGGTGGAGGGCGAGACACAGCATGCGCAGATGATTATTGATACGACGGGTAAGATGTTGTTGGAGATTTCGTGTCGGCATGGCGTGCCGGTGATCAATGAGATTGTGGGCGCGCGTTCGTGGGAACAGGCGGAGGCGCGGTGTTTGGGGGGCGAGCAGAGTCGGGGCTGGTATGCTGGGCTGGCGGCAGTGGAGACGGCGCAGGTGTTGCGGCGGGTGAGGTAGGTATGGATTCGGCTTCGGTACAGGGGCGTCGGCAGACGCGTGAGTGGATTATTCAGATGTTGTTTCAACTGGATTTTAATCCGGTGGCATTGGAGGAGCTGTTTTTGGATTTTTGGGAGGAGCGGTCGCCGTCGGCTCGGGAGCGGGCGTTTGCGGAGGAGATGGTGGCGGGGGTGATGGCGGAGCGGGATGCGGTGGATGAGCAGTTGTCGCGCTATGCAAAAAATTGGGATTCGGATCGGTTGGGTGCGGTGGATCGAGCGGTGATGCGTTTGGCGGTCTATGAGATGGTGCATTGTGATGAGACGCCGCCGGTGGTGGCGATTAATGAGGCGGTGCATTTTGCAAAGGATTTGAGCAGTTTTCAGTCGGGTCGATTTGTGAATGGGGTGTTGGATCGAATTCGAAAGGAGCTGGATCGTCCGGCGCGTACGCCGAACCGTCCGGCTGGGGAATGAGGTGGGATGAGCAGTTTATGCAGTTGGCGCTGGCGGAGGCTCGTCGGGGCGAGGGGTTGACACGTCCGAATCCTCCGGTGGGTGCGGTATTGGTGGATGCGAGGGGAGAGATGTTGGCTGCGGGGTGGCATGCCAAAGCGGGGGCGGCGCATGCGGAGCGCGATTGTTTGTTGAAGATTTCGGAGGGGGTTGATCTGAGCGGTGCGACGTTGTTTGTGACGTTGGAGCCGTGTTGCACGGTTGGGCGAACTGCGGCGTGTGTGGAGTTGATTTTGAAGCGGGGGGTGGGTCGTGTTGTGGTGGGGGTGGAGGATCCGAATCCGGCCCATGCTGGAGCGGGGCTTGAGCGCTTGCGGGCGGTGGGGGTTGAGGTGGTGCTGGGGGTGTGCGGGGAAGAGGCGGGGGCGTTGATTGAGCCGTTTGCGTGTTGGATGGGGGAGGGGCGTCCGTTTGTGACGTTGAAGATGGCCATGACGTTGGATGGGCGGATTGCGGATGCAAGGGGCATGTCGAAGTGGATTAGTGGGGAGGCGGCGCGGGCGGAGGTGCAGGCGTTACGCCGTAGGGTGGATGCGGTGATGGTGGGTGCGGAGACGGTGCGGCTGGATGATCCGGGCTTGCTGCCGCGCCCGGCGGAGGGACGTATGCCTTGGCGGGTGGTGATGGGAAGTGATGTGCCGGACGAGGCGGCGGTGTTAACCGATGAGGCGGCGGCGCGTACGCTGGTTCGTGGTGGAGATGTGTGTGAGGTGTTGCGGGGGTTGGCGGCGGAGCAGGATGTGATGCATCTGTTGTGTGAGGGGGGGGGCACGCTGGCGGGGGCTATGTTGGCGGCGGGGGNGGNGGATGAGTTGGTTTTGTTTGTGGCGCCTAAGGTGATGGGCGCGGATGGTCGGCCGGTGTTTAATTTGACTGGGCTTCGGATGGATGCGTTGCCTGCGTTGTCGATCTTGGAGGTGAGACGGTTGGATGAGGATGTGATGATACGAGCGAGAGTGAAGGAGTAGGGATGTTTACAGGGATAATTCAGCGAGTGGGTGAGGTGTTACGGTTGGAGCGTGATGGCGAGGCGGGTCGCTTGGTGATTGCGGTGGAGCCGGCTTTTGATCGTGCGATTGAGCTGGGAGAGAGTATCGCGGTGAATGGAACGTGCCTGACGGTGGCGGGGGTTGAGTCGGGTGGGTTTGTGTTTGATGTGTTGGCGGAGACGTTTGATAAGACCAGTTTGGGGGCGTTGGAGCCGGGCGGTCGGGTGAATTTGGAGTTGGCGTTGGCGATGGGTGATCCGTTGGGGGGACATCTGGTAACGGGGCATGTGGATGAGACGGGGCGTGTGCTGGCGATTGAGCAGGTGGATCGGGATTGGAAGTTTCGGTTTGGGGTTTCGGATGAGATGTTGCCGCTGTTGGTGAAGAAGGGTTCGATTGCGATTGATGGTACGTCGTTGACGGTGGCGGAGCTGCATGAGGATGGGTTTTCGGTGCATATTATTCCGCATACGTTTGCGGAGACCCTTTTTGGGGTGTATGCGGTGGGGCGACGGGTCAATTTGGAGGCGGATTTGCTGGGCAAATATGTGCAGCGTATTATGGAGCATGGGGGGGCAAGTGTGTATCGGGGTGACGGGGCGTCGTGAGGGAGCGGTCGGTATTGATTACGGGGTGTTCGTCGGGGATTGGCTGGGCGTGTGCGGAGCGGTTGTCGGCGGGGGGCTGGCGGGTGTTTGCGACGGCGCGGCGGGCGGAAGATTTGGCACGGATTGAGAAGCAGGGGTGGATTCCGGTGGCGTTGGATGTGGCGTGTTCGGATTCGATTGAGGCTTGTGTGCAGGTGGTTCTGGATGCGGTGGGGGGTGAGCTGGATGCGGTGGTGAATAATGCGGGTTTTGGGATGCCGGGGGCGGTGGAGGATCTTTCGCGGGCGGCGATGCGGCGTCAGTTTGAGGTGAATCTGTTTGGTGCGGTGGAGTTGACGAACCGATTGTTGCCGGCGATGCGGGCGGCGGGACGGGGTAGAGTGGTGTATATCAGTTCGTTGGTGGGGCGGATGTCGTTGCCGTTCATGGGAATATATTCGGCTTCGAAGTTTGCGCTGGAGGCGGTGGCGGATGCGCAGCGGGTGGAGCTTTCGATGACGGGGGTGAAAGTGGTGTTGGTGGAGCCGGGACCGATTCAGACGCGGTTTTCGGCGGCGTGTGCGGCGGCGGGTGAAGCGGGCTTGGAGGGGGATGGGTCGCGGTTTGGTGCGGCGTATGCGCGTTATTTTGCTCAGCGTAAGGGTGGGGGGATGAGTGAGGATCGGTTTCGGTTGCTGCCGGAGGCGGTGGCGGAGAAAGTGGTGCGGGCGTTGGAGGCGGGGCGGCCGAGGGTGCGGTATATGGTGACGGTGCCGACGTATGTGGCGGATTTTTTGGTGCGGTTTGTTCCGGTGCGCTGGCGGGATGCGGTGATGCAGCGTCAGGTGCGAAAGCGGTTTGGTTCGGATTAGCGCTGGCGGGCGGTTTCGATGTGGCTGAGTAGGACGCTGGCGCGGGGGTCGTTTTGTTCTTGAAGTTCTTGGGTGTGTTGCTGCGCTTGGTCGAGGTTGCCGAGCCGGTAGTGGGCGAGGGCGAGCATGTAGCGTGCGTTTAGAAAGGATTCGTCGAGCTGGAGGGCGGATTGACAGGCGTTAATGGTGGCTTGGAAGTTGTTGAGGTGGTAGTGGGCGAGCGAGAGGTTGTAGTGGGCGTCGGTTTGGGTGGGGTCGAGCTGAATGGCTTGGCGAAAGAGGTCGATGGCTTGGGAATAGGCTTGGCTGTTGAGGGCTTGGGTGCCGGATTGGGTGAGGGTGCGGGCCTGCGCGGGATCGGATGGGGCGTCGGGTTTTTTCAACTGGGATTGGATTTGTTGGAGGAGTTGTTCGGCTTTTTGGCGGCGGGGGGTGGGCTGGGTGTAGAGTTGGAGAAAGGTGGTGAGGTGGTGTTGGGCGGCTTGTAGGTCGTTGAGCGGGTGCAGGTTGAGGATGGCGAGGTTGTAGTGGAGGGGGGCGTAGTCGGGGTGCGTCTGGCTGATCGCTTGGAGTTGTTGGCGGATGGCTACGGGATTTGCGCCGCTGGTGAGCTGGGTGAGGGGTAGGGCGGTGAGCAAGGCTGGGGGGTGTTCGGCTGTTTTTTGTTGGGCTTGTTGGAGGAATTGCTGGGCTTGTGGGAACTGATTGTTTTTTAGGTTGAGAAGTCCGGTGAGGGCGAGATAGGTGGGGTTGTTGGGGTGTTGGTTGAGTAAGTTCTGGAGCAGTAGGTTGGCTTCTTCTAGTTGGTTGGCGTTGAGCAGGGCGATGGCGTGATTGAGAAGGAGGTCTTCGGAGTTGGCACCAAGGGCGATGGCTTGTTGAAATTGCTGGGCGGCGAGTTGAGGCTCGTTGAGCTGCCAGAGGATGAGGCCGAGTTGGTTGGAGCGTTCGATTTTATCGGTGATGGAGATGGTTTCGCGAAGGGATTTTTCGAGTAGGGTGCGGGCGCGTATGAAATCGTTTTTCTCGAGAGATTGGAGGGCGTTGCGGTACTCTTTTTCGCCGGCTTCATTGCCGCAACCGACGAATAGCAACAGTAGGATGAGGAGCAACGATACGATTTGAAGGAGTGATTTTATGAGCAGATCCTCTTTTTTGGAAGCGCGGGATCTGCGGTTCGGAACTTGAACAAGCTGTGACGTGGGCGGTGCATGTGATTATCATAAGGGTATTTGTTTGGTTTTGAAGCGTAAAGTGTGGCGGGATGAAAAAGTGGGTGAGATGATTGCGGTTGCGGGGGTGGGAGAGTAGTGTTCTGTTGTTAACGGAGTTGGATGATTGAGTGCAGATGGGCCAGGTTGGCTGTGGTTTTTAGGTTGGATGTTTCTGTTGCTGTTGTCGGCGTTTTTTTCGGGTTCTGAGACGGCGCTGTTTTCGTTGACGCGTGATCAAGTGTTGCGGTTGCGGGAGGATTCGGGAAAAGTCCAACGATTGATGGCGGTGTTGGAGCGGAATCCGAGCGGGCTGTTGGTGGCGATTCTGTTTGGGAATCTGGTGGTGAACGTGCTGTTTTTTTCGATGAGTGCGGTGATGGCGGTAGAGGTGGTGGCTGTTGGGGGGGCGGGGGCTGAGGCATTGGTGGGAGCGTTGGTTTTGTTGGGTATTTTGGTGTTTGGGGAGATGATTCCAAAGGCGCTGGGGATGAGTTTTGCGGAGAAGGTGGTGGGGGTGGTGGCGGTGCCATTGCGGGGATGGTATCATGTGCTAGGACCGTTTCGGAGGGTGTTGGAACGGTTGAGTGCGTGGCTGACACCGGCGGCAAGGGAGGTCGATCTGAGGCCGGATGAGTTGAAGATGTTGATTGATTCGACGGCGGGAGACCGGGGGTTTGGGCGGCAGGAGAAGGGGATCGTGGAGGAGATTATTAATCTGCCGGAAACGCGGGTGCGGGCGTTGATGGTGCCACGAGTGAGCCAGACATTTTGGAATGGGGCGTGGAGCGTGGAGCAGGCGTTGGGGGTGGCGGCGGAGCATCCGATGGATTTGTTGCCGGTTTTTATGGAGCATGAGGAGCAGGTGGTGGGGTATGTGGAGCTGAGTGTCTTGTTTGCGGAGCGGCGGGGAGAGCGGCGGTTGATTGAGTTGAGTGAGCCGGTGGTGTTTGTGCCGGAGACGATGCGGGCGGATCGTATGTTGGAGCGTTTTATGGAGGAGCCGGTTCGGATGGCGGCGGTGGTGGATGAGTATGGAGGCTTGGCGGGGACGTTGACGGTGGGGGATTTGTTGCAGGAGGTGATGGGGGAGTTTGGGGTTCCGCAGGTGCCGGATGTGGAGGTGTTGGGGGAGCATGCGTATCGGTTGCAGGGTCAGTTGAGTGTGCGAGAGTGGCGGGAGCTGTTTGTGGGTTTTGTGCCGGCAGAGGCGATGAATGAGCTGGCGTTGGATACGGTGAGTGGGTTGGTGGTTTCGTTGCTGAAGCGGATGCCGGTGGTGGGCGATGAGGCGTGGCTGGGAAATTTGTGTTTTACGGTGGAGCAGGTGCGGGGCCATCGGATTGAGTCGGTGCGGCTTTCTTTGGCAGGCGGGGGGGCGCGATGATCGGTGGGTTGGTGTTGCTGTTGGGTTTTGTGTTGTCGGCGTTTTTTTCGGGGGTGGAGACGGGGAGCTATACATTGAATCGGGTGCGGTTACGACGCGATGTGTTGGAGAAAAAGGGGTCGGCGATGCGGTTGGATCGGTTGCTGCGTCATCCGCATCGGTTTGTGTTTACGATGTTGATTGGGAATAATGTGGCGATCTATTTGGTGTCGTTACAGACGACGCGGTTTTATTTGGAGGCGGGGGTTGGTTCGAGGGGGCTGGTGGCTGGTTTTGTGCCGTGGAATGCGGAGACGGCGGCGACGTTGACGTTGATGGTGCCGCTGTTTTTGTTGGCTGAGATGTGGCCGAAGAGTTTGTTTCGGGCGGTGGGAGATGGGTTGATGCGGGGGTTGTCGGTTCCGATTGGATTGGTGACGGGGTTGTTCTATCCGTTGGCGTGGCCGTTGGAGCGATTGTTTCGTTTATTTGTGCCGGCGGATCGGGTGGGTCGTTTGGGGTGGGATCGGTTTTCGAAGGGGATGTTGCTGGAGCAGTTGGCGTGGGGTCGACAGCAGGGGGTGATTAGCTCGTATCAGTCGCGGATGATGGATCATGTGATTGAGATGCATCGGGTGCCGGTACGGATGTTGATGCGGCCGTTGCGTAAGAGTTTGACGTTGGGGGTGGAGGCGACGGTGGGGGATTTGCGGGCGTTATCGGGGAGAAGGTCGGGCTCGGAGGTGTTGTTGGTGGAGGGGTCGCGGGCGGTGGGGTTGGTGTGTTTGGAGGAGGTGTTGAAGCGGCGGTTGGGCGATGAGGTGGCACTGCTGCCGTTGGCTCAGGATGTGTTGTCGCTGGAGGTGAATCGAAATATTAAGTCGGCGTTCTATCGATTGAGGCGAAATCCGCAGCAGGTGGCCGCGGTGGTGGATGGTCGGGGTGTTTTGCTGGGGAGTCTTCGGATTGAGGATATTGCGCGGTATATTGCGAAGCGGTGAGTTTTGGGGGTTGCTTCTTGTGTTGAATGTCTTATGTTGGGTGTATGAGTAGCTTAAGCCGATCTTCGTTTGTGTGGGGGAGTGTTGCGGGTGCGTGGATGCCAACGTTGAGTGCGGTTGCGGGTACGGGCTCGGCTGTTGAGTTGACGCAGATCGCGCGGTTATATTCGATGCGGCTGGAGTCGGTGGGGGATAAGCTGGTGCTTCGGAATCGGTACAATCGAATTGAGTTTGAGGTGAACGGTCGGCGGGCTTGGGTGAATGGGGTGATGTTTTGGTTGCATGAGCCGTGTCGGCGTTCGGGGGGAGCTTGGGGGATTCGGCGAGAGGATTTTGAGCGGGGGATTGATCCGGTGTTGCGTTCTTATTCGCACGCGCCTCGGCGGGTGCCGCGGGTGGTGGTGATTGATCCGGGGCATGGGGGAAAGGATAGTGGTGCGGTGGGGCCGCGGGGGGCGATGGAGAAGCAGGTGGTGCTGGATATTTCCTATCGAATGAAGCGGGCGTTGGAGGGGCATAATTTCAAGGTGGTGTTGACGCGGAGTGGGGATTCATATCCTTCGTTGGATGATCGGGTGGAGTTGGCGGAGCGGGTACGGGCGGATCTTTTTTTGAGCATTCATGCAGATGGGGCGGCCTCGGCGAAGGCTCATGGGGTGGAGACGTTTGTGACGACGGTGAAGGGGTTTGATTCGAGTAATCATTATGGGGAGGGGGGAGATCGTTCGGGGGTTCGGAATAATACGTTTGATGCGGCGAATGCGATGTTGGGCTTTGCGGTGCAGAGTAATTTGGTGAAGCTTTCGGGGCGGAGTGATCGGGGGGTTCGGCGGGCGCGATTTCGGGTGATTAAGCAGGCGCCGTGCCCTGCGGCGTTGGTGGAGTGTGGCTTTTTGACGAATGCGGAGGAGGCGCGGTTGTTGCGCAGTGAGTCGTATCGGGCGCGGGTGGCACAGGGTGTTGTGAATGGGGTTCGGGCGTATTATACGTTGGTTTCGCGGGCGCGGCGTTAGCGCATTTTTCGGATCATCAGTAGGGCGATGAGCAGGAAGAGGATGAGGGGAANCCAGCTGCCGAGAGCGGGGGAGATGAGTTCTTTGCGGGCGAGATATTGGGTGGTGAATTGGGTGGCGTAGTATCCAAAGAAGAGGACGAGGGTGAGTAGTATGCCGGGGAGGGAGCCGCGTCGTCCGGTGTGGTTGCCGATGGGGATGCCGAGCAGAACGGCAAGTAGGCAGACGAAGGGGGTGGCGAGTTTGTGGTGAAAGTCGACGCGGTAGCCGGCGAGGGTTTTGCTGGAGAGAAAGAGGTGGTTTTGAATGTAGTGGCGGAGTTGAAGCGCGGAGAGGTGTGCGGGGTCTTTGGATTCGCCGAGGAAGTCTTCGGGGCTTTCGGGTAAGTTGCGCATTTCGCGGATTTGAAATGGTTGGGGTTTGCCCATGAGGTTGCTTTGTTGGTTGAAGGCTTGGAGGGTGCCGTCTTCGAACCACCAGTGTCGGTCGAGCCAGTAGGCTTTGGTGGCGGTGATTTTTTGTTGGTCGGTGCCGTCGGGTCGTTGTTGCCGAAGGGTGATGCCGTGGAGGGTGTAGGTTCGGGGGTCGATTTTTTCGATGGTCCAGGTGTGGCCGATAGTGGGGTTGCGGTAGGCGATGGGTTCGGTGCGGGGCGGTGTGGTGCTCTCTTTTTCTTGCTGAATGAGTTGGTGGGCTTGGTAGCTGTATTGGGGGCTGAGCCATTCGTTGATGAAGGTGGTGAGAAGAAGGGCGGCGATGGCGATGGCGAGGTAGGGTTTTAGGAGGGTGTTGAGGCTGATGCCACTGGCGCGCATGGCGGTGATTTCACTGCTGCGGGTGAGTTGGCTGAGGCTGTATAGGGTGGCGAGGAGNAGACAGATGGGGATGGTGATGACGACCATGGAGGGGAGCTGCCAACTGTAGTAGGTGGCGATGGTGCGGAGGGAGAGTTTGTAGCGGTAGAAGTCTTCGCCGTGGTTGGTGAGGTCGGCGATGATGAAGAGGAGGCTGAAGGTGAGCAGGAGATAGAGGAGGGGTTGAAGCATGTGGTGGGTTAGATGGCGGGCGAGTATCTTCATGAGTAGGTTGAAGGTAGCGGGAAAAGTGGTGTCTCGCAAGCGTTGAAAAAGGGGGTTGGGGGGATTAGAGTGAGGGTCANATTTTGAAGGATGGTGCAGGTTATGAATGAGCGGATGATGGAACCGGTGACGATTGTAATTTTTGGGGCGTCGGGGGATTTGACGCACCGGAAGTTGATTCCGGCGTTGTATGCGGCGTTTCAGCAGTCGTTATTGCCGGAGCAGTTTCGGATTGTGGGGTTTGCGCGGCGGGCGTATGAGACGGAGTCGTTTCGGGAGATGTTGGCGGAGTCNTTGCGTTCGTTTTCGCGGGTGGAGACGGATGAGGATTCGGTGGCGGCGTTTGTGGAGCATGTGGAGTATTTTAGGGGGGATATTTCGGCGGAAGAGGCGTATGGGCGGTTGCGGGATCTGTTGTCGGATGGGACGCGGTATCCGGAGAATCGGGTGTTTTATCTGTCGATTATTCCGGATCTGTTTGAGACGGCGGTTCGTTCGTTGAAGGAGGCGGGGTTGGTGAGTGCGGCAGAGGGGGGGNCGTGGACGCGGGTGGTGGTGGAGAAGCCGTTTGGCCGTGATTTGGGGTCGGCGCGGACGTTGAATNGGGCGTTGTTGCGGTATTTGGATGAGAGTCAGGTATATCGTATTGATCACTATTTGGGTAAGGAGACGGTGCAGAATATTTTGTCGTTTCGCTTTGCGAATGCGATTTTTGAGCCGGTGTTTAACCGGACGTATATTGATCATATTCAAATTACAGCTTCTGAGACGGTGGGCATGGAGATGGGCCGGGGGGGGTATTATGATGAGTATGGGGCGTTGCGGGATATGGTGACGAACCACTTGTTGCAGTTGATGTGTTTGGTGACGATGGAGGTGCCAAGCGATTTGTCGGCAGATGCGATTCGTAATGAGAAGGTGAAGATTTTACGGACGGCGAAGTTGGATGCGGAGCAGTCNATTTCNGATGCGGTATTTCGTGGGCAGTATGTGGCGAGTGAGGATGCGTCGGGGAAGCGGTTGAAAGGTTATTTGGAGGAGGATCGAATTCGGNCGGATTCGGATACGGAGAGCTTTGTGGCGATGCGGTTGATGATTGATAATTGGCGGTGGGCCGGGGTGCCNATTTTATTGCGTACGGGCAAGCGTATGGCGAAGAAGACGACGGAGATTGCGGTGCAGTTTAAGGTGCCTCCGCTGGAGTTGTTTCAGCAGGTGGAGTGTGAGGGGGATGTGTGTGATNTCACGAAGATAAAGCCGAACACCTTGCTGTTTCAGATTCAGCCGAATGAGGGCATCTTTTTGCGGCTGGGAACCAAGCGGCCGGGAATGCGCTTTGTGGTGGAGGATGTGAAAATGGATTTCTCCTATTCGGGTACATGGGATGGGACGTTGCCGGAGGCTTATGAACGGCTGTTGCTGGATGTTTTACATGGGGATTCCACGCTGTTTACGCGGTCAGATGAGGTAGAGGCGGAGTGGAGTTTGGTGCAGCCGATTTTGGATCATGCGGCAGCGTTAAAACCGTTTGCGTATCCTGCGGGGGCNTGGGGCGTGGAGGAGGCGAATGCGTTGTTCCGAGGGTGCGAGGGGACATGGCGGAATCGGTAAAACCTTCGATTGCATGGGTGTATGTGACGGCGAGTTGTGAGGAAGAAGCGGTTCGCTTGGCGCGGGTGATGGTGGAGGAGCGGTTGGCGGCGTGTGCGAATGTGTTGGGATCGGTGCGTTCGATATATCGCTGGGAGGGGGAACTGCGGGATGAGCAGGAAGTGGCGTTTATTTTAAAAACAACGGATGATCGGTTTGGTGCGTTGGAGGAGCGCTTGCATATGCTGCATAGCTATGCGTCTCCATGCATTCTCTCTTTCTCGGCATCGGGGGGTGCGGAGGCGTTCATGAAGTGGGTTCGGGGTGAGCTGCNAGGGTAGTGGANGTNGCGNTTCTGGGCGGTGTGCGGANGGCGTGGATATTGNATGGTTGTTTTGAATCTGAACTTGCAGGTGGGGGGCAAATCGGGAAGGGTTGGGGATGGCTTTTCGGTATAGATTAACGGTTGCTTATGATGGGACAGCGTTTGCAGGGTGGCAGGTTCAGCCGAGGTTGCGGACGGTGCAGGGGGAGTTGGAGGCATTGCTGGCGGAGATGACAGCGGTGGAGTCGGTGCGGGTGGAGGCTTCGGGGCGGACGGATGCGGGGGTGCATGCGCGGGGACAGGTGGTGCACGTGGATTTGCCGAAGCGGGTGAATACGGTCTATTTTAAGCGGGGACTGAATGCGCAGCTGTCGGGTGAGTTGCGGGTGTTGGGGGTGCAACGTGTGGCGGCGGATTTTCATGCGCGTTTTGATGCGGTTAGTAAGGAGTATCGNTANTTTATTTATAATGGAATGGTGGTGCCNCCGTCACTGCGGTTGTATCGCTTACAGGAGGGGCGGCGGTTGNATGTCGTGCGGATGCAGGCGGCGGCGGATNGGTTGGTTGGGGAGNATGATTTTGCTGCGTTTGCGGCGAAGCGGGGGGATGGATCGGAAAATACGGTGCGACGATTGATGACGTTGCGGGTGGTTCGTCGGGGGGCGGAGGTGGTGGTTGTGGCTCGGTCGAATGGATTTTTGTATAAGATGGTGCGGAGTTTGACGGGCTTTTTGATGGGTGTGGGCATGGGGCAAATTGAGCCGGATGAAGTGCCNTTGATGCTGGAGCAGGGGGAGCGGACAGCTCGGATACAGACGGCACGGCCGCACGGTCTTTTTTTGTGGCAGGTGTCGTATTGAGAAAAAAGTGGTAGGACGACAGGGGCTCGAACCCTGGACCCACTGGTTAAAAGCCAGTTGCTCTACCGACTGAGCTATCGTCCCGTTTGTTGCATCTATCCTTGAAAAGGGTTATGACCCGTAAGGAAGCGCATGTTTCTACTGAATCGGGTTACGGGAGGCAAGTCGAATTTAAGTGAATGATNGGTTTGTGAGGAGTTGGTCTGGTGGTTTGGTTTTGAGTTCGGTACGTTGNNGAGGAGATGGGGGCTTTATGAATGTTGTGGGTTTAATTTTGGGCGGCGGAGCGGGCACGCGGTTGCAACCGTTGACGCGCGAGCGTTCGAAACCGGCGGTGCCGGTNGCGGGAAAATTTCGGCTGGTAGATATTCCGATCAGNAATTGTTTGAATAGTGGGATTCGGAATATTTTTCTGTTAACGCAGTATAATAGTGTTTCGTTGCATCAGCATATTGCGGCGACGTATCGGTTTGATCAGTTTAGTGGGGGGCATGTCCGGGTTTTGGCGGCGGAGCAGACACCGGATTCAGATGTTTGGTTTCAGGGGACAGCGGATGCTGTGCGTCGGTCGGTTCGCTACTTTCGGGATGATGAACCGGATCTGGTGGTGATTCTTTCGGGGGATCAGTTGTATCGGATGAACTTGCAGGAGGTGATTGAGACGCATCAGGCGAGCGGAGCGGATATTACGGTGAGTACTACGCCGGTGAGACGGGAGGAGGCGCGTTCGTTGGGAATTATGGAAGCGGACGAGGAGGGGCAAGTGGTGCGTTTCGTGGAGAAGCCGCAGGAGGATTCGGTGCTGGATGAGTTGTCTTTTTCGGGAGATGANGGGGAGTCGTTTTTGGCGAGTATGGGGATCTATGTGTTTAATATGGAGGTGTTATGTTCGATTCTGGAGCAGAATTCGGAATCGGATTTTGGTAAACATATCATTCCGCAGGCGATCTCTTCACATCGGGTTTTTAGTCATATTTTTAAGGGGTATTGGGAAGATATTGGAACGATTCGTTCTTTCTGGTCAGCGAATTTGGGGTTAACGGAGCCGTTGCCTCGCTTTTCGTTTTATGATGCGGATCAGTTGATNTATACGCGTATGCGCTATCTGCCGCCATCGAAGGTGAATTCGTGTGAGTTGAAGCAGTCGTTGATTTCGGATGGATGTATTTTATCGGGCAAGCGTATTTGGCGATCGGTGATTGGTTTGCGTTCGATTGTGGGTGAGGGCTCTGTGTTGGAAGAGACGGTCGTGATGGGGGCTGATTTTTATGAGCAGGANCGGGAGGTTGATNAGAGCGGCATTGCGTTAGGCATTGGGCGGGACTGTTCGATTCGGCAAGCGATTCTGGATAAGAATGTGCGTATTGGCGATGGGGTCGTGATTAGTCCGGATGGAAAGCCGGATCAGTTGGAGGAAGCNCTTTTCTGTATTCGGGATGGGATTGTGGTGATTCCAAAGAATACCGTGATCCCATCGGGTACGCATATTTAGCGTTGCCTTTGTTTAAAAAGGGAGCTTGTTCCCGTTGTGTTTGGTGGGTAGATTATGCGGCTTACTTGTGAGGACACGGAGTAGAGGTTGATTCGAATGGTGATTTCAGACGGTACCTGCTCCGTTCACATCGGAATGAAAGGAATGAAAAAATGGGTTTGTTGAATGTTTTTAAGTCTAAAGAGAATGTAATGGTTGTGGATGGGCTCTCTCTGTTTGAGTCGTTGGGCATGAAGGGAGATGTTTCTCCGCGGACGCAGTTGCAGGTGTTGCGTCGGTTGACTCGGTTTGCTGAGCGAGAAGAGGTTGAGTTGATTGCGGTGTTGAGTGGTGAGCCCTTGCATAAAGCGCCAAAGGGGAAAAAGTTTGATAGTATTTTGGTGCTGTATAGTCCGTCGCGTGAAAAGCATGCTGCATTTGTGGCGAAAACGGTGGCGGCGAAGGGTGCATTGTTGCTGACGGATGATGTGCAAGTCGAGAAAGCAGCGGGTTCGGCAACGGAGAAGATGCGGGTTTCGACGTTCCGGAAAGCATACGATTTCAGTGTAGACGGTGAGTCGGGGGATTCGGATTCCCGAGGGCGGCGGCGTCGGCGTCCGCGGCGGGACCGGGATGATGAAAACGAGAGAAGAGAAGAGTCTTCATCCAAGGAAAATCGCGATGATTCGGATGGAGATTCGGATGCGATCAATGAGCTGATCGATTTGGTGGATTAAACTGTATGTCGGTGGCTCGTCGAACTCTCTTCTTTGATATCGACGGTACGTTGTTGGTGGCGCGTGGCGCAGGTCGTGGTGCATTTGCCCGAAGTTTTGAAGAGGTTTATGGGCTGCAGATTGATATGAGCCATATCAATTTTGCGGGTGCGACTGATTTAGGGGTGCTCAATGATCTGTTGGCAGCCCATCAATTGGCGAATGTAGAGGCAGAGAAGCGCTTGTTTTTTGAGCGGCTGGCCGTGCATTTAGAGAGTGCGTTTAAGGAGAGGCCACCGACGCTTTTCCCGGGCGTTATGCAGTTTCTGGAGCGAGTGGCTGTTCATTGGAATATGGCGTTGGTGACGGGTAATACACGCGCGAGTTCGATGTTAAAGCTACAGTATTCAGGTATTGATCATTTTTTTGATATGACGGGTGGCTATGGGGATGATGATGCTTGTCGGAATCAGATGGCGGCGTTAGCGATTGAGCGGGCGGGGTTTCCTGAGCGGGGTTATCTGTTG
Source organism: Kiritimatiellaceae bacterium (assembly GCA_002691095.1). GTDB lineage: Bacteria > Verrucomicrobiota > Kiritimatiellia > Kiritimatiellales > Pontiellaceae > Pontiella. The sequence continues at coordinate 18,300 of NZGU01000002.1, read as the reverse complement.
GGTGATACGCCCAGGGATATTGAGGCAGCGAAGGTGAATCGGTTGATTGCTGTGGGGGTATGCACAGGTGCTTTTTCCCGGGATCAATTGGCGCAGGAAAAACCGGATGTTCTGGTGGACAGCTTGGGTGATGCGGAGCATCTGCTGGAGGAACTCTGCGCGTGAGCGGGGTTTTTGATGCGCTGACTCCGGCGTGTATTTTAACGGCGGTTGAGGAGGAGTTGTCCGTACCGTTAACGGGTTTAACGGCGCCACTTCCGAGCTATATTAATCGTGTGTATGAGTTGGCCACGCAGGCGGATGAACGGTTGATCGTGAAGTTTTATCGACCGGGACGTTGGCAACAAGAGGCGTTGGCGGAGGAGCATCAGTTTTTATTGGATTGTGATGCGGCAGAGATTCCGGTGGTGGCTCCGATGGTGCTTCAGAATGGGAGCACGCTGGGGTGTTGGGATGGAATCTATTTTACCCTGTTTCCAAAGCGCTCGGGCCGGGAGATGAATTTGCATACGGATGAGGATTGGCGGCGGTTGGGAAGTATGATCGGGCGGATGCATGCCGTGGGAATGGAGCGGGATACGGAGCATCGGTTGGTGATGCACCCGGAATCGACGACATTGCCGGAGCGGGATCAATTGTTGGCAGGTGGATGGATGTCGTCGCACATGGCAGATCGGTTTAAAGCGGTGGTTGACCAGGTGGTGGAATGGGCGCTGCCGCTGTTTGAGGATGCTGAACTGCATCGGATTCATGGGGATTGTCATCGGGCAAATGTGTTGGAACGACCGGGGGAAGGGCTGATGCTGATCGATTTTGATGATATGGTGATGGGGCCAGCGGTGCAGGATTTTTGGTTGATGCTGCCGGGACATGCGCATGCGTGTGGACATGAACTTACGTTGATGTTGGAGGGGTATGAGCCGTTTGTTGAGTTTGATGATCGGCAGTTGGGCATGATTGAGATATTGCGAGCGATGCGGATGATTTACTTTTTGGCGTGGTGTAGCACGCAGGCGGATGATTATCGGTTCCAGAGTCAATTTCCAGAGTGGGGCAGTGAACATTTTTGGCAACGGGAAGTGGCAGATTTAGAGCAGCAAGTGAGTATAATTGAGGCGGATCGGAATCGGATTCGGGGAGGTGGTAATGAGTATTAAGCGGAGTGTGAATATCGCGTGTCCGACTTGTGGTGTAACCCAGGATATTACATTGGTGGAGGTGCTGAATGCGCAGACAGATCCCGATCTGAAAGAGGCACTTATGCATAATCAGCTCAACCGCGTAAACTGTGCCGATTGCGATTTCGATTTTCGAGTAGATTTGCCGATGCTGTATACCGATGCGAAAGCGGAGTTAATGATTCATTGGGTGCCGGAAAATGAGACGACAACGCGGGAGCAGATTTTAGAGGAGTTTGAGGAGGCCATTGAGCGGATGAATGCGGAAGCGGGTGAAGAGTTGCCCATGCCGAATGTTCGGCTGGTGATGTCGCGCGTGGAGTTGGTGGAGTTGATTTATTTGGTGGAGTCGGGCATGAATCAACGAGTGGTAGAGTATGTGAAGTACAGTATTTATACCCGAAACCGAGAGAAGCTAAATCCGGAGTCGAATCGACTGTTATTGAATGTGGAAGATTCAACGGAGGATGAGTTGCTGTTTGTGGTACAGGATGTGGAAGACAAGCAGTTGGGTCAGGTTTTGCGATATGGAAGAAGTGCCTATACTTCTTTATTGGAGTTGTTTAAGGAGGATTCGGAGGAGTTTATGGAGATGTTTCCGGGGCCTTGCATTAGTGCGCGTGATTTACTGCTGGAAGAGAGTGATGAACTCTAGGGTTGGTTGCACTCTTGCCCCCGTTGTTCGGCCTGGAGTGAGCCACTGAAAAATAGGAATATCTTGCCGTACTATTCGTGATGATAGGCGGCCGTCGTTTCTTCCTGTAGCGGGTGATTTCCTTTTCGCTTAATCGGTATGGGAGCGAAAGTGTTTCAGGATAATTTCGGTGATTTGTTCGGGGGTGTATGGGTCTGTTGCCACTTGAAAGGGAATGGCATCGTAGAGCGGTTGTCGCTGCTGGAGAAGGTCGTAGATTTGCTGCTCTTTATCACCGGCGAGTAGGGGGCGGTTCTTGTCGTTGCGAACTCGGTTGAGAATGGTATCGGGAGAGGCGGTCAGGCAGACCACCAGTCCGTTACGGGCAAAATCAGTTAGGTTGTCTGGGTTAAGGACAATGCCGCCACCGGTTGAGATAATATGGTTGGATCGGGTCGCGAGTTTTTGGGCCATGGCGCGTTCCAGCCTACGAAAATGAGCTTCGCCTTCGTTGGCAAAGATTTCGCTGATGGAAGTGCCGGCTTCCTGTTCGATGAGCTGATCCATGTCAATCAGAGGAAGGCCTGTTGCGTTCTCTAACATTTTTCCCACCGTGGTTTTTCCGGTACCCATGAAACCGACTAAAATAATATTGCTCATAATGCTAATCCTGTCTGGACACAAAAAAACGCTCCAGCGGAGCGTTTGGCAAGTGTTTGCGTTCGCGAATTAAACCCCTTCGGCACGGATGGCTTCGCGGATCTGCTTCGTGTTCATATGCAGCAGTTGCTCTTCGTTGTAGCCGGCAGTGGTCAGACGGCGTTTTTGTTCCAGCAACCGACGACGCTTTAGCCGTGGTTTTTTTACCGGACGGCGCAACGGCTTTTTGCGCATGGCTCTTCTAATTCTCATGATCTATCTCCTGTCCCAAAATTGATCGGACAACCTAGCGGGTGGTGGAGGGTGGCGCAATCTTTTATCACCAGTTTTTATAGGCTTCGCTGGTTAACAGTTAAAAGAACCGCCTCCGATAGCGAAGAGCGGTTCTTTGTTTCTCACCTTTGGCGTGTGGCTGTTAGTCGTCGATTTTCCGATAGTCAGTGAAGGCCTTTTTATTCCGACGAATGGTCGTGAGGGCCACCACGCTACCCGTAAGCAACAGAACACTGCCGGGTTCGGGAATCACGTTAACGTTCAACTGCCCGTTCAGCAGGGATTCGTTTCGTTGATTTGAGAAGGTTTCGGTGATGCCGAAGTCGGCAAAGGTGGTGTTCTCAATGACGAGTCGGTTGTTGAGGGCTTCACCAGCATATCCAGATGGTAGAATTAGGTTTGCACCCTGCAATCCGAACGTTTGATTGTTCTCAGTTGTTATGGTCAATGTGCCCATATTGATATCCATCGTCCCGAAATTTATGCTCGAGATGGCATTAAGGTATGTATTGACGGGTTGAGCTGCTGAGGTACCCAGCAGAACGGCGCCTGCTGTGGGCCGAAAATCATAGATGGAATTTCCAGATGTTGAGGAGGCCAACCCTGCGGCCGAAGCATTAAAAGTTCCAAACCCGTGCACGACCAAATTGGTTTGACCGGGCGTGCTCATGTAATCTTCATAGATATCGAGAGTAAGTTGTGCGTGTGACGCACTTACAAGTACCGCTACAGTGGCGATGGTTGTTAAAAATAATTTTTTCATATCTGTTCTCCAGCTNATTGAAAGAACACATATCTTACGCATCGAGGTCTTTTTTATACTAAATTATATTTATAGCAATATAATTTATTAAAAAAATTTATTATACATATTTCTTTGGATATTCGTGGGTAACGAGCTGGGCAGAGGCGGTGGGGGTTTGCTGCCATGATGAAGTGTTGATGTGTAGCTGAATGAGTGCGCAGGTGGGCAAGTCGCCGAGGAAGGAGCCAGCTAGACGGCTGGCGAGCTGGCTGATGGAGGGGTTGTGTCCGATGAGCAGGAGGGTGTTGATGGTGTCTGGCTGGTGGGCGATGAGATCGAGCAACGTGCTGCCGAACGCTTCGTATATTTTTGATTCGTAGTGAATGTCGGAGGTGGTGAGGTGCATGGCNTGGAGGGTTTCGCGGGTGCGGCGGGCGGGGCTGCAGAGGATGCGGTCGGGCATGCCCACGAGATGAATGAGTTTTTTTCCCATGAGGGGGGCGTCGCGTTGGCCNCGTTTGTTGAGGGGACGNTCTATATCGGCGAGTTCATCATGAGCCCAGCTAGATTTGGCGTGGCGCATGAGCAGGAGTGTTTTGGCGGGGGGGCTCAATGGGCTCCCTGTTTGAGGCACATCATGATGGCGCCGAGAATGACGAGGCTCAGGACGATGGAGCGGAGAAGCAGGTCGGGTAGCTTTACGGTGAGGCGGCTACCGAAGTAGACCCCAACGGTGGAGCCTAGCGACATAATCAGAGCCGTGGGCAGGTCGAGTTCTCCGCGGGCACCGTATATTAGCGAGGTGATAGCGGTCATCACGAAGGCGAGGAAGATGGCACTGCCGACGGTTTGGCTGGCGGTNAGGCCAAAGAGGATAATCAAAATGGGCACGACCAGGACGCCACCGCCGATGGCCGTTGCTCCCACAAGTGCTCCACAGATGGCGCCGATGAGCGCTGCAAGTGTGCTGCGGAGTCTGGGCTTCTGATGTAAATGGGCGGCGATACGAGAGGTCTGACGGGCGCTTTTTTGCTGTGAAATCATATTCCAGATCATGAGCGCGATGCCAAAAAAGATGACACCGATGATGAAATTTTCCAGCTGGGCTTTGAAGGTTTGATCGGCACCCTTGAGACTGATCCATCCGGCNGTNAGGAATGTGGTGGGAACGGCNCCGGCTAAAAAGCGGGTGCAGGTGTTCCACTCTACGGTCTTTAATTTGATATGGTGGATGATGGCGGTGATTTTGGTGAGAAAGGCGTAGAGGGTGGTGGTGCCTACTGCGGTGATGGGATCGATTTTGAGNAGCACGGTGAGCGCGGGCAGGACCAGAACACCGCCGCCGATGCTGGTAAGCCCAATACAAAAACCGATGAAAAGGCCAAGTAGGAGGCGAATGATGATTTGGTTGCTGTCGAGTTGAAATAGTTCCATAGGTGATTAGGGGGTTTGTGATTTAGTCACTTCCGCGACGATCTGTTCAAGTACGAGGCAGGTTTGAAGATACTCTTCGATTTCAACATATTCGCTGAGCTGATGGAAGTTGTGCGATCCGGTTCCGAGGGTGACGGTGGGCAGCCCTTTTTCGTTGAAGTTGTTGGCGTCTAGACCCGCATCCATGACGAGTGGATTGGGCGTTAGGTTGATATTGGTTACGGCTTGGCAGGCGATTCGTACGCAGGGTTCTGACTTTTTGAGTCGGAAGGCGCGATAGTCGCTCTCTACCCGGAAGGTGACGCTTCCGGCTTTTCCAGCGTGGTTCTTGGCATGGCGGGCAGCACGATCAAATTCGTTCTGATAGGTGCGGATGATCTGTTCGAGGAAGCGGGGATTATGGCTTCGGCATTCACCGGTCANGGTGAGTTGATCCATCACTTGGTTGCTGGCTTCGCCACCGTGGATGGTGCCGACATTGGCGGTGCCGCGCCGCGAGCCTTTTTCGATTTTGCCGAAGTAGCCTTTTTCCTGAATGGNGGCGAGGGCGTTGGATGCGATAATTGCGGCTGAGATCCCTTTGTGCGGTTCGAGACCGGCATGGGCACTGATGCCGGTGATCTGTGCTTCCCAGCGCACGGCGCTCATGGCNCCGATGACAATTTCGTTGGGTTCTTGTCCGTCGAGGTTAAAGCCCATGACGGGATGGCCNAGATCTTCGAANCGGACGGCGCGGGAGCCGTGAAGTCCGTTCTCTTCGGCGATGGGAAAGAGGAGGGTTATGGGAGGCCGGGGGGTTTTTTCAGCCAGTAGGGTTTCGGCGAGGGTTAGCATGGCGGAACAGCCGGAGCGGTCATCTCCTCCGAGACCTGTTTTTCCTTTGGCGATNATTCGTTTTCCTTTGATGAGGGGCTCGGCTCCGCGGCAGAGGGGGACGGTGTCCATGTGGGCGGAGAACATGATGCGGGGCGCATCAAGTGTGCCGGGAAGCTGTACAATGAGGTTTCCAATTTCAAAGCCCATTCCTAGTCGTTTGTGGGCATCGTCGTGTTTGATCCAGCTTTTCTTGCAGCCAGCTGCGATNAGTTTTTTCGTGAGATATTCAGCGACCAGCCGTTCGCGACCGGTAGGACCTTCGATGGCGAGTAGTTCGAGTAGATTTTGAAGGGCTCTCTCTTTCATGTTATTCCTTTCTATTCGATTCTATTTGCGTGTCTAGGTTGTACCGTAACCGATTATTGTACAGCGTCTAGCTCTTCCCACCGTTGGTATGCGTGTTCCAGCTCTTGAGGAAGAGATTCGGCGCGTTGATTGGCTGTAAAGATATCTTCTTTGCGGTTGCGGTAAAAGGCGGGATCACTCATTTGAATTTGTAGCTGTTCGAGTTCGGTTTCGAGTTTTTCGATGGTGGCAGGAAGGGTTTTGAGCTCTTCTCTTTCACGATTGCTGAGTTTGCGTTTGCTTGTTTTTTGCGGGGGAGATGCNGGGGCTTGTTTGGGCCGTATGGGTTCGGGTTTGATCCGTTGATCTAGCCAGTCATCATACCCTCCGACATAGGTCTTTAGAAGGCCGTTGCCTTCAAAGACAATGGTGCTGCTTACCACGTTGTTGAGAAAGGTGCGGTCATGGCTGACGAGCAGGAGGGTGCCATCGTATTGAACCAGAAGTTCTTCGAGGAGTTCGAGCGTCTCGACATCAAGATCATTGGTCGGTTCGTCGAGGACAAGCACATTAGCGGGTCGGGTGAAGAGTTTGGCGAGGAGCAATCGATTTCTTTCGCCACCGGAGAGGACGTGTGCTTTTTGACGAGCCCGATCGGGCGTAAAGAGGAAATCTTGAAGATAACCGAGTACATGTTTGGAGCGTCCGTTAAGGGTGATGGACTCTTCGGGNCTGACGTTTTCGGCAACGGTTTTTTGATCGTCGATGGCAGCCCGATGTTGATCAAAATAAGCGACTTCGAGTTTGGTGCCGTGTTTGACGGTGCCTTGTTGGGGTTCTAGTTGACCGAGTAGGAGTTGGATGAGGGTTGATTTTCCGCACCCGTTGGGTCCAATGATGCCGATTTTATCGCCGCGCATGATGTCGGTGTGAAAGCCGGTTACAATCGGAAGATGCGCATAGGCGTAGGAGAGGTTGTTGACGGCGGCCACTTTACGTCCTGATAGTTCGGCTTCGTTGAGGTTGAGTTGAGCGGTTCCCGAGCGTTCGCGTCGTTGCCGCCGTTCAAGCCGCATTTGTTCAAGGGCGCGAACGCGTCCTTCATTTCTTGTTCGTCGGGCTTTAATGCCTTTGCGAATCCATGTTTCTTCTTGGGCGAGTTTTTTATCGAATTGTGCCCATTGCTCTGCTTCGCCGTCGAGCAGGGCTTGTTTGCGTTTTAAATAGGTTTCGTAGTCACATGCCCAAGAGTGGAGATTGCCGCGATCGAGCTCGATGATGCGAGTGGCGAGTTTGCGGAGAAAGGTTCGGTCGTGCGTGACCACGATGAGAGAGCCGCGGAAGCGAAGGAGAAATTTCTCGAGCCATTGGATTGATTCGATGTCGAGATGGTTGGTGGGNTCGTCTAAGATGAGTATATCGGGTTCGCATACGAGTGCTTTGGCTAGTAGCGCACGGCGTTTTTGTCCGCCAGAAAGCTGTTGAAAGAGAAGGTGGTTTTCCAAGCCTACAATTGAGATGGCGCGATCGANCGCTTGTTGGNTTTCCCAGGATTCTTCGTCTTGGGTGAAGTCGCTNCGGACGAGATCTTCGATGGTTCCTTGTAGTTGATCGGGGACGTTTTGCTGGAGCGCGCGGATTTTTAGACCGGGNTGAGGGATTAAGGCGCCTGTATCAGCTTCNAGTTCACCCGCAATGATTTTTAGGAGGGTGGATTTTCCTTCTCCATTGCGCCCGACCATGAAGATACGTTCGTTGCGTTCAATCTGCAANGTGGCTTGATCGAGAAGAAGGGGTCCGCCGAAGGCTTTACTGATTTGTTGAATACTGAGAAGTGCCATGGTTTGAGCTAGATGCCGCCGCCTTGGTTGAAGTCGAGGTGCAACCCGCATTCGCGTTTGAGCCCGTGGAAGCGGGTTTCTTCGGCGGTCATGTTTTCTGCTAATGGGATGGAAGTGTGCCAATCGCCGACCGAGACATATCCTTTTTCCTTTAAGGGGTGTGTGGGTAAATCGAAGGCTTTTAGATAGGCTTCCACTTGTTGATCGTCCCAATCAATGATGGGGTAGATTTTGATCCAGTTGTTCTGTTTTTCGATGGCTGGGCGTTCGCTTCGGCTTTGCGATTGTTTGCGGCGAATGCCTGAAATCCATGCCGTGGCTTGGAGCTCTTCGAGAGCGCGTTGCATGGGTTCGACTTTATTNANCTGNTTATATTTTTCTAGACCCACTTCGCCTTGTTCCCAGAGCTTGCCGTAGTGCTCTTCTTGTTGCGCGGTGGGCATGTTGGAGCGGTAGGTTTTAATATTNANTTCGAGCTGATCGGTTAGCAATTTTGCGTAGGCGTAGGTTTCTGAGAAGAGGTATCCGGTATCGATAAAGATGATGGGAATGTCAGGAAGCTGTTGTTTGACTAGATGCAGCATAACGGCGCTTTGGATGCCGAAGCTGGTGCTCATAATNAAGCCCGAGCCGTATTGGCTTTGTGCANGAGCAATCCGTTCCTGTGCGCTCATGCGGTCGAGGGCTTGTACCNTGCTGGGATCGAGGGTCATTGAGCTAGTCCGGTTTTGAATTCTCGNCCGTCGTAGACGGCGGGGACGANGTNGGTGCGGACGAGGAAGTCGCCGAAACCTTCTTCGGGTTGGCGGTCGGCTGCGTAGCGGGCGAGGAGGGGATCGAGTTCGGCGAGGATTTGGGCTTCGTCGATGTTTTCTCGGTAGAGCTGCACGAGGCGGGTTCCTTTGCCGTCGCCGCCAAGATAGAGGTTGTATTTGCCGGGGGCTTTTCCGACGAAGGCGATTTCGGCGAGATAGGGGCGGGCGCATCCGTTGGGGCAGCCGGTCATGCGGACGGTGATGGGTTGGTCGCTGAGTCCGTGCTGGTCGACGAGCGCTTCGAGGCGCGTGATGAGGTCGGGCAGGTAGCGTTCGGCTTCTGCCATGGCGAGGGTGCAGGTGGGCAGGGCAACGCATGCCATGCTGTTTTCGCGGAGTGGGCTGGCATCACGCAGGAGACCGTGCTCGCGGGCGAGGGTTTCAATGGCTTCTTTGTTCTCTGTGGCGATCTCGGCAATCACGAGGTTCTGGGTGGCGGTGATGCGGTAGTCGCCGCCATGGAGTTCACCTATTTTGAGTAGCCCTTGTAGCATTTGTGGGCCGTCGGGTTTGTCGGTAATGCGGCCGTGTTCAATGAAGAGGGTGAGGTTGGATGTGCCGTTGGCGTTTTCGGTCCAGCCAAAGCGGTCCGCGTGCATGGTGAAGGTGTAGGGTTCTTCGGGGNCGAAGGTGATGCCGGAGCGGGTTTCGACTTCGGCTTTGAAGAGGTCNACACCCATGCGGTCGACGGTGTATTTGAGGCGGGCTTTTTTGCGGTCGGAGCGGTCACCGTGATCGCGTTGTGTGGTGACGACGGCTTCGGCGACTTGGCAGACCTGATCGGCGGGAATGAAGCCGAGATTTTTGGCGATTTGTGGATAGGTGCCGGGGGTGTTGTGGGTGCAGCCCATGCCGCCACCCACGAGCACGTCGTAGCCTTTGAGTTCGCCGTCTTGAGCGATGGCAACGAAGCTGAGGTCATTACCGTTTACGTCGACATCATTATGGGGGGGGATGGCGACGGCGATTTTAAATTTTCGCGGAAGATAGGTGGAGCCGTAGATNGGTTCGATCTCTTCTTTGACGTCGGCGACTTTTTCTTTGTCGAGCCAGATTTCGTGATAGGCCTGGGTTTTGGGGAGCAGGTGGGTGCTGATGGCGCAGGCGTCTTGGTAGACGCGGGCGTGGAGATCGGATTCGACGGGGTTGGTGTTGCATAGGACNTTTCGGTTGACGTCGCCGCAGGCGGCAATGGAGTCGATGAAGGCTTNGTTGAGGCCTTGGATTAGGGGTTTTACNTTGTGTTTGAGGATGCCGTGATATTGGAAGGTTTGGCGGGTGGTGAGGCGTAGACCGCCGCCGGTGAGTTCGCGGGCGATGGCATCGATGGCTTTCCATTGTGCGGCCGTGATGACGCCGCCGGGTACGCGGGCGCGAAGCATGAAGCTGTAGAGGGGTTCGAGTTTTTGCTGGCGGCGTTCGTCGCGGATGTCGCGGTCGTCCTGTTGGTAGAAGCCGTGGAATTTAGTGAGCTGGGTGTCGTCTTCGGCAATGGAGCCGGTGATGGCTTTATGCAGGCTTTCTTCGATGGTGCCGCGCAGGTTGGCACTGCGTTCTTTGATTCCTTCTACGGGTGTTTTGGATGGTTCGCTCATGGTAACTCTCCTTTAGTAGACATCTTTTTGGTAGCGTCCGTCTCGGCGCAGTTGGTCGAGGGTTTCGGCTGCTTGTTCGGGGGTTTGGTTGGCTTGTTGTTCGATGACGGTTAAGAGGGCTTGGTGAACATCTTTCGCCATGCGGCTTTCGTCGCCGCAGATGTAGATGTGGGCGCCGCGTTCGATCCAGTTCCANAGGGCTTCGGCTTGTTCGAGTATGCGGTGTTGGACGTAGATTTTCTGNNCTTGATCNCGAGAGAATGCGAGGTCGATGCGGGTGAGAACCCCGTCGTCGTGCCACTCTTGCCATTCGGTTTGATAGAGAAAATCTTCGGTGAAGTGGGGGTTGCCGAAGAAGAGCCAGTTGTCGCCGGGTGCNTTGGTGGCGGCGCGTTCTTGNAGGAAGGCGCGGAAGGGGGCGATGCCGGTTCCGGGGCCGACCATGATGATGGGCGTTTCGGGGTTTTGAGGAAGGCGGAAATGATCACTGGCTTCGACGTATACGGCGATGTTGGCGCCGGGTTGNAGTTGGCTGAGGTGGCCGGAGGCNCCGCCGAGGTGGTGGAATCCGTAGGCTTCGTATTCGACAACGCCGACGGTGAGATGAACTTCTTCTTCGACTTCGGCTTGGGCGGAGGCGATGGAGTAGAGGCGGGGGGTGAGTTTGCGAAGGGTGCTGATGAGGGCGTCGGCGGTGAGGGTGGCNGGGTGTTCGTGGATGACGTCGATGATTTGNCGGTCGGCAATGTAGGTTTGCAGGGCTGTGGCGTCGGTGGCGATGGCTCGNAGGTCAGCGTTGTTGGTGAGTTCTGCNTAGTCTTGCACGAAAGCGGGATGGAGCTGTGTGAGCTCGTAGGTGTGTTCGAGGGCGTGCTGAAGGGTCGTTTTTTCGCCGCTGATTTCGATTTCGGTTTGNGGTTCGATGGCGGTTTTTTGCAGGAGGAGGGTGACGAGGTCGGGACTGTTTTGGAACCAGACGCCGAGGGAGTCGCCGGGTTGGTAGGTGAGGCCGGACTCTTCGAGGTCAATTTCGATGTGGCGAATGTCTTTTTCGGAGTGGCGACCGGTGATTTTTTGGTTGGTGAGGAGTTGGGTTTGGAGTGGTTTTTTGCGGGTGTATTTGACGCCGCTTGGGGGGGCGGCAAACGCGATGGGGGCGGCGCTGGCTGTGGGGGCTTCGGGGAGGAGNTCTTTGAGGGTGGCGATGCTGGAGGNGATCCAGGCTTCGGCATCGTCGTCGAAGTCGACATCAAGATCGATGCGGTCGATGATGCGGGTGCCGCCGAGTTCTTCTAGGCGGGTGTCGAAATCTTTTCCGGTTTTGCAATAGAACTCATAGCTACTGTCGCCGAGGGCGCAGACGGAGAAGCGGGTGTCGTTCAGTTTGGGGGCTTTGTTGCTGTTGAGGAAGTCGACGAGGTTGAGGGCGTCATCGGGTGGGTCGCCTTCTCCTTGCGTGCTTACGAGGACGACGAGGTTTTTGGTTTTTTTGAGATTCTTCTCTTTNAATTTACCCATGGAGATTAGTTCGGTTGCCATGCCTTCGGTTTGGGCGGCTTCGTTGAGCTCTTCGGCGATGGAGCGGGCGTTGCCGGTTTGGGAGCCGTAGAGAATGGTGAGGAGGTGGTCGCTATCGAGTTCGGTTTGGGCGGGGGCTGGGGCGCCTTGAGCGGCGAGGCCNGAGAGGTAGCCGCCGAGCCAGCTCTTTTGTTGTGCGTTGAGCGAATCGGTGAGTTGGTGCAACTGGGCGATGATCTGGGGATCGAGACCTTGGGGTGCTCCGGGATTGGTATTGGGTGCTGCCATGTTTTCTCTCTACTTAAAAATGTTGGTTCGCGCTATAATTCTTTACNCGTATGAGGTACGTTTTGGTTGNATGTAAATTACGTTAAATTTGTGGCGACGCAAACTAAAAAANTAAATAAGTGTACTTAAAATAGGTAATTAAAATACTTACTAAATTATAGGTATATAGATGGGTCTTATGGATATTGCATTTTCTCCGTGTCCGAACGATACGTTTATCTTTTGTAAAGTGGCGCATGAGCCGGATATCCGGGCGCATCTGTTTGATGTGGAGCAGTTGAATGGGTTTGCTTTCGAAGAGCGGTTCGATGTGACGAAGCTGTCGTTCCATGCTTGGTTGGCGTTGCGCGAGCGGTATGCGTTGCTGGAAGTGGGGGCGGCGCTGGGTCGGGGCTGCGGACCGTTGGTGATTACGCGGGGTGAGCGAGCGTTGCCGGCGGGTGCACGCGTGGCATTACCGGGCACGTGGACGACGGCGCATCTGCTGTTTCAGTTGTGGTTTGGGGAGACGGTGGAGAAGGTGTTTATGCCGTTTCATGAGATTATGGATGCCTTGGCGGTGGGGGAGGTGGATGCGGGGGTGATCATTCATGAGGGGCGGTTTGTTTTTGAGGAGCGGGGTTTTGAGTGCGTGCAGGATTTGGGGGCGTGGTGGGAGGAGGAGACGGGGTTGCCGATTCCACTGGGTTGTATTGCGGTNAGGCGGAATTTGGGTAAGGAAGTCATTTCGGGATTCGAACAGCGGTTACAAGAGTCAATTGAATGGGCGTTTGAAAAGCCGTCGGCAACCGAATCGTATGTTCGAGAGCATGCGCAGGAGTTAGATAATCGAGTGATGGAGGAGCACATCAAGACGTATGTGAATCAGTTTACGCTGGGGTTGGGCGATGAGGGTCGTGCGGCGGTGGCGGAGCTTGAACGTCGGGCGGTTGAGGCGGGAGTGATTCAATGATTGGCGTGCTGTTTGCCACGGAGATGGAGGCGGCACCGCTGCGGGAGCGTGAGCTGCCGGAGGGGGTCGTGATTCGGGTGGCAGAGGAGATGGGGTTGGAGGCCGCTCGGGTGGCGGCGGAAGAGTTGGTGGAAGCGGGCGTTACGTCGATTATTAATGCGGGGGTTTGCGCGGCGTTGCACAGTCGGGTGGAGCGGGGAGCGGTCTATCGGATTTCAACGGTGATTACGGAGGAGCTGAAGGCGGCGGTGAATGTGGGCGTTGGGCTGGGTTTGAAGCGGTTGGTGAGTGTGGAGGAGCCGTTGTATCAGCCGGAACGGAAGCGGGANTTGGCGCGGCAGTATGATTTGGTGGATATGGAGGGGTATGCGGTGGCGCGGGTGTGCGAGTCGCATGAGATCCCGTGCGTGTTNTTAAAAGGGGTCACGGATTTTGGGGACGCGCAGGCGAAAGAGGATATTCAAAAACATATTGGACCGGTCTCGGAGACGNTGGCGGAGGCGGTGCTCTATGCGATTGAGGGCATCCATAAGCNTGCTGAGAAGCAGGCGGTTACGTCGGCGGAAAAGGATGTGGAGGCGGAAAACGATGTGGAGGTGGGTAATGTAGCTGCGGGTGGGTGGCGGCTATTGCACCGTTTTACNAAGGTTGAGCATTTGATTTTTTCATTGCCGTTGTTATTTGCGGGGGCGTGGATTGGTGCGGGTGGCTGGCCGACGTGGAGTAAATTGGGTTTGATTGCGCTGGCGGGATTGGGGGCGCGGACGTTTGGGATGGCGTTGAATCGTATTTTTGACCGGAAGATTGATGCGGCGAATCCGCGGACGGCGAATCGGGAGTTGGCGACGGGGGCGTTGTCGGTGGGGCAGGGCNTTGGCGTGGCGTTGGTAGGATTGATTTTGTATGTAGTGGCTTGTGCGGGATTGGGGCCGCTGATTCTGAAGCTGTCGCTATTTCCGTTGATTCCGTTGACGGTCTATTCGTTGCTAAAACGTTTCACGCCGTTGTGTCATTATGGCATTGGAGTGGCGTTGGGTTTTGCGCCGTTGGGGGCTAGTGTGGCGGTGAGTGAGGCGGTGGAGATTTCGCCGGTATTGGTCCTGTTGTGTCTCTTTACGTTTTTATGGATGAGTGGCTTTGANATTATNTATGCNTTGATGGATCGGGTGTTTGACCNGTCGTATGGGGTGAAGAGTTTGCCGGCGGCACTGGGTGAGCGTGGGGCGCTGGGCGTGGCGGCGGTTACCCATTTGTTGGCGTTTGCGGTATTGGTGTTGTTGTGGATGGGGACGTCGGGGCCGCTTTCGTTGATTGCGTTGTTGGTGTCGGCGGTGGCCTTTGGTTTGGCGTATGTGCCATCGATTCCGGTGGCGGTGCGGTTTTTTCCTATTTCGGCGGTGGCGGGTATTGCGGGAGCGTTGGTGATTTTANTGGGAGGTGTAGGATGAACTTAGTGGTGGCATTAACAGGTGCGTCGGGATCGTATGCGGCGCGAGCGATTGTGGAGCGGTCGAAGTGGCCGGTGACGTTGATTGCGAGTAAGATGGGTAAGATGGTCTATGAGCAGGAGGCGGGTCCGTTTGCGGAGTTGGAGGAGATGGTGGATCAGGTGTGGCAGGATGGCAACCTGGCGGCAACCGTTTCCTCGGGTTCGGTGCCGACGGTGGGCATGGTGGTTGCGCCATGCTCCGCTAATACGTTGGGGAAAGTGTCGGCGGGGATTGCAGATTCGCTGGTGTCGCGGTCGGCGCATTGCCATTTGAAAGAGGGGCGCCGGGTGGTGCTGTGCGTGCGGGAGGCGCCGTGGTCNCCGATTACGTCGCGTAACGCGGCATCGTTTTCGGCAGCGGGGGGAACGGTGATGCCGATTTCGCCGCCGTATTATATGGGCAAGGGTCGAATGCCGGCGGATATTTCGGTGGCGGAGATGTTGGGTTTTTATGCCGACCATGTGTTGGCGTTGTTTGGTCAGGAAGCGCCGCAGACGTGGGCGGATGTGAGAGAGTGGGAGAAATAGTGGTGAGTGATTCAGCGCGGGATACGTTAATTTCAGCCGATGAGAATCGGGCGATGTTTGATCGCATTGCGGGAACCTATGATACGGCAAACCGAGCGATTTCGCTGGGGATGGATATCGGATGGCGCAAGCGGACGATTGAGATGCTGGGACCTACGGCGGAAGGGCTCTATCTAGATGTNGGCACCGGCACAGGNGATCTGGCGATGGAGCTGCTGGCGCAAGTGCCGAAAGCACAAGTGCAGGCGATTGATCCGTCGGAGAAGATGCTGGCAGTGGCGCGGGACAAAGCCTTGAAGCTGGGCGTGAGTCGTCGGCCTAAGTTTCAAAATGCGGATGCGCTGAACCTGCCGATGCCGGGTGAGATTTTTGATGGTATNGTGTGTGGGTTCTGCTTCCGGAATATTGAACATCGGCAGAAGGCATTGAGTGAGATGTTTCGGGTGATGAAGCCGGGCGGGAAGTTGTTGATTNTGGAGGCGACCTATCCGGAGAGTGCTTTGGTTCGGTTGGGGTATAAGTTGTACACTCCGTTGGTGCCGTTGATTGGTAAGTTGTTTGGTGATGGAGATGCGTATTCCTACCTGCTAGATTCAATTGAGGATTTTCCGCGGCGGGATACGGTGACCGGGATGTTTCGGATTGCGGGTTTTCAGCAGGTTTCTGCGGTGCCGTTGGCGATGGGAACGGTATCTATTTTTGAGGGAAGGAAGCCGGTCTGATGGAGCGGTTGCGATTTGCGGCAGCAGCCTATAGTAACTCCGCCCCACTTGTGGCGTGTCTCCAGCAGGTGGATGCGCGGGTGGAGGTGGTTCANGGCGTGCCCTCTTCTCATGTTGCTGAGTTNTTGGCGGGGCGGGTGGACTGTGCGCTCATTCCCGTGGCGCACGCGATGGCGCATCCGACATTGCAGTTGTTGGATCATGTGGGTGTGGCCGCTAATGGGGCGGTACGGAGCGTGCTGCTGAAGTGTCATAAGCCAGCGAAAGAGATCATCACCGTGGCGCGTGATCCGGCATCAGGGACTTCGAATGTGTTGGCGGAGATAGTGCTGCAGCACCATGTTGGGGTGGCGGTTGATATGGTGGATTATGTGACGGGTGCCGATGCAGAGGTNGTGATTGGAGACCGTGCGTTGCTGAGTCCTCCGGCGAGCGGGGGCGATATTGATTTGGCGGAGGCATGGAAAGCATTAACGGGTTTGCCATTTGTTTTCGCGGTGTGGGCTGTTCGTCCGGGTGCGGAAAATGTGGCGGATTTAGATGCGATCACGCAGGAGGCCGCTGCNCTAGGAGTACGGGCGATTCCGGCATTGGCACAGGCGTATGCGCAGGATTTAGGTGAGTCAGCGGCGTTTTGGCAGACGTATTTNCAGGAAGCCATTCACTTTACGTTGACGGATGCGGATCGAGAGGCNATGGAGCAGTTTCAGATGATGGCGGCCGTGCATGAAGTGCTGGCGGCGCAGATGGAAGATTAGACCCGGAAAAAGCGTCGGATGCCGACGACTCCTGAAGTNGCGAGTAGAATCATTATCAACGAACCCGGTTCGGGGATGACTTCGTAACCGAGATCCTCAAATTGCGCGATAGTGGTTTCGCTGACAAACGTGGGTGCGTTCAGCCAACCGGTCATCAGTTCAAAGGCCATATCTCGTCCATCTGGATCGGTAATACCGGTGAGCCCAGCGCCATTATCAACTTCATCCCAGTGTCCTCCAGCAGTACCCGGGCCNCCTCCCTCTTCAATGGGAATGAAAGTGGCATCAGGGTCGAATTCATTTTGGTAGGCGGTCAGGGCGTGAACGCCTACATATTGAAATTGATTTTCAGGAGAAAGCACATTGTTGTAGATATTGCCGTCTCCAATGTCCAAATTCCANAGGGTACCGAGTCCGATTACGTGTCCCATTTCATGTTGAATGACNTTATTGAAGCTTCCTGCGACAATGAGGTTATNGACATCGTCTATATCGAAATTCATATCACCACTGGTTGCCCATAAAACATGAGAGGGGTTTATGTCGCCATTTAGCAAAACGTTTCCGCCGAGAACATCGGTTGGACCGGCTGATCCCAACACACCGCCCGGCCCATCGATTGCTGTAAGGGTGGCGTTAATGTTGATTCCATTCAGCANGGGANNGTTGANGCGATAATCGATAATAATGGATTCCCAGAAAGTAGCCGCCTCGGTGAAAGCCGATTGGTATTGAGCATCGAGGTCGTTATTAAACTGTAGGTTAATCGAAAAAGCACCATGCGCGGATTGTACGAACAGATGTAACGATAGCACTGCTAGCGACCAGCTTGTATAGATTGAATTCTTGTAATGCACAATAAAGAAGCTAGTGGATAGGAGCAAAATTACAAGCCGTATCGGCGATGAAAGGTTTACGCGTTGAGGCCAGCCTAGCTACATTTTTTCTTGCGGATCAGTATCAGACCGCCCGCCAGAAGCATACCCAGCGAATAGAACTGTCCTTTGGTGATGAGATCAAAATAGACGGTGCTATCCGGCTCGCGGAAACACTCCATCGCAATACGGGCCGTTGCGTATAGCATGAGGTAAGCAGCACTCGCGGCACCCGGCTTTTTCCCCCAGTTGGTTGAACGCAGTGCCAGCATCAGTCCGAAAACCAAGAACCCTTCGCAGGCCGCTTGATAGAGTTGGGAGGGATGCCGAGGAACCAACTGACCCGAAGCGACCAGTTGCTCAACCATCGCCCGGTTGTACGCCCCGAAGCGCAGTCCCATCTCTTGCGGGAAGATCACCGCCCACTTCATATCCGAAGCCCGACCCCATAGTTCGCCGTTAATAAAATTCGCGATACGACCAAATCCAATTCCGAGGGAAGCAGTGATCGCGAGATGATCGCTGATATTCCAGAAAGAGAGATGGTGTTTTTTTGCATACCAAATGAGAAAGAGAATAGAGCCCACAAAGCCACCGTGGCTCGCCATGCCCCCTTCCCATATTTTCAGTAACGTTAGCGGGTTAGCGATGAATGCGTCGAAATTGTAGAGCAGCTGATAGCCCAGACGCCCACCCAGAAAAACACCGAAGAAGGCAAACTGCACCATGAAGTTGCTCACTTGATCCGGTTGAATAGTAAGCGAACGCTGCCGTGACCAGCGACGCAACAGCAGAAAACTCCCCAGAAATCCCAGCAGATACGCCAATCCATAC
>NZGU01000001.1 GCA_002691095.1 Kiritimatiellaceae bacterium | reverse complement strand
TATTGGTACCCTACTACGAACGGCAGATGCCGTTGGAGTCGATGCTGTTATTCTGATCAACCCCCGAACCGACATCACAAACCCAAACGTCATTCGAGCCAGTGTGGGAACGCTTTTCCTGTTACCGGTTGTCACCACGGATGCACCCACATGCATCGACTGGCTTCAACACCACCGTATACAATCCATTGCACTCACACCTGATGCACCCACGGATTATACACAAATCTCTTATGCACACCCTACGGCTATCGTGGTTGGTTCAGAAGATGAAGGGCTTACCGCAGAGTGCATTTCAAACCTAACGCATACGGCTTCTATTCCTATGGCAGGCTTTAATGACTCATTAAACGTGGCCATCGCTGCAGCTGTTTCACTCTTCGAAGCCTCCAGGCAACGAGGCGCACTTAACAAAAAATTAAATTGAATTTTATACTTAATAAGCTTACTAATGAAAACATGACAGAGAGTCCAGAAGCACCAAGAACAAAAAATATCGGTATCAATGTAAATTCAGAAATTGCAAACGAGTTAAAGACTCGAGCAAGATCTATGGATTTATCTACCGGTGCCTATTGCAAAATCATACTTTGCGAATGGATCAAATCGGGTAAAAAATTACATCTCGACGAAAGATAAATCACAAGCACACGCATCGATAGTTTGCATTTTTGATAAAAAGTAAGATACACAAGCTTATCCAATCGTAACGGAGCTTGTATTGAATAACTTAAAACCAGAAAAACACACGGTACTTTCTGTATCCACCCTACATAATACCCTATTTGAACTTACTCTCGAACGTCGTGATCTCCATTTTCAAGCAGGCGACTGTGTTGCACTCTACACGGATCAGGGAAAATCCAGGCCCTACAGCATTGCATCCGGCCCTTCTGAATCTCACATACGTTTTCTAATTCGTTCCATCCCGGGCGGAGAAGTTTCATCTAGATTATTTGAATTAGACGCTGGAGACACGATTGAACTTTCGCCCCCCTTTGGGTGGTTCAGGCCAGCACAAGAAGCCAACCATGCACCCAGCGTTTTTTTTGCCACGGGAACTGGCATCGCACCTTTTCTATCCTATCTTGCCGATCAACCGGAACAACGACCGCTATCCATACTCTATGGTGTGAGCCATGAAAAAGACATTGCTGGGTTTCACCTGCTCAATCAGGTTGACCAACTTCAGATTGCCGTTTCACAGGAAGATACTAGGCACCACCGGGGACGTATTACCGATCTTTTGAACCAAGTCCCGCTGGATTCCTCCATTCATTACTACTGCTGTGGAAGAGAAAAAATGATTGATGAAATTACGGAATGGCTAAATAAAAAAGGGGTCGAACTCAATCAAATACATCGCGAGGTCTTCTTCCATGGATAAAGAAATCTACACCGTATGCGCGCTCTACCGCTTCACCTCACTACCCAACTTTAAGGAACTTCAACAACCCCTACGCGATTTCATGGAGCACCGAGACATTCGCGGCACACTGCTACTCGCCAGCGAAGGCATTAATGGAACCGTCAGTGGAAGTCAGCAGGTCATTGAAGAACTCCTCTCCTTTCTGGAACAAGACCCACGGCTCAGCGGAATTGATCACAAGCTCTCGTATCATGAAGAGAACCCCTTCTACCGCACCAAAGTTCGGCTTAAAAAAGAGATTGTCACCATGGGGGTTGAAGAGATTGATCCGCAACACGCTGCTGGCACCTATGTTGAACCGGAAGAGTGGAACGAACTCATCGAGGACGAAGAAACATTACTGATCGATACGCGGAATGAATATGAAATCGGCATAGGAACATTCAAAGATGCTGTCAATCCACATACCGAAACATTCCGCGAATTTCCAGAATATGCCGACCAACATCTCGACCCCAAAAAACATAAAAAAATCGCTATGTTTTGCACGGGAGGCATCCGATGCGAGAAATCAACTGCCTACTTGAAACAAAAAGGATTTGAAGAGGTTTACCATCTCAAAGGCGGTATTTTAAATTATCTGAAGAAGATACCGCCAGAAGCCTCTAACTGGGAAGGTGAATGCTTTGTCTTCGACAACCGAGTCTCCGTTAATCACAGCCTACAAAAAGGAGAGTATGACCAGTGCCACGCATGCCGCATGCCTATTACAGAAGACGATAAACGCAATCCGCTATACCAAAAGGGAATCTCTTGCCACCATTGCCATGACCTGACAAGCGAACAACGCAAAAAACAGTTTGAAGAGCGTCAACGTCAAATACAGCTCGCGCATGATCGTGGTGAGGTTCATATCGGAAAGGAAGCTGCTGAACATCAAAAGCCCTCAAAAAAAATCTCCCATGAGAAGTAGTGCTACGCCCATGAGCAAAGCCCCCTTCAGCAGCTCTTTTCTTCGTCGAGCCCAAATCAACAGATAAAGACCTCCTCCATACCACAATAGAACACCTCCTAGGGAAACATCTTCTACCTCCCACAAACCCACTGGAAGTTTTCGCAGCCCTCTTAGGCCCATTAAGATGAATTCAATGCACGTATAACTTGCTTGATTAAAAATCGAGGAAAAAGGAAGTATCAACAAGCTCATCCAACTTCCGAAGACCACCAAGAAAAGCATCGGAATCACAAACAGATTCGCCAAAAGTCCAACCATACTCCCCGACCCAAATAAATAGAGTGACAAGGGTACTGAAAACAACGTTGCGATGAGTGTGGATAAACACAGGGAGAGTAGGTGAAACCAAAAACCAGAAATCCGGCGAAACTGATTCGAACATCTTGCGAACGCCAGCAAAATGAAGATTACGATCACATACGAAAAAAGAAATCCAGCATCTGATGAGTAGAGGGGATTCCATATCAGCAAAAGCAGAGCCGACAGAGCTATGATATTTGCTAAATCAGGTTTCTCACGGAAATGGATAGCGATCAAGTAACCTGCAGCCATTAAACTCGCCCGCAAAACACTTGCTCTCATTCCCGTCAAATAGACATAAACGATCAAAATGGGAATCAATATCCATCCGTGATGAGGTAACGAGATACCCATCAATCTGACCAGAATACTGGCTATGATAAGTAAAAACCCAACATGCAGTCCTGAAATCGCAAAAACATGCATACATCCTGTGTGCCGAAATAGATCCCGCAGCTCATAGGGAACACCCTCCCGGTCTCCGATGATAACCGCACGCTGAATAGCCGCATGGTCCTGATACTGCTCTTCTTCTGCGCTCAATGTAGTCAGGGCATAAGCCCGCAGATTTCGCAATTGTTCCGCTACTCGCAACCAAATGGTTTTAGGTGCTCGCTCAATAAAATCTATGGACCTAACGTTGAGCTCCCATTTTTCAACGTGTTGCCAAGTATCTTTTTCCACACGCCCTTCCATGGTCACATGCTCCCAGATATAGGGCATCTCTTCGTTACCCCATCCATATACTCGAACATGAACACGTTGATTTAATAAGGTCTCCTTTTTGCAATCACACGCACGAAGATCAAGTTCAAATCGCCATACCCCTCGGCTTGAAGCCTGAAACGGCATAAATTTCGGTTCATTGATTACTATTCCGCTGTAAGAACTATCGGGCTCAATACAAGCTTCCAGCGGATTCTGTACACCCGTCGTTGATTGACGCATTGACACGGATGAATAATGCAACAAGCCAACGAGAAAAATGGTTATCCACACATATAAATTGAAGCTTCGATTTTTATAAAACAGAGCCATACACCACAGGCAAACCGTAAGCGGAAAGATCAGCTGATATAACTCATCCGTGGCTTCACCCAATAACATTCCAACAAAACAACAGATGGCAATGCCAACAAGTGGACGACGCACCTCATGCATGTAAATGCCTATCATTAATAAGCACTAACCGCTACATCACATACATTTACTGCCCTTTTGAATCTTCTTTAATAAGGATGTTCTCTTGTACTCGATCCAGTGACAATGTAGGCAACTCGACGGTCTGCTCCTGCCGCTTCATCATAACATCCTGCATATTTCTTGCTACAGCTTCTCCACCCACTCGCACAACAAATGTATTAAAGAAAGTATCTTTTCGTTGCACATCATATACCGGATCAGAAAGCCATGGAATCACGGCTCCCCGACCAAATATATTCACCGCCTTTCCTAACACCTCAACGCTCTTTTTAACCTGCCCCAGCCTGACGCAACATATTGCATATTCACGATAAAAAGCCGCATCTCGATACCGCTGCTCATACACTTTTTCGAATAGCTTCATAGCCTCGCCATATCTCTCTAATTCCATCAAAGCTAGAATCTTTTGATTATAAATCTCGACGTTCTGTTCATTCTCTTTGAGTAAGCGATCCGCTGAAATTAACGCCTCTTCAAATTTTTCCAGCTCCATTTGTGAATCTAACAGTAGTCTGTGAATTTTGGGATTAAAAGTGGAGGCACTGTAATACCAATCGCTTAACTGAATAACCGCTTGATAATCCTCATGAGCAAAAACGGCATTCATCAATCTTATCTTTAGCTCATCGTTTGTATTGTCAATGTTCAGCAGACGAATGATTGAATTGATCGCTTCGACATTGCGCCCCATATCCTGATAGATATCCGTAATCATTCTTAACACCCGCTCATTAGCTGGNTTTTCAGTTAAAAGCTGATTACATTTTTCCAACGCAANCTCGATATTATTCCGCTTCAGNAGGCCTTCAATGGATCTAATTTCCAGAACTTCCTGTTGCCATTTTTCACACTGTTGCTCAAAAAACAGCACGTCATCTTCCTGATCAAATTGAGCCGGAGCAGCATGTTTTTCTACCATTACCGCTGGTGGCACCTGAGCTTTTTGCTCAATCAACANCCGACTTTGATATAGACTGATTCCCTGATAAAGCAGAAAAAATGCNACTAAGATGAGTAAAATAATAACNGACAATCTAAGAATATAAATCAGAGCCGATACATCACGTTTTTGATTCGCCAATTTACCNTCTTTTGCATGTTTTCGATCAATNGAATCTATTTTCTTCGACGTAGCATATCCAGATTCATCTGTTTCATTATTGCTCTTCCCACCATAAAAACTGCCTAATAAGTCAGCTTTGAGATAAGGGTCTTTCTTATTGGAATCTCTACTCATAAATTTCACTCTTAAAGTTGATAAGAAGTATGAAACACCATATATTCCAAAAAGTCAAAATTGCAGTTCATTATATCAAAAACCGATCATGAAAATTTTATTNTTACTCACCATCACAACCATCATNTTATTTGCCGTTCCGATAAGTATTCTCGGCATCATCAATAAAGTCCGGGATAGACAACCTGGNTGCTCTGGTAGTCATGACTGCGTTGTCTACAAAGGTGAAAAAGTAATGTGCCCCTCCTGCGAAATTCGAGAATTCAAAGCCGCNATGGAATTAGAAAANAGTGCGGAGAAAATTTCCTGAAAAGCTTTTTCATCGAAGAAACCTGCATCAGTTGTGGTGCCTGCGAGCCTCAGTGCCCNGAACAAGCCATATCCCAAGGTGATGATCAATANATNATAAACGCAGCCCACTGCACATCCTGTTCACTCTGTCTGGGCCACTGTCCGGTTGAAGCTATTGTNCCGCCTGNGAATTAAGCAATAAGGTTGCATATATGAGCAGAAAGAATGCCTGTAGCCANACCGCCCAGAACTTCTAACCGTGTATGACCCAAAAGCTCTTTTAACTTTTTTTCAGATAAATGATGCTCGTGTAATAATTCATCCACAATTTGATTCAATATCTTCGCCTGTTCTCCTGCCGCTTTCCGAACACTTTGCGCATCAAACATAACCACCGCAGCAAAGGCTGCCACAATCGTAAACGCAACACTCTCAAATCCCTCATGCAAACCCACGGATGTGGCCAAAGAACACGCCATCGCCGAATGCGCACTCGGCATACCGCCCGTACTCAATAAATAACTGAAATCGAGCTTTCCCGAACGAAAGAAACAACTAATCATTTTTATAAACTGTGCCAAAAACCAACCGGCTAACGCCGCCCAAAAACTAGGATGTAATCCACTCATAACTGCCTCCAACAATTAAGTCCTTACGATTCACGCATACCGCTGATTTATCGAACGATTTCATCGATTCTTCTCAAGCTCCACTCCGCCTCATTTATATTTCCTGATAAATTTAAATCCAGAATTCGAAAAAAAGGTTTTGTGAGAATCCGNAGAACTTTCTTTATATCAGACGTTTCNTTTAANTGTATTCTCAAAACAGCATCATAACCAGCCTCTAAATCATATGAACCCTTCAAGCGTCCCTCAAATAGATTACCTGAAAAAATTAAATTATCGGTTACGAACTGATTTTTCCTCCAATAAATATCCCCGCCCATTTGATTAATAGAAAAGAGATCTAGAGGTTTCCAAACNGAACCCAGAACGGATGATAAATCATTCAAAACAGGGAGCTCTGCGAGTTGATCCCCTTTTAAGTCAACCGCGAATACACTATCGCTACTTTCGACCGCCTTTCGCGTCGTATCAAATCGCAAACGACCCTCGACATTTAACTCCGCATCAACCGTTGTATCCATAAATTGATCAATCGGAGCACCCGTCAGCTCAACGATTCCATTAAACCATCCATGCTCCTCTCCTGCATCAAAAACAACCGCCCCATCACTCGAAAGNATTCCGCCCAAAAATCCTCCAGACAAATCCTCTAACTCCAACCGACTTCCACTGCCTCTCCACGAACTTTCAACCTGATTAAGCACCTTATCACCCGAACGAAAACGCTCAGCCGAGAGTGATGCTGAAAATACCGCATCATAAAAAGAGTCATAACTAACTCCTCCACTGAACGTAAAACGNGAGGCCCCCTCCACGTCAAACGCATCATGAAATATTCCTGTTTCAACNCCAACCATGTCCTCTATTTCNCGAAGCGACAATCCAGNTAGCAATTCACCAGAAAAATATTTGCTGGCAAAATTAACCTCAAAAAGTCCCTTTAAACACTCATCACTTTTCTGTTTTCCCGATACCTGAGAAACCTTTAACCGATTATTTGAAAAGGAAAAATGTCCGCTCAGATCACTGAAATAAACAGTATGATACCGTATATTCTGAGCTGCAACCGAACCACTCCATACCGAGCTCTCCTCACCCAAACCAGATACTTCTATCTCACTTTTCACAACCGAATTTAACCCAGCACTTGAAACACGTGATAAAAACTCTTTTACATCTGGATTCGCAAACGCCAGCCGCTCGATCAACGAAGTTGCGGCTTCAACGTCCAATGACAACCTTGTATGCTTAAAATCCCGAGAACATACCATGCGCAGTTTCAGCTGATCCTCACTATCCGTATCTGAAAGTAAAATCTGAGGAGCATCAACAACCCATCCCGAAGAGTGCCCCATAAATGCGAAGTCTATAGGCTCAACTAAAAGGCCACTCACTTCTTCGACACATACTTGAGCATTGCCAGAAAGCCGCTGCAACATTGTTTCAACGGGCCCGCTTGGAACATTGACTGACAACGAAGACAACTCTTCTATTGTGAATCCATATTGTTTAAAAAGCTCGTTTAACTCGACTATAAAGGGAGCGTCCAGCTTCGACACATCAAATGAACTGTTGCACTGAAACTGAATAAGTTGATCCGCCCCGTCGTAGAAACCACTTAAGGCAATCACTTCCTCCCCTACAAAACATGATACTGAATCAACCCGAACAGCTTGATCTCTGTATTCGAACTCTCCCTCAAGTTTATCAACTTCAATGCCAGCAACCATTCCTCCGGCGAGGTCAATTGATAGATGTAGCACTGCTAGCTTTTGATCGCAGACATCGGCCGAAAAGACAACACTCCCCATTATCGGTTCGTTCAGCTCCAACAAAGCAACAATATCCGCTATCTTACTACATGAATCTACATCACGATTAGATGAGGGATTACGAGAATCTTCAGGGCTTTTTTCGCTCACCAATCTCTTAACATCACCGGAAAAGCTCAACTCAGCAAATCGATTGGAAAATCTACCCTCTGAAAAGGAAAACTGACTCCCTTCACGACTTATTTCAAACTGCACATGCTCGACATACAACCAACTTTCAACCGCATCAGAGATTCCTACAGCCTCTTTCAACATTCTCAAAGAAGACACCGTCACCTCATTTGAAAGACCCATATCCCAACGTTTAAAAGGCAAATGATTATCAATAACCAACCGCTCAGCCTCCAGAACTGGATTAAGATGATCGGGGTTTTGATCGTAGACCGTAACCTCAGAGATCACCCAGCCCCATGGCCGATAAAAAATACGTTCTGCGTCGATCACAATGCCATAATGCTCTTGAATCATAAGCGTTATGCGATCTTTCAACCCCTCTGGAAAACCAAAAATCGCAATACCAGCCAAACCCAATGCGGCGACAAAAAGAGCTATAATCACTAGCCGCAATCCCACTTTAACACTCCGGAAAAGCATATGTGATATCACAGCACACTACTCCTCACGGTTACTGGATGGGTTGTCTTTCCACGACATCATACACGTACGAACCGATGCTTCTGAAAGAATAAATATCAGCTCATGCCCCTTCAGCATAGCATACCGACCGCCTGCTGGCGCAACACCACCAATCAGAAGCTCTTTGGTATGCCATGCTTGAGCACGCTCATAAAATAACAGCCTACACACCGGATCATCTAACTGAAACACATCTAAGGCAGGAGGATAGCTAACGACGTATGACTCTGCATGCAGCTTGATAAGGTCATCCGCCACCGAAGACCATTGTGAGAACTCAACAGCCGAACCAACAACGCCTCCCGGCTCACCCTCTTCCGTTACACGGGCCATCCGATTGGTAACATCTTCCAAAATCCTATCAATTCTACCCAGCTGCCAATCTTCATCAAACAACGCCCGTTGCATATAAGCCAATGGATTAAGCCAATCAAACAGCGGTTTAACCCGATTAACCTCATGCACTTTATTTTCATTCACAAACTGAATCTGAACCGGAGCATCCAAATCAAGAGGAACCAAACAGGTTATCTCTTCCGAGTATGTTCGATCTCCAAAACACACCTCCATATTCACCCTTGCACTATTCGGATTTGGCTCAACGTCGAAACGAGTAATAACCATTCCTTCAATAAACTCGCGCAACTCATTAATTACAGACGCTGCTACCAACCGGTCAAAGGACTTCTCCACTCTCCATACTTGATTGGAATCAAGCCCCAGCTTGATCTCACGAACATGATCATAAATATGACAATAGGAGAGAGATGAGCCCCTCATTTCAAACACCTGAGAAGCCCTCAGTTTTTCAATCGATTCAATCAACTTCTCCACCAATCCAGTCTCCAGCAATCCGACTCTTCCCGTTCCCGATTGAGTAGCATATCGAAAGGTATCATCGCCCAGCGAAGCATCACCAACCTGAAAGACCCTCATACCGTTTTCAACACTTGAAACGGATAACCGAAGATAAGGCTCATCAAATCCAAATGACGTGGCATCCTCCGCAGAACCTTCAACAAAAGACTCCAACTGAACACGACTCAACATTTCCATTAATGTTAAAAAATCACTCTCTTCAACCGAGCCCAATCGTGGCTGCGTTAACTGCCACCCCCTGTTTCCATTTCGCAATAACTGAATAAACCCATCGGCCGCCGAACCACCTAACTCAACTCGATCTATATGCTCGATGGAATCAATAAAAATTTTATATTCATAAAAATCCTCGGCTCTTTCAGGAAAGATGCGATGCTCTCCATCATCAATCGTATATACACGCTTCCCGCCCCGCTTCATGACATATTGAGCCTTATCAAGACTCGACTGAGAACCCCAAATCCAAACGGTCTCTTCTCCACTCCGATCCAATGCCAACGATCCTTCCGGCATATCAAATCCATAATCCGCAAGCGTAAATCCACGCTCACGCATTTTTTTCAGCGTAAACCCCTCATCCAAACGAACGGAAATGAGTTCATTCAGCAACGATTCAACCATCGTCTCATCCGCCTCAATCAGCTGATTGGGCTCCTCCCCCACCTGCCAATCTCCAGATTCATTAATGCTGAAAACAATTTGATTCGTACCGCCTGTAAACACCAACGATTTGAGATCCGCCTCATAGGTAGATAAAATTCGTTGCGTCCCTAATCGGCTTGATAGATCCCCCTCCTTATTCCAAACCAGCAAACTATATGCCAATGCCAGCGCTACCATAAAAAAAACAGTCGATTTCCAACGGCTCACGATCGCCTCCGCCACGCTACAAAACCGCCCAATAACACCATAAGAAAAGGAAGCCCCATGACTAATGTCCAAAACAACAACCGCATTTGCCCTGCATCTAATGGCAACCGAACCTCTTGAACCAACCGCGGCGCAACATCAATCAATTCATCCCGCCCTATCAACCACTCTAAGCAGCGCAAGAAAAACGCTCCGTTCGCCCCCATTAAATGCTGATTCTCGATAAAATCCGAGTCCCCCAAAACGACCAACCGAGAAGAGCCAATTTCAACATCAAGCCCTTGCGAGACCCCACGCTCAATAGCCAATCCCAACGGGAGCGGCCCGCCGACATCGCCACTTGCCACGTTGAATACCGCTCTGCCCCGCTGAACATTTGTCTCTAACCAACTTTTTTCCGAGCTGTTCATTAAAGACTCAATACGGAGCTGATCAACAGAACCAGCCTCGTTCGCTCTACGCGCCGGCAGCACAGCACCCGGCATCAATAATTGAACCGTCGCATCCAATCCACGACCTATCGGGTGGCGACCAAAATTTTCAACATTCAACTCCCGACCCCGTAATGTTTTTTCCGGATCAACCACGATGCCCTGCGGCAGCGCTACACCCCAGCGCCGCAATAAAGATTCCAACCCGCTTGTACGCATAGAATCCTGCAAGACCATCACCCGACCATTATTAGCCAAATAGTCATCCAAAGCCCCCACGACTCCGCCGCTCAACTGCATCAGAGGTCCCGCAATCACCACGGCATCTGCATCATCCGGAATCGGATTATTCCCTCTAATCAACAGAGTTTCCACATCGATAGCCCGCTGCTGTGTCATCGAACGCAACCGACTCAAACTCCGCCCATTCGGACTCACCTGCAACGANAACTCTCCGTGCCCCTCNAAGAAATAGACCTTGGGTCGAATCGACTCTTTCAGCTCAAGCAACGNCTGTGAAATCATCTGTTCACCACGAAAACCCGTTATTCTGAACCGCTCCGTCCCCTCGACCGGCTCAACGTCCATCATATCAGTGGCCCGAATAATGCGGTGCTCCACACCATTATCTAAAATTAAAACNTGCGCTTCTCGCACCGAAAACTGAAGAGCTATCGCCTCTGTTTGTCCTCGATCCAGCACCGGATCGAGCCACGTCACACGCACCAAACTNCTGGCAGCCTGATACTCTTTCAGCAACTGTTCAATATCTTCATACAGTCGATGCTCCTCTTGAAAAAGCACCGTAATCTCCACCACTTGATCCAGCTCNTCTAATAACGAAACCGTNCGATCCGATAGCGCATAAAATGAAAACTCACTCCAATCCGANCTGAGAATCAGACGGGTCGAAAGCATGAAAACCAGCAATAAAAGCAAATAAGCCAGCAGGACATTCACTCCCACATGCAACCGTTGCCATTTTCTCCAACCCCGTCGTTTCATCCCCGTTTCCACTCCAATATGCAAATAGAGGTATAAAGCAACCAAGCCGTTTGCCCCACATAAAACAACACCATACGGCTATCCACAACCCCCCTAGAAAACTCAAGCATATGCGCNAAGGTCGAAAAAAACTGTCCCACCGAGCGAAGCGTATCCAGCTGCGTATTATACCCCATAAACATAAAAGCGATTAAGGAACCAAACAGAATAGAAAACCCACCGATGGCCGCGACCACCTGATTCGATGTTAACGCCGACATAAANAGCCCTACAGCCGTATAAAACAGTCCCACCAACACCACACCCACAAACGCCGCACTAACCACACCCCAATCTGGAAANATCACACCCTGTTCGCCACACAACCNACCGAGCACAACGCAGAACAGCAACGTCGGCAACCACAATAGCAGATAAAAAATAAGCGCTCCTACAAACTTTACCACCACCCATTGNCGTTCTGTCACCGACGTAGTAAGCACCGCTTCCATCGTTCCCAACCGCCGCTCCTCAGCAATCAATCGCATCGTAATAAGAGGCACCACCACCGGTAGCGAAAAAGTAATCAGNGGGCCGTTAAACAAAAGCTGTAACGCCATGAAGACACGTTCACCATCCGCTAATTGCCGCAGTAGCCAATAAAAATTCAACCCNCTCAACATCCAAAAGAAAAACAANATAGCATACGCTAACGGTGTATAAAAAAGAGCTCNCAACTCTCGCTTTAGCAGACATCTGAACATGCGCCCCATCATCCAACCGTCCCATCCATCAACGTAACAAACGCTTCCTCCAACGAAGATGCTTGGAAATGCAAAGAACGCAACAACAGCTTCTCTGCCACTGCCCACTCATAAACAGCCTCCGCCGACCGACCCTCACTCAAGCGCAGCTCCAACGAGAGCCAACCTTCCGGCAGCTCCTCCACACGCACCAGCTCTAACCAGCCAAGCCATTCCAATTTTTCACAAACCCACTTTCGGTCGCACCGAACTTCCACCTGCACCACTCCGCCAACCGATGCTTGCTTTCGCACGGCATCAACCGTATCAACCGCCACTAATTCACCGTTACTGATCAAAATCACACGCTCACAAACTGCTTCCACCTCCTGCATTATATGCGTCGATAGAAGGATCGTATGATCTTCTGCAAGCCCTGCAATTAATGAGCGGATCTGCCTCAACTGCTGCGGATCCAATCCCACCGTCGGCTCATCTAAAATCAAAACATCCGGCTCATGAACCAANGCGTCCGCCAATCCCACCCGCTGCCGATACCCTTTTGAAAGCTGCCCAATAATTCGCCGTCCCACCGATTCCAATCCGCACTGCTGTTTCACCACCTGNAACCGNTCTCGAACTCGCCGACCTAAAACACCCTTTAAAACGGCTCGATACTTCAAAAATTCATCTACCCGCATCTCTGGATAGAGCGGGCAATGCTCCGGCAGATAACCAATCCGACGCTTCGCCTCCAGCGGATCCCGCAACACATCCACACCTGCCAGCTCGATTGCCCCTTCATCCGGCACAAAAAAGCCCGCCAACAAACGCATCATCGTCGTCTTACCCGCNCCATTCGGCCCCAGAAAACCCACCACCTCATGAGCGCCCACTTCAAACGAAACATTTTTCAACGCTCGAACACCGGAAAATGATTTTGAAATAGACTCCACTCGAATCATCAAGACTCCTGCAGAATCGCCTCAACTGCATCCAAGAAAGAGAACATTTGCGGAGCNGTTCCGATCGAAACCCTCAGATAATCCTTCGTCTGCTCCGACTCACCGAAATAACGNACATAAATATCGCGCAGTTTCAANGCCTCAAACAGCCGAACCGCCGAAATCTCCAACGGTTTTACCCATAGAAAGTTAGTTTGAGAATCAAACACCTCAAAACCCAAACCAAATAACTTATCTGCCACCAGACGCCGCGTCTCCTTCACCGCCTCCACATTTGCCNGCATCGTTGCCTGATCCAACACTGCCACCCGCGCCACTTCTTGCGTAATATAATTCACATTATACGAATCTTTAATCTTATAGAGCGCCTCAATCAACGCCCCATCTCCCACACAATATCCGCANCGAATACCTGCNAATGAGTACGATTTCGACAACGAGCGAGACACCAACACATTCTTCCGATTCAAGGCCAACTCCAGACAATGCCATTCCGCAAAATCCGCATACGCCTCATCCACCAACAGCACCCCCTCAAACTGATCCGCAAACCGCTCAATCTGCTCTCGATCCACCGCTACGCTCGTCGGTGCATTTGGATTTGTCAGAAAGAATAAAGCCGACTCCAGTNTCTCCGGAACCTCCCAGCCAAATCGATCATTCAAACGAACCCGCTCCTGTCGCACATCTTCAATATCCGCCAACACCGGATAGAGCGAATAGGAAGGTTCCAAAAAACCCACCCTCGCATCCCGCTCCACAAACGCCCGCAACGCCAGCGCCAACACCTCATCCGAGCCATTCCCCACAAACACATGTTCGACCGAACAACCATGTAATGCTGCAATCGCCTTCCGCAACTCCANACAAACCGGATCCGGATAACGACCCAAATCCGCCACATCAATTTCCCGCAAAATGTCCAGCACCTCTGGAGANGGCAAATACGGATTCTCATTCGTATTCAGCTTGATCACCTCATCACCCCGCGGCTGTTCTCCCGGCACATATCCCGCCATTTCNTCAACCGATCTACGAATCAACTTGCTCATCTTCAACCTCAATCCTCAAACCGAATCGATGCCGACCGCGCATGACCATCCAGTGTCTCCACCCGACCAAACGCCTCTACTGCCGGCAACGTCTCCTCTAAATCCGCCCTCGTAAACTGAACNAAACTTGTCCGACGACGGAAATCCTCCACCGTCAAACCCGAAAAATAATGGCACGTTCCCCCCGTCGGCAACACATGGCTCGGCCCCGCCACAAAATCTCCCACCGCCTCCGGTGTATACGGCCCCACAAACAACGCCCCAGCCGTCAAAATCTTCGGAACCGTCCGCTCCGGATTTTTCACCACCAGCTCCATATGCTCCGGCGCAAATCGATTACAAAGCTCCACTCCCTCCTGCAAGCTCTTCACCGTCACCAACAACATTCCCCGCTCCATCNCCTCCCGAATCGGTCCCGTCCGACGCAACAACTTCGCCTGCTTCAGTACTTCTTGGCGAATCTGTTCTGCCTGCTTCACCGATGTTGTCACCAGCAACGACTTCTCCGAACCCGTTCCATGCTCCGCCTGAGACAATAAATCCGCCGCCATATGCGCTGGATTAGCCGAGGTATCACACAACACGGCAATTTCACTCGGCCCCGCCACCATATCCAGCGCCACATCTCCATACACCTGTCGNTTNGCCGCCGTNACATATGGCCCCCCCGGCCCCACAATCTTTCGTACNTTCCCAATCGTCTCCGTTCCATACGCCATCGCACCGATCGCATGCACGCCCCCAATTTTATAAATTTCCGTCGCACCCGCTAACTGAAGCGCATAGATAATNTATGGATTCAACGAGCCATCCTTCGCCGCTGGCGANCAAGCTACCAACTCGCGCACCCCCGCCACCTTTGCCAANGTCAATGTCATCAGCGCCGTCGAAGCTAACGGTGCCGCCCCNCCTGGAATATACGCCCCCACCCGATCNAACGGAATAAATCGCTCNCCCAGCACTCCCCCCTGCGGAGTCGACATCGTCCAATCCTCCCGCAAACTNTTCTCCG
This sequence comes from Kiritimatiellaceae bacterium, assembly GCA_002691095.1. Taxonomy (GTDB): domain Bacteria; phylum Verrucomicrobiota; class Kiritimatiellia; order Kiritimatiellales; family Pontiellaceae; genus Pontiella. The sequence goes on along the minus strand of NZGU01000001.1, from coordinate 59,125 downwards.
AAAAGAGCGCNACCCGCTTATGCGCCTCTTTCGCTGCCCCCTTAAATGCATCATCCACCAACGCATCTGCCGCTTTCAACTCCGCCGCACTCACCCGTACTGTTTTCGCCGACACACACGATCCATCAAACTTTTTCGCCGCCGCAATAACCGCACGATCCCCCCGTTTCCGAACATCTGCCAGAATCGTTGCCGCGGCCTCCATCGCCCCCGNCTCAACAGAAGATCGCTCTAAAAACGCCTCTACCTTCGGAAATCGTCCCTCCGAACGCCACGCCACAATCGGTGCCAATTTACCCGCCATAATTACGTCCTCATTACCAAATACGAAAATCTACCCCACTCATCCCCCAAAGCAAACTCATTTATACGCACAGCACAAACCACGAAAGCATANGCGTGCNCAANAAATCGTCGTAATCAACTACTGAAACATTACTTACCGATACAAAACCGCGAGAAGATATTATCCAGCAGTTCCTCGTGATAGACCCGCCCCGTCACCTCGCCCAACTTCTCCAACGCACTCCGCAAATGATCACACGCCAATACTGCCTGTTGCTCCACATGTTCCCGCAACAATTCCCGTGCTGCCCGAACTTCCCGTTCCGCCTCTAGTAACAGCGCCCGATGACGCTCCGAAATTAACGCCTGCGTTGTTCCCTCCGTCCCCATCTCCAANCGCTTTGTCAACGCTTCCTTCAACTCCCTCAACTCCCCGCCCTCCAGCAAACTCACTTCGACACCCTCAACGCCCTCTACTCGCCGACCCAAATCCATCTTGTTTAATACCACCACTGTTCGCTCCANTGGNAGAACCGCCAATCTGTTCCGATCCTCTTCGCTCAACGGCTCCGATGCATCCAACACATACACAATCAACTCAGCCGCCTCCCCGTGTGCCTCCGCTCGTCGAATACCCTCCGCCTCCACATCGCACGCGGTTTCTCGCAACCCCGCCGTATCCGTCAACCGCAGCGGAACTCCCTTCAACAGCCACGACTCCTCAATAGTATCCCGCGTCGTTCCCGCCACCTCCGAAACAATCGCCCGCTCATATCCCAACAACCGGTTCAACAACGTCGACTTGCCTGCATTAGGACGACCCAAAATAGCGACTCGAACCCCATCGCGCAACAAACGCCCCTCGTTCCACGTTGCCAACAACTCCTCCAACTCACCCAACGAACCATCCAGTTTCAGCGCAATGCCACTGAAGACATCATCCGGCAGTTCATCCTCCACAAAATCAAGGGTGGTCTCCAAATTAGCCGTCACCTCTAAAAACGAATCATACAAAGCATCAAACGTACGGCGCAACCCCCCTTCCAACTGCTCTACCGCCGCCCGTGCGGCCCGATCGGACCGCGCCCGAATCAGATCAAACAACCCCTCCGCTTGCGTCAAATCCATCCGCCCATTCAAAAATGCCCGCCGCGAAAACTCTCCGGGTTCCGCCGATCGCGCCCCCGCTTCCAGTGCCGCCCGCAACACCGCTCGCAACACCACCGAACCTCCATGCCCCTGCAACTCAATCGTATCCTCACCCGTGAAACTACGTGGCCCCCGCATCACCAACGCCAATCCCGCATCAATCAACTCACCCCGCTCATTCACAAAAGAGCCATACGCAAAAGTCTGACCATCGCGCAACTCCATCGATCGACCATCCGCCGCTCGGAACACCCGGTTTGCCACCGCAAATGCCGCCGAACCCGAAATACGTACAATTCCAATGCCGCCTTCACCCGCCGGTGTCGCGACAGCTGCAATGGTATCCTCGCTCATCATTCCAGTAGCATACGCACAACCGAATCCACCGCCAAGAATCAAAAAAACGATTGCAAACAGATGAATAATTTTATAAACACTAAAAAATATAATTATAATTATTAACAACTAAAGGAGACATTATGGAAAATAAACCGTTACTCATTATCTTCTCAATTTCTACTTCCACCGCTGGCTGTCTTTCTCAAAGAAGGAATCGGCAAACACTTTGTCATCAGCATCATCCTCTCCCTCCTATTCTACGTCCCCGGCATCATTCACGCCCTCTGGATTTCAACCAAATAACCAAAAGGAATAAGAATGCATAAAAACAATCTGTCAACGGCAGCAACCTTGATCGCTCTCGTTATATTTATTTCAGGATGTGCGAGTATAGTTAGCAAATCCAGCTACCCGGTCGTATTAGACAGCGATCCGGATGGTGCGACCATTACCGTAGTGAATAAGAGCGGCGATACCATCGTGCGAAGCACAACACCCACAAGTGTAACCCTGAAAGCAAGCAAAGGGTTTTTTTCAAAGGAAGAGTATACGCTGACGTATCAAAAAGATGGATATGCAAAACAGATTGTAAAGTTTTCAGCGGGCATCGACGGATGGTATTTCGGCAACTTACTTTTTGGCGGCCTACCCGGACTACTTATCATTGATCCGCTCACAGGTAGTATGTCGAAGCTAGATGGTCATATTAACGCAAATCTAAGCCAACAGGTATCCCACCTTTCTCCCGAACTGAAGATTCTGGAACGTTCTCAAATTCCGGAAGAATGGAATCAGCATTTGGTGAAATTGAATTAATACCATCCGCTAAAACAACAGCTGCTTCTTCTCGCAAAAAAGCATTCACCACGGTATATCTATAACAACGTGGTGATAGTATGGAGTTAACGATTCTATTTGAACTGGCCCTCATCATGGTGGGAGCCGCCGTGCTGGGCACGCTGTTCCTTTTTTTACGCCAGCCGATCGTCATTGCCTATATTGCCATCGGCTTCGCATTGGGTCCCGGTGGCTTCAAACTCATCACCGAAACTTCCCACCTCGAGCAGATATCTCATATAGGCGTTATTCTCTTACTATTTCTGATTGGTCTCAATCTACAACCCCAGAAGCTGCTTCATATTTTCCGTAAAACCGCCCCCCTAACGCTTGTCACCTCGCTCCTATTTGCTCTTGTCGCCACTGCCTTTGCGCTCCTACTTCGCTTTCCTCTTCCAGCGGCCCTCATCTTCGGTGCTGCCATGATGTTCTCCAGCACCGTGGTCGGGCTCAAACTTGTCCCCACCACCACCCTGCACCACAAACGCACTGGCGAAGTGATGACCGGTGTGCTCCTACTGCAAGACCTGCTTGCCATCCTACTCATCCTACTGCTCAATGGGGGCGAAAGCGCCAACCCTCTCGCCACCTTTGGTCTCTTGTTGTTAAAATTTATCGCCATCGCCTTAATGCTCTTTCTCGGTGTTCGTTGGGTCATGCTCCCCCTCCTCAAACGCTTTGATGTCGTGCAGGAATACACCTTCATCGCCACTCTCGGCTGGTGCTTATTAGGAGCCGAAGCCGCCCACCTTCTGGGACTATCGTATGAAATCGGCGCTTTCACCGCCGGTATCTCCATTGCCTCCTCTCCCGTCGCCCTCGCCATTGCCGAACGACTCAAACCCCTCCGCGAATTTTTTCTAATCCTCTTCTTCTTTGCCATCGGGGCCCGCCTAGACCTCCATCTCGAACCGCTACTGCTGCTGGCCGCCCTCTTCATCGGCATCTTAATGGTTCCCCTCAAAGCCTACCTCTTTCGCAAAGCTTTCCGCATTAGCGGCGAAAAAAAGAACGCTTCCCGCGAACTCTCCGCACGCCTTTCTCAAGCCAGTGAATTTTCGCTGCTGGTAGTGCTGGCCGCCACCTCAGGCGGTTGGTTGAGCAATGATCAAGCTATGATGATTCAGATCACCACCTTGATCACCTTCATCATCTCCACCTACTGGACCGTCCTACGCTACCCAACCCCGATCTCTACCCGCCATGAATTACTGCAAGACTAACCCAAGATCCTCAGATGAAAATGCACCTCATACTCATATTCGCTAGCCTCATCGCTTTCAGCACCCATGCAACCGCAGCTCTGCTAAAGGATGGGCACATTCTGCAGGTAAAACAGAGTTGGTCGCAAGAACAGGAGTTTGATCGAACCGCTACCGTTTTCGTTCCCAACGGACGGGGTCCGCATCCCGTTATGATTGCCCTGCACGGAAACGGCGGCAATGCTCGCCATGCACAACAGTATCGCTTTCTAGACCAGTACATTCGAATCGGTCCCCAAGGATATCGCAATAGCTGGAATATTGATCGCGAAGCATCAAAAGCACCCGATGTCGACTTCATCAAACAACTCATCGAACAACTAAAAACCTACGCTAACGTCGACGCAAATCGCATCGTCATTCTGGGCAGTTCAAACGGCGCTGCACTCGTCAACCGCCTTCTCATTGAGCTCAATAATACCCACTTTCAAACCGCGATCAAATTAGCCGGACAACTCAACCAAAACCAATATCACGATGACACCTTTTGGTATGATCCAGCAGGTGGCAATGCATACGACACCCCCATCACACCGTCTGACAAACGTCGTATTCTCAGTATCGTCGGGAGCGAGGATCGCGTGGTGCCATATCAGGGTGGACCTGGGGTAAAAAGATATTCATTTATGGATGCGCAAGAGAGTCTCTATGCCTGGGCACAACAAATGGGTGAAAAAGGCACCATGTTAAAAACCCGCGACGGCATCGAAAAAGAGCCCGATGTTTTTCACTATTCCTACCTAAATGGAGATGTGCTGCTGATCAAACTGCAAGGAGCCGGTCATAATCTTCAGCCCTTTTCCAACCATCATCGTGACGGACGAATCAAACGAATCATTCAATCCTTCTTACAACACCCTTAGGGTTGATAATACGTCATCGCCTCCGGCATATACTCCCGAATTTTTCGAATCCGGGTATCATCCGCCGGGTGCGTACTTAAAAACTCAGGCGGCTTTTCCGTATCGTTAGCGGCCATCCGCTCCCAGAAACCAACCGCTGCCTGGGGATCATATCCCGCCATCGCCATAAAGATTAAGCCCATATGATCCGCCTCCAGCTCATGTGTTCGCGAAAATGGCAGAATCACACCCACCTGCGAACCCATTCCATACAATTGCATAACGGCTGAAGCATTGTCCTTACCCTTCATGTAACCCGATAGCAACAAGCCACCCCCCTGCTGCAAAAGCACATGACTCACCCGCTCCGCCGAATGACCAACCACCGCGTGCGCAATTTCATGCCCCATCACCACCGCGAGCCCATCCTCATCATGCGTATACGGAAGTATGCCCGTATAAAAAGCCACCTTGCCACCCGGCATACACCATGCGTTCGGGGTATCATTTTCGATCAGATTAAACTCCCACTGGAACCCATCGATCAAATGAAGCATATGCTCCCGCTGGAGATAACGCTCCACCGCATGTGAAATCCGATTCCCCACCCGCTGCACCATCGCCGTCTGCTCCGCATTGGTTGAGAGCTTCTCCTCTGAAATCACCTTCCGGTAACTCGTAAGCGATTGCGAGATCAACGCCCGATCCGAAACCAGCTTGATCTGTGAACGCCCAGTGATCGGCGCTGTCGCACAACCCGACACCAACAAAATAACCAATCCAATCAGCCCTATAACCTTCATGCAAAGAGATATAATGACTTTAGTAGAATTAGTCGAGCGTATTTACTAACAGACCCGACCTCAATTTCGGTTCAAACCAAGTGGACTTCGGCGGCATCAACATCCCTGCATCTGCCACGGCAAAAAGCTGATCCATTGATGTGGGGAACAACGAAAACGCAACCGCCGCGCGACCCTCATCTACCCACTTTTTCAACTCAGCTGTACCTTTAATACCCCCGATAAAGTCAATATTATCGCTCTCCCGCGGATCAGCAATACCCAGAATAGGCGCCAGCACTTCCTGTTGCAAAATGCTCACATCTAACGCCGCGACCGGATCCACCGCTTCCGGCATCTTGCGGGGCGTCAAGGTATTCCAACTTCCCTCCAGATACATACAAATTTCGCCCGAATGCCGAGGCTCATCCACACCGTTTGCCTCAATCGAAAAAGACGCTGCCAACCGTGATCGAAATGCATCCATGCTATCTGGTAACGATAGAACCACTCGGTTATATGCCAAAATTTTCAGTTCGCTCTCCGGGAACAAAACCGCCAGAAAATAGTTATAAGGCTCCTCACCCGTATGGTTCGGATTCGCTGCTCGGCGCATGGCTCCCACTTTCGCCGCCGATGCCGAACGGTGGTGGCCATCCGCCACATAGGTCGTAGGAATCGATCCAAAGGCTATCTCAATCGCCTCCGCATCTTCAAACTTCCAAATCGTATGCTCAACTCCGTCTTCTGCTGTAAAATGATAAAGCGGCACACTCTTCTTGGTGGTCTCCACCTGTTCGTTAATAACCGCCGAATCACGATAGGCTAGAAAAACCGGCCCGGTATTCGCATTTTGTGTATCAACATAGCGAATACGATCCTCTTCTTTCGCCCGTCGCGTCTTCTCATGAATCTTGATCGATCCCTCTTCATAATCGCCCACATGGCAGCTCGCCACGATGCCATACTGAATGTGCTCACCCATTCGTTGACTGTAGAGATAGACAGCTCCCTCTGTCTCCCGAACCAAAATCCCTTCATCCATCAGACGCTGTAAATTTGCTTTCGCCCGATCATACACTTCCTGCGAATACAGATTCTCGACTTCCGGCAAATCAATCTCTGCCCGGACCACCCGCAGAAAACTATTCGGTTTTCCCTCGGCTAACGCTGCTGCCTGCGCTCTGTCCACCACGTCATACGGAACAGAAGCTACCTCCTCCACAAATTTTTCAGCCGGACGCCATGCCCGAAATCGTTTCACCCGCATCGTAAACCCCTTTGTTAAGTATGAATAAAACGCAGAATCTACTCCCCCAACCGGAGCTTGTCAAAAAAGCCAACGTTAAAACTTTATTCAGCCTCCGCCCGAGGTGCCCGCGCCATCAACGCAATCATCGCCTCACGAGCATCCACACCCTCGTGAACCACCGCTTGCACCTGCTCAGCAATTGGCAAATCAATGCCCACCGAAGCCCCCAACGAACAGGCAGCCCGACAATTCCAAACGCCTTCCGCTACCATCTGCATTCCCTCCATAATCTCCTCGAGACGCTCTCCTTTTCCCAGACGCTCACCCACGCCCCGATTACGACTATGCCGGCTCATACATGTCACCATCAAATCTCCCAGCCCACTCAAACCCGAAAACGTCTCCACCTGCGCACCCAAAGCCACCCCTAACCGTGTCATCTCCGCCAACCCTCGCGTCATCAACGCCGCTTTCGTATTGTCCCCAAAGCCCAATCCATCGCTAATACCTGCCGCAATTGCCACCACATTTTTCAGCGCCCCACCCAGCTCAACACCTTTCACATCCGACGACGTATAGACGCGAAAGTTCTCTTGCATAAACACCTCCTGAACCCACTCTGCTTCCGCCACGGAAGCCGCCGCACAAGCCACGGCACACGGAATACCCCGAGCAACCTCCTCCGCATGACTGGGTCCTGAAAGCACGGCCACATCGCGGCCTAACACGCTAGAAGCCACCGAACTCATGCTACTGTAGCTCGTCTCATCCAAGCCTTTCGTCGCACTCACCACTCGTTGATCCTCCGCTAGACACGCTTTCAACTGCTCTACCGTCGAGCGATAAAACCGAGATGGAACGACTAGAACCACCCCATCCGCACCCGTAACCGCCTCCTTCATATCCGATGTCCAACCAATCGAAGCCGGTACCTTCACGCCGGGTAGAAAGTGTACATTTTCTCCTGCCGAACGAATCGAATGGACTTGATCAGCAAACGGCCCCCACACCGTCACCTCATGCCCATTGCGTGCCGACACCATTGCCAACGCCGTTCCCCANCCTCCATCACCTAAAACCGCCAGCTTCATTATGCGTTCCCCTTCTTTCCAAAACGGTTCTCTGTACCCGCAAGCAAACGACCAATATTCGCCCGGTGCAGCCAGACAATCAGCAACGANAGAAGCGTGATCAATCCCTTCATAACCATCGAACCGGATCCCTCAACCCAAACCGTCACTGCCACGATCANCGTGGCAACAATCGACGCAAGCGAAACATACCGAAAAGCGACCATCAGCAAAATCCAGCTTAGCAATCCAANGCCCATTGCCAGCGGTGNTACACCCAACAACATACCCGCACTGGTGGCTACACCTTTTCCCCCCTTAAATTTTAAATACACCGGAAAACTGTGACCCACAATAGCCATCAAGCCACNATATAAACCCCAGTCTCCAGTTCCCCCGCCCCATATCGGAAAAAGAAAGGCCGGTATGAATCCTTTTAACGCATCCAACAGAAAGGTAAATAGCCCCCAACCTTTACCCATCACACGATACACATTCGTTGCGCCAATATTCCCACTTCCCTGTGAACGTATATCGATGCCTTGCGAACGAGCCACGAGCAAACCAAACGGAACCGCACCCAAAAAATAGGCCCCCACAACAAATTCAATCATCATTTTTTATTAGAAAAGTTTGATACCCAAACCTTTCAATCCCTCTTTTAAATCCTCAACAGCCTTCTCTACANGTTGATTGGTCGACGCACTCTCCGTCGTTCCAGTTCCTGGCAAAACACCACCAAACAAATTCAACCCCTCTTCCAGGATAGCGCCCGCTTCTTTGGATATACCCTTTAGCGGCTTATCTAAGACTTCCATCACCCCGTCGGTCAACACTTTAACAGGCTCTTCCGAAAGACCTAGCTCTCCCACATATCCCTCAAGGGCTGNTCCTAAAAGCGATCTCGTGTTACCGCCCAACGCTTGCATCAGAGCCGATGTAACCTCAAACTTCGGCGCNTGAATAGTCCCCTCCACCGGAACTGCAAACTGTAACTGCTTAACCTTTGTTGGGTTGCCTCCCAGAGAAAACGCCACGTCATGCAACCGCACAGCCACTTCAGAACCNGCCAAATTACCCTCCCGACAAATCAATTGAGGATCAACTCCNAACGGGGCAAACGAGACCCCCAANTTNCGCGATGCCTCTGCAATCAGACGCGGATCAATCTCCATGATGCGCCCCTCTAGATCAAATGACGGTCGTTGCGGATCAACCACCGGTGCCAGCTTCATCGACAACTCCGTATTAAACNCGCCACGATCCGACAAAAGTTCACCCATCACCTGAATTCGACCCCACTCATGCCCCGCCACGGTCCCCAGCTCTTGACCCAAAACAGCAAGATGTAACATCAAATCNAAATCCGTTAGCTGCCGATNGACAAACCGGACATCAGAATTNATCTCCACCGACTGAATCAAGATTTCCGGCTGCGTTGTANCTTTCACCGCCGGGACAGGAACCAGCATCGTCGTATCTCCCGATCCGCTNCCCGACTCTTCCAATCCCATTTGCTGCTGCAAAGCCACCACATTGAGCAGCCCCTCTTCATTACGAATCAATTGAATGACACCCCGGTCAATATTCACTCGCTCAACAATAATAGGACCTCCCCCCACGAGAGAAGAGGGTTTAATCTTAACCTCCACCAACGAGAGATTAGCCAGCTGTGGCTCGCGGAACCCGATCGGATTTGCCACCTCAACATCCGAAAGACGCAAATAACCCGTAAAAGGATTATACGAAGCTCTGTCGCTCTGCACTTCAAGCCCCTTATCTGCCGCCANTTTCGGATAGACAAANGAACTGAGGAGANCATTGAATCCAAAAAGTAAGGCCCCACTAATCAGTAAAACCAGCAAGACAATGAAAACGACGAAACGACCGATAAATTTCATNAGANACTCTCCATTAAAGATATTAAATAGGTTACACCCAAAAACAGGCTCTGTAAATCTAAAATCTATTCATCTATTGCCTCACTAATCGAAAAAAAGCATATTGCTACAAATGTTGATCAAACCCCGCAAATTAAAACTCATAATTGCCTGTCGAGCCAACATCACCCGCAGCGCCTATCTCCACGGATACTTTGACAAATGCCTGCGCGAACACTANCCACACGCCCGCAAACGAATTACGATTGACTCTGCNGGCATTGAAGCTCGCCGNGGCTCTTCCGCCCACGAAGTTGTTCAACACGTCGCCAAACTCAACGGTTTCTCTCTCAAAGATCANCACTCCAACCCCTTCACGCGCTCATCCATNAAACGTGCAACGGCAATTCTCGTGATGGAACAGTGGCAGAAAGAGCGGCTCATCNAACAGTTTCCCTTTGCACGCGAAAAAACCTACCTGCTCATGGAATATTTATGGCACGGAGATCCGCAAGAAATCAGAGATGTGCCAGACCCCACNGGGAAAAACACCGAAGACTACAGAGATTTCATCGACATGGCCCATGCCGAAACCGAACGCATTCTTCACGAACTCGCTCGCCAGAACCTCATCTAATGCTTAACTCCGCGGTTTCAACTGCGGAAAGAGAATCACATCCCGAATAGCATCCGATCCCGTCAACAACATCAACAACCGATCGATGCCAATACCCATTCCACCCGTAGGCGGCATACCCACCTCAAGTGCCGTCAGGAAATCATGATCAATCTTCGCTGGATCTCCCCCCGCCTGCGCCTCAAACCGCTTTCGTTGCTCCAGCGGATTATTCAACTCGCTATACGCCGGAGCAATCTCTTTCCCGCCGATGACCAACTCGAACACATCCACTAAGCTCGGATCATCCGCGCATGCATTTGCCAACGGCACCAACGCTGCCGGAAGCCGAGTAATGAACGTGGGCTGAATCAGGGTACCCTCAATCGTCTTGTCATAGATCTCATGCGTAANCTCACGAGGTCCCATCGACTCCTCAAGCCCCACTTCCCGCTCCTCCGCNGCTGCTCGCATTGCCGCCTCGTCCTTCTCAAACCAATCCTCACCCAAATGCTCACGAATCAAATCGTGATAGCTCACTTCTCTCCATGGGCTACCCAAATCGATCTCATGACCCATCCATTCGAAAACCGTCTTTTCAAAAACCCGCTCCGCAACATGAAGAAATAATCCCCGAACCAACGTCTGCATCGAACGCATATCCCCATACGCCTGATAGATTTCTAAACAAGTGAACTCTGGATTGTGCGTGCGATCGATCCCCTCATTCCGAAAATTCCGGTTCACCTCATACACGCGATCCATGCCACCCACAATCAGACGCTTTAAATACAACTCAGGTGCAATCCGCAAAAACACATCCACATTCAACGCATTATAATGCGCNTGAAACGGCTTAGCCGCTGCCCCCCCTGCCAACTGCTGCAGCATGGGTGTCTCCACCTCCAGAAAATCACGATCATCCAAATACGCCCGAATCTCCCGAATCACAGNCGATCTCTTCTTAAACAGCTCCATCACGTCCGGATTAGAGATCAAATCCAACGAACGTTGCCGATACCGTGTCTCTACATCACTCAACCCATGAAACTTCTCTGGCAACGGTAGCAACGACTTCGACAAGAGGGTCCACTCTTTCACCGCAATCGTATTCTCCTCCGTCTTCGTCAAAAAGAAAGCACCCTCCACGCCAATACTATCGCCCAGATCGAGCAGCTTAAAGGCCTTGAACGCATCCTCTCCGATCACATCCCGCTGAATCATCAACTGAAAACGCGCCGAACCATCATTCAAATGCGCAAATNCCAACTTCCCCATTTTCCGCATCGCCACAATCCGGCCACACGCTCGCACCGGCTTATCCAACTCAAACTGCTCATGCAACCGATCCAGCCGCTCACTCCGCTCAAAAGCTCCCCCATAAGCCGGATAGCCCGCCTCCTCCAGACGCTCCATATTTTCAATACGTTGTTGCCGATACTCATTCGCCGAAAGCTCTTCGCTCATAATTTCCTCCACGTAAGCGCGACACCATAGGGCATACCACCCAACCGGTCAATCGCAACCACTCAGGCCGCCTCCCAATCCGCCAACCGTAAACTCGGACTCACATCCACCGGTTCTGCAACCGCCTCTTTCCGCCGAATCTGCTCATACGCCACCCCCGCAATCATCGCCGCATTATCCGTGCACAAGCGGGGCGGACTCAACAATAGCGGCAACCCCCGCTCCTCCGAAACTTTTGTCAGCTTCTCCCGCAACACCCGGTTCAACGAAACGCCCCCCGCACANGTAAAACTTTTCACCTCAAACGTATCCAATGCTCGCAGCGTCCGCTTCACCAACGCATCCGCCACCGCCTCCTGNAAGCTAGCCGCCACATGCTGTAGCGCAATCCCCTCCAGAGGCTCTTCCTGTTTTTGAACATGCGTCAGCAACGACGTTTTCAATCCACTAAAACTAAAACAAAGATTCCGGTCATACGCATAGAGCCAACGACCCCGGCCCGGTTGCTCCAANCCTCTCGGAAAGCGAACCGCATGCGCATCGCCGCCCTCCGCCGTCTTTTGAATAATCGGCCCACCGGGATAGCCCAACTGCAACACCGCCGCCGCTTTATCCAACGCCTCCCCCGCCGCATCATCAATCGTGCTGCCCACAATCTCATATCGCCCCACATCCCGCATCAACACCAAACTGCTATCGCCTCCCGACACCATCAACGCCAGCAGCGGAAACANCCCCTCCATCGACGGCGCATCCTCCCCCATGAATACCGAATGCAGATGACCCGCATGATGGTTCACGCCCACCAGCGGAACCGACAGTCGCTCTGCCAACGCCTTTGCCGCTGANAATCCCACCACCAGCGAACTAGCCAGCCCAGGGCCATAGGTCACCCCAATCGCATCAATATCCTCATAGCCCATGGAAGCCTCTGTCAAGGCCTCCTCAATAATGCCCGGCAACTTAGCCACATGATTACGCGAAGCAATCTCCGGCACCACCCCACCATACGGCCGATGTTTCGCTATTTGCGAATAGATCGCATTCGANCGNATATCCACACCATCACACACGACCGCCGCAGCCGTTTCATCACACGACGTCTCAATTCCCAATACATTCATCCCGTTACTACACGATGCTAGCGACCGTAATGCAAGACCCATTTTTTAGATGCCAACCCTCCAACACTCCGTTACCATTGTCCCATGAAAATTTTATTCATCACGAACCGCCTTCCCCACGCCGATGTCGTAGGCGGTCATCGACTCATCTACCAACGCATGGAGCAGCTCAAAGCCCGCGGCCACTGGGTCGGACTCATCGCCCTCGTCATGGAAGAAAACCGTCAACATCTCAACGCCCTGCAACACCAGTTCGACCATGTCGCCGCCATTCCCTATATCCCCCGCCCCTTCTCCCACCGCCTCCTNAACGACTATCTCAACCCCATCCTTCCCGCCATCTTCTGGAAAAACCACTCCATCGAAATGAAGAAAACAATCGGACAAACCGCTCAGGAACACCGCTGTGATCTGCTCATCGCCGAATTCAGTGAAATGGGTCAATACCTCTACCGCAACCCATACCTCTCCGCCGTACACAAAATCGTCTCCTGTCACCGCTGTCTCAGCGACACCTTCCAGAAATACATCACCACCCCCGGCGTTCCCCCCTCCATTCGACTCAAAAGCGCCATTCAGCTCGAACGACTCATCACCTATGAATTTGAGATGTATAACGCAATGGATCACATCCTAACCCTNACCCCCGAAGACCGCTTCACGCTTCTCCACCATGCCCCTCAACTGCCCATCTCCGTCATCCCCCCCGGCATTGATATCGAAACCCTAAACGCNGGCGGTGCCCCCTCCCACCCCCCCCACCCCCAACTCCTCATGTGTGGCTACTTTTCCGACAAATCAAACCGCGATGCCGCCCTCTGGTTTATCCGCTCCATCTGGCCCCATCTCGCTAAACGACACCCCAGCCTAACCTGCCAATTTGTCGGCAAAGGAATTGGAAACGAAATGAAACAAGCCGCCGACAGATATCCCGCCATCGAACTCATCAGCGATGTCGACGACCTTCGTCCCTACCGCAAACAAGCCACCGTCTTCATCAATCCCATGCGCCTCGGCTCCGGCCTGCGCATCAAGATCCTAGAAGCGATGGCCACCGGCCTTCCCGTCGTAACCACCTCTCTCGGTGCCGCCGGTCTGACCGCCCAAAACGGCATCAACTGCTTCATTAACGATACGCCACAAGGTTTCGCCGACTCCATCTCATGGCTCCTAACCGACACCTCCCTCGCCACCCGCATTGGTCAAACCGCCCAACAACTCGTCGCCGCCCAATACAGCGCCCACACAACCATCCACGAGTTAGAACACATCCTCCAAGAAACCATCACCGTTCAACACTCACAGGTTTCCGCATGAGTGGCTTCAAAGGTAAATACCACCGTCAACACCTCTGTAGCCGCTTCACAAAAGATCTCGTTCGCCGCTCACGTTCACGCTGCGAATGCTGCAACCGAAGCGGAGCAAAACTGGATATCTTCGAAATCGAACCCCTTCCCGAAGAACCCTCGCCAGATCACGCCCTCTTTCTCTGCGAAAGTTGTATCAAGCAGATTCAACACCCAAAAAAAATGAACCCCCACGACTGGCGCTGCCTGCACGAAACCCTCTGGTCTGAACTGCCCGCCCTGCAAGTTCTCACCATCCGCCTGCTCCGACGACTGGCCAATCGAAACGAAACCTGGGCCTGCGAACTACTCGAACAGCACATCCTCGATCCCGACATTGAAGAGTGGAGCAATCAAGCCAGCTGACGCTCAGCCAAAAAAGACTTCACCCAACGCTTTCAAAGCCCGCTCACGATCCGCCCCCTTCACCGCAAACATCATACTAATCTCGGACGCGCCCTGATTAATCATCTCAATATTAACCTCCGCATCCGCCAACGCCTGAGTCGCCTGAGAAGCCATACCAACCGCGTAGCGCATCCCTTCACCCACCACCATCAACAACGCTAAACCATCCTCCACACTAATCGAATCCGGCTCCAACTCACGCTGAATACGCTCCAGCACCGCCGCCTCTTTTCCATCCAGCTGTTGGCTATGCAGAATGACCGACATATTATCGATCCCCGAAGGCGTATGCTCATATGAAATACCCTCATCTGCCAGAATCTGCAGAAGACGCCGACCAAAGCCCACCTCTCGATTCATCATATACTTATCAACATAAATTGAACTAAATCCCGCCGCGCTCGAAATGCCCGCCACCTTCGCGCCATCCACCTCCCGCTCCGGCACCACCAACGTTCCCGGAGCCTCCGGACGATTCGTATTCTTAATACAAATCGGAATCTGCGCATGCACCGCCGGCACAATGGCTTCATCATGAAAAACACCAAATCCCGCATAAGCCAGCTCACGCATCTCCCGATACGTCATCCGCTCAATCGCCGGTGCTCGATCAATCAACCGCGGATCCATGGCATACACCGAATCCACATCCGTAAAATTCTCATACACATCCGCCTTCACCGCCGCCGACAAAATCGCCCCGGTAATATCCGAGCCTCCTCGCGGAAACGTAGCCAATTCCCCCGAACGCGTCCGCCCAAAAAAGCCCGGAAACACAACCACCGCATCCCGCTTACGCAGCTGTGCCAGCCGCTCATAGGACTCTGGCAACACCTCCGCATTACCAAACTCGTCCGAAAGCAACATACCCGCCTCACCCGGATCAACATACTCCGCATCCGTTCCTATCGCCCGAAAAGCCTCCGCAATCACCTTCGCATTATTATCTTCACCCGCCGCCTTCATCGTATCCATAAACTGCGCATCATGATCGCCCCTTGCCGCAATACGATCTTCCAAATCCTTTCGCACCTCAGCACCCAACCGCTCTGGCAACGCCATCGCCACCTGAATTTCCACATACCGATTCACAACCGCATCCAACGCATCCCCATAGTCCTCTCCCCGCAAGACATGCGTACCCAACGCAATCAACAGATCCGTCACCTTTGTATCAGACGCATTCCGCTTGCCCGGAGCCGACACCACCACAATCCGCCGATCGCTATCAGCCCGCACAATGTCGACCACTTTTGAGATCTGCTCTCCGCTAGCAACCGAAGAACCCCCGAACTTAACAACCTTCATCTTCAAAATCCTCCAACCGGAAACGCACCGGTTCCGCCAAACAAATCGATAGCCCAACAATACGCTTCATCGCTTCACAAAAATCGCGCTCCCGCGCCTGCTCCGTCAGCACCACCACCGGCACCAATCCATCCGAATGCTGCTCCTTCTGCACCACCGAAGCCACGTTAATTGAATGCTCCCCCAACACATGCATCACCTGCGCCATCGCGCCCGGCTCATCCGCCAGCGACAACCGCAGGTAGCACCGTTTCCGCACCTCATCTGCCGGCAAGTAAGAGAGCACCTCCCGCTCCCGCATCATCGTGATACCCGTCGGCGTTCCCGCCTCCTGGATCACATCCGCTGCCGCCTCCATAATATCACTAATCACCGCACTCCCCGTCGGCAATCGACCCGCACCGCGACCATAATACATCGTATCATCCACGATATCCCCCTTCATAAACACCGCATTGAACGAATCATTCACCGAACCAATCATCGCCGACTTGGGCACCAACGCCGCCTCCACCGAGAGCTCCACTGCATCATCTAACTGCTTGATAATCGCCAATAGCTTAATCCGATAGCCCAACTCATCCGCATTTAAAATATCCTCTTTCGAAAGGCCCCGAATACCCGATGTCGGACACGCCTCCATCGGAACCGGCGCTCCATACGCCATCGACGCCAACAACACCGCCTTATGCGCCGTATCAATTCCATCAATATCCAGATCCGGTGGCGTCTCCGCATATCCCAATGCCTGTGCATCCGCCAACACCTCATCAAATGGCAACCCCTCCAACTCCATCCGCGTCAAGATGTAGTTACAAGTTCCATTCAAAATACCAAATATATGCTCAATCCGATTCCCGATGAGCCCCTCACGTTGCGCCCGCAATACCGGAATCCCCCCGCCGACAGCTGCCTCATAATAGATACCCGTATCCCGCTCATCCGCCAACGCATATAGCTCCGCTCCATGATCCGCTAACAACGCCTTATTCGCGGTTACCACCGGCTTTCCCATCGCCAGAGCCTGCTCCGTAAACTGCTTGGCAATCGTCGTGCCGCCCACCAGCTCCACCACGATATCCACCTCTTCATCTGCAATCACCGCCGCCGCATCCGTCGTCAGCACACCCGCCGGAATGGCCAATCCGCGATCGCTCACAATATCCAAATCCGCAATCCGCTTCACCACGGGACGAATCCCGCATCGACCCGCGATTAACTCGCCATTTTGCAGCAGCCCCTCCACAACACCGGCTCCCACCGTACCAAAACCCAATATTCCAACACCAATTTCTCTCATACTCGTATCCTTATCGTAAAACGGAAACGGCTTAGCCTAAGCAAATTAAGCATTCAGACAAGTTAATTCCACCCACCGAAAACCACCCCGATCAGCAACCTATCGAGCCATCAGACGAAACGTAATGGAACCAGTGAGCGGACTCTCTAGTGCAGAAGGACTCCCCTGCGGCCCCAATTCATGAGCATTTGCAAATTTCGTCCCGACACCCGGAATTTTGTGAAATATGAACAGCTCCCCTTCAGCCGGATAATGCCACCANGCATGAACCGGCCCAATATGATTCTTCTCATTCCGGCTCTCGTCTGCATTGCGAGGCCGCAACACCCCCACCGCTTCAGGCTCTTCACAATCCATCAAAATAGCGAGATCCGACTTCACATCCAGTCGCATCCAATCAACCCCATCAAAAATACCCTTGAAGGCAGGCGCCCCCCAATCAACTCCCACCACATCATCATTATAGCCATTTTCCCATACCCCGAACTCCGGCCCTTTCATCCGGTTGCCCCACAATCGATGCGGTCCACGCCCCAGCCAACGCTTACCCTCCAACAGCTCCTCCGCCAGATCAAATCCTATCGCCGCATACGCAACCTTCTCATCCTGCAACACAAACGAATAGCGCACGTGAGCATCCCCCATCGTATTGATCGTCCACTCAAACCACGATCCATCCGAACCAATTGAACGAATCATCAGATGATCCTCTCGCTGCTGAAGCTGCACCGTCCACGCCACGGCAAACTCAAGCGATTCATGTTCCAACGTACCCACCTGCCGAAACGGTCCCCGCGTTAGCCCGAGGGATTGCCCCCCCCGCAAACCGTCTAGCAGCTGGCCAGAATCAGCAGAAAAGAGCCATTGGGTATCTCCCACAACCACCTCAATTCTCTCGTCATTTTGATTCACCGTAATCGGCTCCTCATCCCGTTCCGGTAGCCCGAACACATTCTCTTTATCCAGCACCCAATGCATCACTTCGCGCCCAGCCGCATCAAAAGCAGTTAGCGCTAACGCATCACTCGTTTGAAGATACGTTTCATAGGGCACAACTAACCAGCCCTGTTCGCCAGCCCGAACAGACGGCCCCACCATCTTACCATCTGCCAACACACGCACGGTCGCCTCCTTTTCCAGAGCCGTACCATAGCGTAACCACTTCCATTCAAACTGGCAGCGATCCAA
This sequence comes from Kiritimatiellaceae bacterium, assembly GCA_002691095.1. GTDB lineage: Bacteria > Verrucomicrobiota > Kiritimatiellia > Kiritimatiellales > Pontiellaceae > Pontiella. The sequence goes on along the minus strand of NZGU01000001.1, from coordinate 40,670 downwards.
AGACAACTCGCTATACTGATTAGCAACCGGGATCCGACCATCGAATGACGCATCGAATGTTTCCATCTCAATCTGAACCGGCGACCAAATATCCCGAACCGTGAAATAACTCGCCTCCTTTTCACCGCGTGGACCCACGATGCCATCCGCCGACTTGTTGCCATGTGTATCCAGCTTTCCATCCTGATCCGTGCGCACTAAAGCCGCATCAGCCCAACACCACAACACCCCGCCCGCACACGTCGGCGTTTCCGACATCAACTGCCAATAATCCTCGAGTCCCGCGCCATGGCCCCCATCATATAACCCATGCAAAAACTCCGTCGGCAAATAGACAACGGGCTTATTCAACTGCTCCTGCAAAGCCGGATAATCAGGATAGTGATAGGTGTTGATCCCATCATAGTAAGCCCACGGATGTAACACAGGTCGCTCCTGCGGATCATAGAGATAATAAAGCTCATCCACCTCCAGATTAAAGCCATTCTCATTTCCGTTGGCCCACATAACAACCGACGGGTAATTCTGATACGTAGTAACCAATGAATAAACAATATTACGCGCAATCGGTGTATCAATTGCCGGATCATGCCAATTACACAGCTCCGTAATAACCATCAAACCCAATGTATCACACGCCTCCATGAACGCCGATGTAGGCGGCAAATGAGAACGTACGAGATTCACATTCATCGCCTTGATAGCTCGCGCATCCGCCCACGCCCGCTCTTCGCTAATCACTCGTCCATGATCTGGATCAAACATATTCCGATTAATCCCTTTGATCCGCTGCTTGATGCCATTCAAATAAAACCCATCTCCCGGGCGCAACTCGACACTCCGAAAGCCAAACGTCTCCGTCCTTTCAGATAACACCCTACCCTCGTGAAGCATCGTCACCTTCACCTGATAACGATTCGGCATTTCAGGAGACCAACAAAGTGGATTTTCAACCATCGTCTCCACCGATATACGCCCCCTTGCCCCATGAATGGCCGCCCGCATCGGCTCTCCCACATCTACTCCATCCAACGTCTGAATTTGAGCCCTCACTTCATCCGTATAGATCATAAATTTTTGCCAAAATTTAGTCGGATATTGAACCTGAGGAAAAATATCCATCTTAAAACGACCATCTGCCCGTGCATCAATAGCCAACCGGTTCACAAACTCCTTCGGTAACACCTCTAGATAAACCGGTCGATAAATGCCACCAAACACCCAATAATCCGCCTTCCGCTCCGCCCTATCCAAACTCTCATTATCCGGCTTTTTCTTAACCGTCACTTCCAGCTTATTCTTCGCTCCATACTTAATATTGGTTTTATCTAAAACATGATGAAAAGCGGTATATCCCCCATAATTATCAAATCCAACCAGCTTACCGTTCAGCTTGACGGAAGCCTGCGTCATAACCCCCTCAAAGACCAATCGAACATGTCTCCCTTTCCATTCCACCGGCACAAAAAAATCACGGCGATACGTTCCCACCTCCGCATGCTTCTCCCCCGGGTCATCATGACCATAATTGTATGAACCAAACCCCTCCTGCTCCCAATTCGACGGAACCGCTATCTTCATCCACTTTCCACTGTTCCGCCCTGCCGAACAAAAAAAGTCCCACATCACCGCATCCTCCGCATCACGACCCGAAAGATAAACCCGTTCCCCCTGTATCGATCCATCCGCCACCCATACCCACAGCAGAACCACCGCATAAAAAATACGCTTCATATTAGCCTCTTCCCATCCTCACGATCTTCTCAAATCCCGCAACAAACCGACACAACTTCCCCATACACGCCACCAAAAAGTGATGTTTCTAATCCACTCCATCCACGCACGCACGCCAACCGAGTCAGCTCCACACAAAAGCAAACAACCTCTCTGGTCACACAAAAAGATAACCCAACCAAACACATTAATAGGCAGGTTTNACGGTAAAACACGAAAGATGATCGCTGCTATCATCCAAAAGAATATTAGAAAAAATGGCGGAAAGAGAGGGATTCGAACCCTCGGTACCGCTTGCGCAGTACACCGGATTAGCAGTCCAGCACCTTAAGCCACTCAGTCATCTTTCCGCAGGGCTTAGAGGGCAGGAAGATAGTTAAGCACACCCCTCAATGCAAGCGTAATTCCCACCGGAAACATCTCTACCAATATTGATACGCATCAAAAAATATAACATACCACCCCAATAGAAAATTGGTCACACCATGCGCAATAATTGCCGCCCAGATATCCTGTGTTTTAATATAGAGCAGTCCATATGAAATACCACAAATAACAGCCGCCCCCCACTCAATGTGTGAAACCGAGAAAAAGAGCGAAATTAAAAGCAATAACTTCCAATTCAATCGTCCCGCATCGATATCATAAAACGGACTTCCCTGCATCCAGCGATACGCAAAACCACGATAGAAGAACTCCTCTATAATCGCAATAACCACAGACGTTCCCACCATATGAATCGAAAAATTTAACCACCCCGTAACCCGCGGATCATAGGCATGCCGACCAGGATGTACCCCCTCCTCTATCACCATAAACGGCACCCACGAACCATCGCCCCGCTCATACAACTCCCGCACCTTAAACGGCTGCGTCAAATCAACAAACAGTCGATCATACCACTCCGTCAACCACGGCAACGAATCCACCACCCACGTGCTCTCCAGTCCCACCCAGACCACAAAAATCGCCACCCCAACGCCCACAGCAGCCGGCAAATTGCGCCACTTGAACCGCGGATACCAACGCCAAGGCCGAAAAACAGCCAATAACAACAATCCCCCCAACGTCCGCGCATTATAATTCCAGGCCGGATCATCCAGCCAAACCATCATCGTTAGCCACATCACAAACGGCAACACATGTGCCAACACAGCTTTCGTGTTGACCCGCTCTTCTTCCTCAGAGAGCTCTCGCTGTTGAAAACTCATTCGCTTTTATCAGTATCATCAAGATGCTCTTCAGCAATCGCGGTTGTATCACTTTCATCTTCAAACTGCTTGATCGCCTCATCCGGAAGTTCTCCCTCGTGCTGACCCTTTTTAAACTCGCCCAAACTTTTTCCAAGCGAACGAGACAGCTCTGGAAGCTTCTTCGCGCCGAACAGCAGCAGAATCACAAAAATAATCAGAATCACTTCCGAACCACCCGGCAAACCCATCACACCCACACAATTCATTATACCACCTCACTTTTATCTTCACTGCTAGCTGTATCACGGTTTCCCGTAAAATGAAGGAACCAAATACAAAATTCATACAACAAAATTAACGGAGCCGCCAGTAGAAGCTGCGTAAGAAGATCCGGCGGTGTTAGCAACATCGACAGCACCAGCAGCCCAACAATCACATGCCGCCGCTTCTCTCGCAACTGTCGCGAACCCACGACACCCATCTTTCCTAAAATCAAAATAACCACCGGCAATTGAAAGGCCAACCCGAAAGCCAACAACAGCTGCAGCGCAAACATAATATACTTGGAATAGAACCAAATCGACTCTCCCCCCAACTGGGCACCAATCTTTAACATCAGCCCCAATGCCAAAGGCAACGTGATTTTATACCCCATCACGACACCCAGCAAAAACAAGCCTCCAGAAAAAACCGCAATCCGTTTAATCGCCCGTTGCTCCACATCCCGCACTCCCGGCAACACAAAAAGCGCCAAAAAGAATACCAAAAAAGGGAGGCTCAACAGTAACCCACCAAAAAACGAAACCAGAAGCCACATCTTCAACGCCGCCGCCGGCTCAGAAAACTGCAATCGAATCATGCCTTGATTCACACGCTCATCCGGCAGTTGAATCGTCGCGCCAACCACCACATTATTCGTCGATTCAATTGCCGAACGAACCTCCTCTCCGGCCATCGATAATTGCACCGGGTTTTCTGCCAACGCCTCCACCAAAGACGCCTCAATATACGGCTCGGCAGGCGCCCGCAATAAACGGATTAACTGATCCGAAACAGGCAAACAAATCAACATGCCCACCACCAACGAAACCACCATGCGAATCAGCGTCTTTCGAAACGCCTCCAAATGCGTCAAAAACGGAAGCTCACGATCATCAAACTGAAATCGATCTCGAAAACCCTTAATCCGACTCCACATCCGATTCCCCATCCACTTTCGGTTGTTCATCACCTTCATCGACACTCATATCCGAATCCGATGCCACTTCATCTTCCGAAATCCCATCCACTTTCGGGTGCGCTTCATCCGCCTCAACACACCCATCCGGATCCACTTCAAAACCCTCTTCCGGTTCATCAAACGGGCCCAGATCTTCCTCAACTTCCGCCCCTCGAGCATCTGCTTCTGCCCGCATATCACTATACATAATATCATGCTTGAATGTATTTGCCGTATGCCGAAACTGCGTTATCACATCACTTATTTTACGCAAAATACGCGGAGCATCCTTCGCACCAAACAACAGCAATAGAACCAACAAAACCAATATAAACTCCGGCCCACCCGGCGCCACAAATCCCACACTGGCTCCCCATTCACTCATCATCATGCACGGTAAGATTGACACAATACAAAATCCATCAGCGTCATCGCTGTCATCGTCTCTACAATCGGCACCGCCCGCGGAACCACACACGGATCATGCCGTCCCTTCGCTTCCAACACCGTTTTTTCTCCCTGAAAAGTCGATGTTTGCTGCGCCTGACCAATCGTTGCCGGTGGTTTGAAGGCAATACGAAACACCAACGGTTCCCCATTCGAAATACCGCCCTGAACCCCCCCGCTATAATTGGTCACCGTACCCAGTCGCCCGTCCGCCTTCATCTCAAACGGATCGTTATGCGCCGAACCCCGCATCCGAGAGCCCGCAAAACCAGAACCAATTTCAAACCCTTTCGTAGCCGGTATCGACAACATCGCCTGCGCCAACTTTGCCTCCAACCGTTCAAACACCGGTTCGCCCAGTCCCACCGGAATCCCCCGCGCCACACAGGTAAGTACCCCGCCAACAGAATCCTGCTGATCCCGAGCGTCAGCTACCGCCTCCATCATTTTTTCCGCTGAACGCTCATCCGGACAACGAATTAAATTTTTATCCACCTCATTCCGTCCCAACCCCTCCAACGAAAGATCGGGTGCATCCACCTCACCCACTGAACTAACCCACGCCACAATCTCAGTTGAAAAATTTTCTCGCAACCACTTCTCCGCAATCGCACCCGCCGCCACGCGACCAATCGTCTCCCGTGCACTCGAGCGTCCGCCACCACTCGCCGCCCGGTTTCCATATTTATGCTGATACGTGAAATCAGCATGAGAAGGCCGCGGCACCTGACTCATCTCCTGATAATCACCCGGTCGCTGATCCCGATTATTCACCATCAACCCAATCGGAGTGCCAAGTGTTTTACCCGCCTCACAACCCGAAAGAATGGTTACCCGATCCGCCTCATCCCGCGGAGTCGTCATCTCACTCTGACCCGGTCGACGGCGCGTAAGCTGCGGCTGAATATCCTCTTCACATAGCTCTACATTCGCTGGACAACCATCCACAATGGCCCCCACCGCTTTGCCATGGGACTCGCCAAATGTGCTCACTCTATACAATGTTCCAAATGTACTCGACATACTAACTCCTCGTAAAAACAGACCTGACAATACAATGCATCCCCTCACGCCGCACCGAAAAAGTTAAAAATGATTCCACACCGAAAGGTTAACTTTTATGCAAACCCGTCCGAAAGCGATTGCAATTTAATCTCTTCACAATTAGTTTTTTCGGATGGACACACAAAAACGCAAAACCAATCAAGACATCTATAGTTCCGACTCAAGTGATAAGGATCTATTCACACCGCAAAAAAATGTCAGCGTAGCGCAAGAACGTAAGAGAGACTTAAAACGCCAGCAAGGCATAAACTTCACCCTTGGACTCTTAGCCCTCATCATCTCTGTTTCCCTCGTCTACATCATCATCAACAACTACATTGAAAATGTAAACGAAGTAAAACCCCTCGCCCCCATAACCGATGAATATATTCCGCGCTATGCCCTCGAACAAGAAGATCAATGGGTGCTCGACTACAATCGCACGTTTGCAAAACCGACAGAAGAAACAACGGAACCCCAATCCAATACCATGCTCTGGATCAAGAAAGCGGCCTACAACATCATCCTGGCCGAAAAAGCATACGAACTTCAAAACTACAAAGAAGCCGCCACGCACTTCGAAAATGCACGCGCGATTATCCCCGACCTCGAAGATGTTCGAGCCCCACTCGGCATGTGCTATTTCAACCTCGAGCAGTTTGACGATGCCGTTGAGCTTTTTAAGGATATTAACCTCGATGATTTAGACGAAACCATGCTCAGCAACCTCGGCGCCGTCTGTATTCAGTCCGAAGCATACGACCTAGCCGAAACATACCTAAAAGCCGCAGAGGAAAAAAATTCCGTCTACGCTCCCCTATTGAAAAATTTCGCCCAGCTCTACCGCGAAAAAGAGGAGCACGATCAAGCAATCACCTACTTTAACCGCTATTTCTTTCAGCGCCCCAACGACACAGACAGTCGATACGACTACGCCCTCTACCTGACCAAGCAAGCTCGCTGGCAACTAGCCAGCGAAGAAATCGACATTCTCACCCAAGACATTACCGACATTGCTAACCTGTATAACCTGCAAGCCCGGATTGAACTCAAACTCGGGAATGCAGAAAAAGCCCTTCTAGCCACCCGCCGTGCCGCCCAGCTTAGCGACCCGAAAAACGCCATTCAATGGATGAACGACGATGAGTTCGATCAGCTCCGCAACGTCGATGAATTTTCTGAACTCATGAAATACCGTAGCAACTAAATCCAGTATGCCAGCAAGACATTGCACCCCAGTGCTAACAGCGCTGCCAGAACATCATCCACCACAACGCCCACGCCTCCCCCAATATTCTGCAACTGCCGAATCGGCGGAGGTTTCGTAATATCGAAGATCCTGTGAAAAACAAAACCCGTTAGCAAAAAAAGCGGTTCCGAAAAACCAATCACGCAAATTGGCAATGTCAAAAACTCATCCGCCACGATCATCTGTGAATCCTTTTCACCAATCAACGACTCCGCGCTGCCACACAAAGGAACCGCCACCAAAACAAAAAAGATGGCCACCATTACCTGTAAAAGCACGTGATCCAATTGCATCAACCCCCAACTCAACGGCACCCCCACCAAACACCCAATCGTACCCGGCATAACCGCACTCCGACCCAATCCAAAACCGGTTGCAAACAATAATATAACCCGATTCATTTCTCCTCCTCTGCTAGCTTATTCGTAAGCATGGCACGCTGCGCATCATGTAACAAACAAACCGTTGCTGTATCACTCCGTAAAACACGCTTGCCCAATCCCACTCGCGAAAACCCAAGAGACTCCAATTTATTCAATTCATCCTGCATCCAACCACCTTCAGGACCCACTGCCATCACAAATGAACGCCATGGAGCCTGACCCATTGTCTCGTCTATCCACTCCTGCTTTCCACTCGGATCACCCACCCACTTACACGCACCTGCGAACCACTCTTCGCTCTCTTTCTCAAAGAAATGGTCAAAATTTTTCCGCACAAAAACCTCAGGAAGCCACCCGCAACCCGCCTGCTCCAAGCCCTCTCGCAACAGCGGATCATACACAGATGGATTCACCACATGACTGTCAAAATAGAACCGCTCAACCCGCGCTGCACCCAATAAAAAAACACGCCGCACCCCCAACGCCGCCACCTGCGCCCACATCCGCCGCAACACTTTTGGACGCGGCATCGCCAAAATTAGATCCAATATAGGACGATCCGGAATCGCACCCCATTCGCAACACAACACCACAGAAGACGCCGTAACACAGCTCACAACGCCCACCCCCATCGGACCCTTCACCTGACACACTCGGACCGAATCGCCCACCGAAACATTCAACACAGAAATCAGATGAACCGCTCTCCGTCCAAAGAGCTCCACACGAACCCCATCCTCCAACTCATTCTGCTCCAACAAAACCCAATTCATCTCATCACTCTGCCCCCCCTCCCTAGCAAATGCAACCCAACACCCTTTCCCGTTGCCTATCCCCTAAACCCCTGTCACGATTCAACCCATGAAAGATATACTTCTATGCAACGACGACGGAATCCACGCCCGTGGCATATATGAACTTCACCAAGCCCTGCAACCATACGGCACCATCGATGTAATTGCCCCCGACACCGAACGGAGCGCCGCCGGTCACGCCATCACCCTCACCGACCCCCTAAAAGTCACTCCCACCGAAATCAACAACCAACCCTTCGGTCTCGCGGTTGGCGGCACACCTGCCGACTGCATCAAACTCTCTCTCTGCCACCTACGCAAAAACAACCTACCCGACCTCGTCGTCAGCGGCATAAATCTCGGTTCCAACACCGGCATCAGCGTCCTCTACTCCGGCACAGTATCCGCCGCCAGCGAAGCCGTGATTCTCGGCGTACCCGGCATCGCCATCTCCCTCTGCACCTATCAAGATCCTCACTGGGAAACCGCCGCTCATGTCGCCCATACAATCGTACAAAAATACACAGAAGACCCCCTCCCACCCGGCATCATCCTCAACGTTAATGTTCCCAACCTGCCCCTCAACCAACTCAAAGGCCTCAAAAGCGCACGCATGGGCCGATCCCGATTTGTAGAACGTTTTAGCACCCACACCGACCCCCGCGGAAACGACTACTACTGGCTCGATGGTGATCTTGAACTACTCGACGAGCGAACCGACACCGATGTCCACGTCATCGAAGCCGGCTATGCCTCTCTCACGCCCATCCATATTGATCTCACCGCTGAAAACATACTCGACCAACTCACCCACTGGAACGAAAGCTACTAATCCACTGGCGGAGCCTGCACACGCGAACAATCCGGCAACCCATCCCCCGCCCGAAACCGCTCCAATTGCCGCCCCATAACATCCTCAAAAACATCCAACATCGTCTCCCCCACCTGCCCCATTGACGGACACTCATTTCCCAGCAATTTTTGCAACGTCGTCACAGGCTCACCCTCCAACCCACACGGCACAATCGTCTCAAATCCGCGCAACGAATTTTCCACATTAAAACTCATTCCATGAAAAGTCACCCACCGCTTCAAGCGAAACCCAATAGCAGCCAATTTACCCATCGCCGTCCACGCCCCCGATTTCCCCTCACGCCGAAAACCCTCCACACCAAACTGATGTAATGCACGGATCGCAACCTCCTCCAAATTAAACAAATACCCATGCGCATCCGCCTCCCGACCCCCCAAATATAAAATCGGATACAACACCCACTGCCCCGGCCCATGAAACGTCACATCACCACCCCGCTCCACCTGAAACAACTCAATGCCCATCGCAGCATACTCCGACTCACTCTTCAACAAATAGTGGTCCCGTCCGCGATTCCCCAGCGTCACCGTCGGTGTATGCTGCATCAACAACACCGTATCCGGAATTAGATCCGCCTGCCGCGCCGCCAATAAACGCCGTTGAAAAGCCAATCCCTTCGCATAATCAACCGGCGCTTCAAATACTAATGAATACCCATCACTCATACAAAAAAGGGAGGCTCACCACCTCCCTGAAAACCTCTCCATTCCAATAACCCTACTGTTGCGGACAAATTTCCTCATAGGAATCCGCGTCCATCAAACCATCCACTTCCGCCTCGTCCACCACTTTCAATTTAAACAACCAACCCGCCCCAAATGCATCAGCATTAATCGTTTCCGGGGCATCCTCTAAAACCTCATTCACTTCAATCACCTCACCTGCCACCGGTGCATACACATCCGCCGCCGCCTTCACCGACTCAACAACCGCCGCCTCATCACCAGCTGCAAACGACGCTCCCACTGCCGGCAACTCAACAAACGTCAAGTCCGACAATTGACTCTGCGCAAAATCGGTAATTCCGACGGTAACCACGCCCTCACTCAGAGATACCCACTCATGCGACTTCGAATAGAAAAAATCCTGTGGAACTGACATCTATAACTCCTCTAAACTCGTTAAAAATTGGAGGTGCGGACCGGATTCGAACCGGTGTTCATGGATTTGCAATCCAGTGCCTAACCACTTGGCTACCGCACCCTCTATCAAAGAANCACCAAATGTAATCTGCACCGCAACGCAAGCAAACAAAAAACCATCACAAAAGTTACCCTGCACNCAACACACAATGATCAATCAAACGAACCTCACCCATCCAAACCGCCACCGCCAACAACGCCGGGCCATCCACACGCTCTATCTCCACCAAACTCACATCATCCACCAACACCACATAATCAATCACAACCCCCTCCAGCTCCTCCAGCGCCCCACGCACCTCATCCACCAAAACCCCCACCNCACGCTCTCCATCCCGCACGCTTCTCTCAGCCATCTGCAACGCCTGATAGAGACCCGGAGCCACCGAACGTTGCAGCCCTGAAAGCCGCCTATTACGCGAACTCATCGCCAATCCATCCGCCTCCCGCACCGTCGGCCCCCGCACCACCTCCACCGGCACATTCAAATCGCGCACCATCCGCTCAATAATCCGAACCTGCTGCGCATCCTTCTCTCCGAAAATAGCCACATCCGGCTGCACCCAATTAAACAACTTCAACACCACCGTACACACCCCCCGAAAATGCCCCGGACGAGACGCCCCGCAAAGCCCCCTGCTCAACTGCTCCTCATCCACCCACACACTCGCATCTTCCGCATACACATCCTTCGCATCCGGCATAAACAAAACCGTCACCCCCTCCTGCTCACACAACACCCGATCCGCCTCTTCACACCTGGGATAGACCGCAAAATCCTCCCCTTCACCAAACTGAACCGGATTCACAAACAGACTCACCACCACCTGCTCCGCCTGTTCCCGCGCCAAACGAATCAACGAAAGATGCCCCTCATGCAACGCGCCCATTGTCGGAACCAACGCCACCAGCCCCCGCTCCCCCCGCTGCCGCCGTGCCCACGCCNACATGGCATCCNGATGCCGAATCACCTCCACCTAAAAACTCTCCTTATCCCCCGGAAAATNACCCGATACCACCGCCTGCTTAAATGCCGCCACCGCCTCTTCAATCTGAGGTGCCAACGCCGCAAACGGCCGAACAAAAGAAGGCNCCTTCTTACCGCTCAACCCCAATAAATCTGAAATCACCAATACCTGTGCATCACAACCCNNCCCCGCACCAATTCCCACCGTCGGAATCGATAACGCCTCCGTAATCTGCTCACTCAACGCCCGCGGCACACACTCCAACACCACCGCAAACGCCCCCGCCTGCTCCACCGCTAAAGCATCATCCATCAACTGACGCGCCTCTGCCTCGCCCTGACCCTGCACACGATATCCACCCAGCTCTTTTACCGACTGCGGCGTCAATCCCACATGCCCCAACACAGGAACTCCATTCGCCACCAACGCCTCAATCAACGCGGCACGAATCACGCCCCCCTCCACCTTCACCGCATCTGCGCCCGCCTCCTGCACAAACCGACCCGCATTTGCAATCCCACACGCCACGGACGGCTGATACGACATAAACGGCATATCCGCCACCACCAACGCCCGGCGTGTCACCCGCGAAACAGCCGCCGTATGATGCAGCATCNCCTCCATACTCACCGGAAGCGTACTCTCATATCCCAGCGACGTCATCCCCAACGAATCCCCCACCAGCACCACCGGCAACTCCGCCGACTCCACCCACTGCGCCGAAAGCGCATCATACGCCGTCAACATCGCCCAACGCTCTTTCCCCTTCAACGCCTTGATTTCAACTGCCGTCCAACGCTTCATCATCTCACCAACTCTCTATCACCCGCACAACAGCCGAACGATCTCGGCATCCACTCCATACATCCTTAACCGCTTCCGCCACCCCCGGCAACACCAAATCCGGACGCACCTCCGCCAACGGAGCCAACACAAACCCCCGCACCATCCAACGCGGGTGCGGAACCCGCAAGCTCTCCGTATCCCGACACAACGTCCCCNCATAAATCAGATCCACATCCACCGTCCGCGGAGCGTTAATCTCACCGCTGCGCACCCGCCCCAAGCTCAACTCCACCCCCGCCAACCGCACCAGCCAATCCTCCGGCGACGCCTCGCTCTCCAACACCACCACCGCATTCAAAAAATCGAACGTCTCATAAGCTGCCGCCACCTCCACTGGTGCCGTCTCATACACCGCCGACTGAGCCACCAGCCGACCCTCTCCACTCGCCAGCAATCCATCTCGAGCCGCCTGCAAATAAGCCAGCCGATCGCCCTCATTCGACCCTAAACTAAACCCGATCTCCACCGCTCCACACTCCCTCTTCCATCTTCACCGCACGCCCCGAAAGCACCATACACCCCTCCACATCATCCACCATCAGCTTCTCNCCACTCCGACACCGCACCTCCACCGGAAACGAACACGCCCCACGCACCACCGCCAACCGCGCCGCCGCCAACGCCCCCGTTCCACACGCCAACGTCTCCCCCTCCACACCACGCTCAAACGTCCGAATAGACAACACACCCTGCTCATCGACCACCGCTGCACTCGCATTCGTACCCTCCGGCTGAAAATAGTCATCCCACCGAATCAACGAACCCATCCGCTCCCACTCCAACAGCTCCAACTCCTTCACACTCCTCACCCAATGGACCGCATGAGCCACCCCCGTATTCAACAGATCCACCNGCCATCCGCACGCCAACTCAANATCNAGACACTCCGACTGCCACACCCCCATCTCTAACCGAACCCACTCCCCCCGAACCTCAGCCGTCAACACCCCCGCCCCCGTCTCCATCCGCAATCGCTCCCCCGCCAGCCCCGCATTCACCGCCAACCAAGCCAAACAACGCGCCCCATTCCCACACATCGCCACCTCACAACCATCTGGATTATAAAACCGCATCCGCACATCCGCATTCTCTGAACGCTGAACCAGCAACAAACCATCTGATCCAACCCCTGNNTCCGCATCACAAATCGCCCGAACCAACGCCCCATTGCCCCCCTCAAACTGTCCCGCAAGATCCTCCACCACCACAAACGTATTTCCCGCACCATGCATCTTTGTATAGACCCAACTCATCCCGCTAACCTGCCATCTTTCCCCCTCCCCGAAAATAAAAAAGGCTGCCCATGGCAGCCTCTCTCAGCCTATAGACGACCAGCATCAGCTCACCAGTGCCAGCAATACACCCGCCGCCACCGCCGAACCAATCACCCCCGCCACATTCGGCCCCATCGCATGCATCAACAAAAAGTTCTGCGGATTCGCCTCCAGTCCCACCTTATTCGAGACCCGCGCCGCCATCGGCACCGCCGAAACCCCCGCCGAACCGATCAACGGATTAATCTTATCCTTGCTCAACTTATTCATCAGTTTCGCCAACAAAACACCCGATGCCGTACCGATCACAAACGCCGCAAGCCCCAAGCCCAGAATACCCAACGTCTGCACATTCAAAAACTTATCCGCCGCCAGCTTAGAACCCACCGCCAGCCCCAGCATAATCGTCACAATATTAATCAACGCATTCTGCGCCGTATCAGACAAGCGATCCACCACACACGACTCCTTCATCAGATTACCCAACATCAACATCCCGATCAGCGGCGTTGCAGACGGTAGCAACAACAAACAGATCACCAACACCATCAACGGAAAGACAATCTTCTCCGCCTTNCTCACCGGCCGCAGCTGCTTCATCTCAATCGCCCGCTCCTCCGGCGTCGTGAACAGCTTCATAATCGGCGGCTGAATAATCGGCACCAACGCCATATAAGAATAAGCCGCCACCGCAATNGCCCCCAGCAAATTAGGCGCCAACCGCGACGCCAAGAAAATCGCCGTCGGGCCATCCGCCCCCCCGATAATACCAATCGCCGCCGCATCCTCCAACGAGAACAAACCGCCCAATGCCACCGCACCCAGCAACGCCAAGAAAATACCAAACTGCGCCGCTGCCCCCAACAACGCCGTCTTCGGNTTCGCCAACAACGGCCCAAAATCCGTCATCGCCCCCACGCCCAAAAANATCAACAACGGAAAGACACCCGACTGCACACCCACCGTATAAAAATAGTGCAAGAAACCACCCGGCTGTCCCGGAATCGGCTCCGCCGCAATACCTGCCACAGGTATATTCGTTAAAATCGCCCCAAATCCAATCGGCAACAACAACAANGGCTCAAACCCCTTGGCAATCGCCAAATAGATCAGCCCCAGTCCCACAAAAATCATAATAAACTGACCGACCCCTTTGGGCAATAATGCCTGCTCTTTAAANCCCTTCTCGCGCGCCTCCGCCAACTGAACCCGATACGGAGCCAGTTCCGCCTCCGGCACACCATGCGCTGCCGCATCCCCCAGCACCTTCACCACACCCGCAAAATGACCCGCAGCAATCTCTGCATCGACCGTCTTCGCCAATGCACTTCGATACGCCGCCTCTTTCTCCTCCGCACTCTGCGGATTAAAGAAACGATAGATTCCCGTCTCCTTCCAGAGCTTTTGGAATCCCTCCGAAATCGAAATGCCCTCACGCGCCTCCGCCACAGCCATNGTCGGAACACCACTCACCAGTGCACCCACAACCGCAACCAACAACCATCCTCTTCTCATCGAACTTGCTCCCTTCACGGAATCCCCTAGCCAATCGTTGCCAACGGATCACCCGCTGAAACNTGCGCACCCGACTGCACTTCAATCGACGTGATCGAACCGCCCGAAGCAGCCTTCACTTCGACCTCCATCTTCATCGCTTCCACAACAAAGAGAACATCACCCTCGCTCACCGCATCGCCCACGCTCACATTCACCTTGATCACCTTCGCGTTCATCGGAGCCGCCACGTTCTCGCCCTCNCCACTCGCCGCCGCGCCAGCCGANGCACCCGCTTCACCGTCGCCCACCGCAATATCATAGCTCGAACCATTCACCATCGCCTTATCGCCCGTGATCTCCACTTGATAAGTCTTCCCGTTCACCGAAACCGCATACGCGCCATCGCCGCCCGCTTCCGCCTGCTTCGGCATCAACGAATGTTTCCGAACACCATTGATCTCCACCTTGNCCAGCAAAAAGTCGATGCCCTTCTGCTTACAGGCCGCTGCAATAAAGACATTTTCATCCGACGTTTCCAGGCCATTCTCCTGCAGCATTTTCGTCGCCGCATCCACACCCTTGTTCGGATCCGCATCATTCAGATCAACCGGATTGGCCGTTGTCGGCTCCAGTCCCATCTTCTCCGAAGCCAGCTTCACAATTTCCGCATCGGGCTCAACCGGTGTCTTACCAAAATAGCCCAACACCATCTTNCCATATCCCTCCGCAAACTTCTCCCACGGACCAAAGATCACNTTATTGAACGCCTGCTGGAAATAGAACTGAGAGACCGGTGTCACCGACGTAGCAAAACCACCCCGACGAACCACCTCACTCATCGCCGCAATACAATCCTCATACTTATCCATCAGATTGTTATCCCGCATCATCTGCGTATTCGCAGTCAACGCACCGCCCGGCATCGGCGACCACGGAATCATCGGCTCCACCGCCTTCGCTTCCGGCGGAATGAAATAATCCGCCATGCACTCCTTAAAGACCCCCGCCGCTTCCATCATCTTATCAATGTCCACATCCAGCTCATACGCCTCGCCCCGCAACGCATGCCACAACGTCGCCACATCCGGCTGACAAGTTCCACCCGAAGCCGGTGCCAACGAGCAATCCACCTGATCTGCACCCGCCTTAATCGCCGCCACATACCCAACGGTTCCAATGCCCGCCGTCTCATGCGAATGGAATGCAATCTTCGTATCACCCGGCAATATCTTTCGCGCTGCCACAATCGTGTCATACACCTTCTTCGGCACCGCCGTNCCCGACGCATCCTTAAAGCAAACACTATCAAACGGAATCTCCGCATCCAGAATGTCCTGCAACGTCTTCATGTAAAATTCGACCGTATGCGCCCCCGAACAGCCCGGCGGAAGCTCCATCATCGTCACCACCACCTCATGCTTCAAGCCGTGCGCCGTAATCGACTTGCCCGAATCGATCAAATTATTCACATCGTTCAACGCATCGAAGTTCCGAATCGTCGTCATGCCATGCTTTTTGAACATNTTCGCATGCAGATCAATAATATCGCGCGACTGCGAATCCAGCCCCACCACATTAATGCCCCGCGCCAACGTCTGCAGGTTAGCATCCGGCCCCGCCGTCGCCCGGAACGTATCCATCATATCGAATGCACTCTCATTACAATAGAAAAACGGCGCCTGGAAACGCGCACCTCCCCCTGCCTCAAAATGCGTCTGTCCCGCCTCGGCACACACTTTTACCGCCGGCATAAAATCTTCCGTCAACACCCGCGCCCCGTACACCGACTGAAAGCCATCGCGAAACGCTGTGTTCATAATATGAATCGTCTTCTTAGCCACTGAACAACTCCTTNTTTTTTTCCTTAACCCCGTTTAGCACGAATCGCCGCCAACGCCACCGCAACTTCCACGTCACCGCCTCCGCTAGACACCTTTNTCACCGGAGCCGCCGGCTCCGCAAATCGATCCGCAAACTTCTTAAAATACGCCGCTGCCGCATTCATAGCGCCAATCAACAACACCAAAAAGGCAAACACCGTCGCCATCCCAATCACCATCAAGGTCACACCCTGAGAAAACAAATTATCCATCGAACCGCTCCCTTTTTTNTCCACAAAACCTCGCCCTGTATAAATAAAATTCAAACACAGGGCTAGTCGAATTCAGTTTAAGTTCACATTTCAATCTTTTATATTACAACCCATGAACNTAACCATTCAATGGCACGAACGNCTCGGCTCCACCAATCAACACCTCAAAAACGAACTCCTCAGCGGGCACATCATCCCCTCCGGCACCCTTATCGCCGCCTACGACCAAACCGCCGGAACCGGACGCTTCAACCGCCCCTGGATCGCCCCCCCACACACCAACCTCTGCTGCTCCCTATACCTCGCCACCCAAGCCCCCCTCACCGCCATTCCCTCCCTCACCATGGCCACCGCCCTAGCCGTCCACGACCTCCTCCGCACCCACCGCATCTCCGCCCAGCCCAAATGGCCCAACGACCTACTCGTCAACGGCAAAAAAATCTGTGGGATCCTCTCCGAACAGATCGAAGACCCCGCCACCCAACAACGAGGCATCATCACCGGCATTGGCCTCAACCTAAACCTCACCCCCGCCCAAGCCGCCGCCATCGACCAGCCCGCCACCTCCATGCTCATCGAAACCGGCAANCCCCACTCCNTAGAAGAGACCCTTCAAGACCTACTCCCCCATCTCACCTACTGGATCAAACAATGGCAAACCGACCACTTCAACGCCATCCGCCCCACATGGGAAGCCGCCACCGGCCCCCTCAACCGCCCCCTAACCATCCGCGACGGCGACCACCTCCAGCACGGCACCCTCGCCGGCTACGGCGAACACGGCCAACTCCTTCTACAAACCCCCCACGGCATCCAAACCATCTGGTCAGGAGAAATCCCCCTATGAAAAACCTCATACTCCCCACCCTCGCCCTCCTACTCCTCACCAGCTGCGCCACACCCCGCCGTTTCGCCATTCCCAAAAACCAAAAACCCGAACGCATCACCCTCACCCTCACCGGCTACTGCGACTGCCAACACTGCTGCGGCTGGGAACGCAACTGGCGCTTCCAGCCCGTCTACGCCTACGGCCCCAGCAAAGGCAAACCCAAACACGTCGGCATCACCTCCTCCGGCACCACCGCCCGCAAAGGCACCCTCGCCGCCGACACCCGCCTCTTCCCATACGGCACCATTTTCAACATCCCCGGCTACGGCTGGGGCCGCGTCGAAGACACCGGCNGCGCCATCAAAGGCCGCCACCTCGACCTCTTCTTCGACTCCCACCAAGAAGCCCTCGAATGGGGCCGCCAAAAAAAACAAGTGCTCTACTGGCGCCCCCAACGCTAAACCATACAAAAATCATCTTTTTTTTACCGATTGCCCCCTCAACTTCGGTATGATGCCCCCAATTAACGAGGAACAACCCATGNGCACATCCCGAATGGTTCGCGTCAACGAACTGCTAAAACGCGAGATTGCAGAAGACCTGCACCGTAACTTTTCCGGCACCGATTTCGACGCTGCCGCCATCACCGTCACCCGCGTCGAGTGCGCCCCCGACTTACGCGACGCCAACGTATACATCTCCATCTTCGGTCACGAACAGGACCGCCATCAGATGATNCACACCCTCAACCGCCGCCGACAAGAAATCGTTCGCATGATGATCAAACGCGTAAAACTCAAATACNCCCCCCGCCTCCAATTCCATCTCGACGAATCCCTCGCCGAAGGCGANAACATTCTCTCCATCCTCCATGAACTCGAACAACAAGACCGAAACAACCCCGACCCATGAGCCGCCGTAACCGACAGCCCGACCCATTCGACGGCATTCTCCTCGTCGANAAACCGACCGACTGGACCTCTCACGACGTCGTTGCCAAAATCCGCAACCAGTTCAAACTCAACAAAGTCGGTCACGGTGGCACACTTGACCCTCTTGCCACCGGACTGCTCGTGATCCTCATCGGACGCGCTACCAAAGCCTCCGCCACCATCACCAANGGCGATAAAACCTACACCGGNACAATTCTCCTCGGGCGCACCACCTCCACTCAGGATATTCAAGGCGAAACCCTCACCGAAGCCGACCCCGCCGCCATCACCCAAGACCAGATCACTCANGCCCTTCCCGCCCTCACCGGCGAAATCCAACAACTGCCCCCAATGGTTTCCGCCATCAAGAAGGACGGCGTNCCCCTCTACAAACTCGCCCGCAAAGGAGTCGAAATCGAACGCGAACCCCGCACNTGCCAAATTCACCGATTCGACCTGATCCACTTTGACAATCCCCACGCCGACATTCACGTCCACTGCTCCAAAGGAACCTATGTCCGCACCCTCGCCCACGATCTCGGANAAAATCTCGGGTGTGGTGCCTGCCTCTCCGCCCTACGCCGTACGGCCTCCGGCCCCCTCCAGATCGATCAAGCCCACACCCTCNACCAGATCTTATCCGAAACCCGCGAAACCCTCGTCAACCGNACCCTACCCCTCGAAACCCTGCTCTCAACATGATCCCATCCCACCCACTCGAAACCCTTCCGCCCACGAAANAACCCGTCGCCCTCGCG
Organism: Kiritimatiellaceae bacterium; assembly: GCA_002691095.1. Lineage (GTDB taxonomy): Bacteria > Verrucomicrobiota > Kiritimatiellia > Kiritimatiellales > Pontiellaceae > Pontiella. Next base: position 21,395 of record NZGU01000001.1, on the reverse strand, counting down.
CTCGGCAACTTCGANGGCCTCCATATAGGTCACGCCGCCGTCATTCAAAACGCCACCACCGCCGCCCAACAACTCAACGGGCAAGCCTGGGTATTCACCTTCCATCCACATCCCCGCCAGATACTCAATCCCGAAACCGCGCCCCCGCTACTTTCCACCCCTCAGCAACAAAACCGTCAACTCGCCCAGCTCGGCATCACCACCGCCATTCGACAACCCTTCAACGAGACCTTTCGCCAACTCACACCCGAGCAGTTCTTCCAACATCTTCAAACCCACATACCAAGTCTCTCCGCCATCTCTGTCGGCACCGACTGGTCCTTCGGGCGCAACCGCGCCGGCAATGCGCAGCTGCTGGAACAATACTGCCAAGAACACAACATCCACTTCACCGCACAACCCCCCGTCGAACACGAGCAACAGCGCGTCTCCAGCACCCGCATTCGCACCGCCATCTCAACCGGTAATTTAACACAGGCTGCCGCCATGCTCGGCCGTCCCTTTGCCATNCAAGGCACCGTAGTTCATGGCGAAAAAATCGGACGCCAACTCGGCTATCCCACCGCCAACATCGATCCCCACAACGAATGTCTCCCCCCCAACGGGGTCTACGCCGCCCAGCTCCAACTCGACGGNACGGCTTACGACGCCGCCGCCTACATCGGCGACCGCCGCACCATCCACGCCGACAAACCCACCGTCCTAGAAGTCCATCTGCTCAGGCAAAAAAATATCGACCTCTACACGAAAGAAGTCGAAATTACGTTTCTCGAAACCATTCGGGGAGATCAAAAGTTTGAAAACACCGAAGAGCTCAAGAAACAAATTGCGCGCGACCTTCAAGCCATCGATCGCGCNCTCATCAATGGGATTAAAAACGCTTAATCAGCAAGACGGGCATACTGACCTGCGTCCGCATGAGCAATTCGTCCCACAATCTCATCGTAACTGCCCGCTGCCAACAAAATGTCACCGTTCGCCAGAATCAACTCCGCCCGATCCTCAAACAGATCCGAGTAACGAACCCGCACACTCGTCATCTCAATAAACCGACGATTCTCCGGCTTCTTCGATAAATCGGTCTCCTTNCTATAGTTATCCAAATTTACTGCATATACTTCCAAAAACATCTCTTTCTCTCCTTTCAACTGACTNACGCNGCGAATCCAACCCCAAAAAAGAGCCACCATCAAGCAGATAAACACACCATCCCCCCATCACCCATTCACCTCCAAACTTGACGCAACCACCCGCATTCCCTAGTTTTCACCGTTTGTTCGTTGGCACACCAAAACCAACCCAAGCACCAAACCAAAGGAAAAGCTATGTCCAACACGGTACTCTTCGGCTCACAATGGGGCGACGAAGGCAAAGGAAAAATCATCGACGTACTCACTCACGATGCCGACTGGGTCGTCCGCTACCAAGGCGGTAACAACGCCGGACACACCGTTGAAATCGAAGATCAAAAATTCGTCCTCCACCTNACCCCCTCCGGCATCCTCCGCGAATCCTGCAAATGCGTCATCGGCAACGGCCTCGTCGTTGATCTCATCGGTCTCNGTGAAGAACTCACCGAACTCACCGANCGCAACATACCCCTTACCGACCGGCTCTTCATCTCTGACCGAGCCCATCTCGTNCTCCCCTATCACCAAGCGCTCGACGGCGCCAAAGAGAGCGCCCGCTCCGATGCGAGCAAAATCGGCACCACCAAACGCGGCATCGGCCCCGCCTACTCCGACAAAGCCGACCGCACCGGACTCCGCATGTGCGACCTGCTCGAAGCAGACTTCCTCGACCGCGTCCGCNCACTTGCCACCGCCAAAAACCAGCAGCTCACCGCGCTCGGTCAACCCNCTCTAGACGTTGAATCACTTCTCACCGAAGTCGATCAAGCCGCACAACAACTACGCCCCTTCATCACCGACACCGTTCCGCTGCTCCACCAAGCCATGCAACGCAACGACACCATTCTATTCGAAGGCGCACAAGGCATCATGCTCGACATCGACTTTGGCACCTACCCCTACGTCACCTCCTCCAACACCGGCGCCGGCGGCGTCGCCTCTGGAGCCGGTATCCCACCCCAATCCATCGACCGCGTGATCGGCATCGTCAAAGCCTACACCACCCGCGTCGGCGGCGGCCCCTTCCCCACCGAATTAACCGACACCACCGGTGAACACATCGCCCGCGTCGGAGCCGAATTCGGCGCCACCACCGGTCGTCCCCGCCGCTGCGGTTGGTTCGACGCTGTCGTTGCACGCTACGCCTGCATGATAGGCGGCATCAGCGAATGGGCCCTCATGAAGCTCGACGTCCTCGACGATCTCGACACCATCCACGTCTGCACCGCCTACGAAATCGACGGCAAACGCATCGAACAAATGCCCGCATCCCTTCGCACCTTTGAACGCTGCACCCCCATCTACGAAGCAATTCCCGGCTGGAAAACACCCACCACCCACTGCACCAGCTATGACGAACTTCCCCAACCAGCCAAAGACTACGTNGCCTACCTCGAAAAGATAACCGGCATCCCCGTCTCAATCCTATCCGTCGGCCCCAAACGAGCCAGCACCATCATCCGAAGCGAATGAAGCCCACCCCCCCCAACCTCGAAAACACCCCGCGTCACGTCGCCCTCATCATGGACGGCAACGGGCGCTGGGCAGAGGCAAACGGGAAATCACGCATCGAAGGCCACCGCGAAGGCGCTCAGTCCGTCCGAGCGGTACTCCGCGCCGCCGCTTCGCTCAACATCGAAGTCATCACCGTATACGCCTTCAGCACCGAAAACTGGAAACGCCCCCCCCACGAAATCGACGGACTCATGAAGCTGCTCATCGAATCGCTCAACGCCTACGAAGAAGAGCTTCACGAAAACCATATTCGCCTCCGCATCATGGGCCAGCTCGAACGCCTTCCGCTGCCCGTTCGCAAACGCATCCAGAAAACCATGGATGAAACCAAGCACTACACCCGCCACACCTTCGTCATTGCCCTCAGCTANGGCGCNCGCGCCGAAATCACCCACGCCACCCGACAACTCGCTGAACAAGTGCAACAAGGCACCCTTCAACCCAACGCCATCACCGAANAGCACATCACCAACCACCTATATCTCCCCTCCCTCCCCGAACCCGAACTGATGATTCGCACCAGCGGNGAACTACGCCTCTCCAACTTTATGCTCTGGCAACTCTCGTATGCCGAAATCATCGTCACTTCAACCTACTGGCCCGACTTTCGTGAACAACAGTTTTATGACGCCCTCCAACAATATAACCAGCGTCATCGCCGCTTCGGAGGCCTGACCCCACCCANCGGAGAAAGCTAATGGATCTTCGCCGCATACTCACCGGGCTGCTGCTCGGAGCCCTCCTGATCACACTTTTTGTCATCATACCCGCAGGCAGTCCCATCACCCTCACCATTCTTCTCATCGTCTCCGCCCTCGCACTCTGGGAATTCTACGGACTGCTCATNGCCGGAGGCCTCGCCACCTCCCGCAAATGGGGCACGGCCATCGGTATCATCTTCGGCATCGCCAGTTGGCAATACATGCTTCCCACCCCTCTCAACAGCCCCCTTCCCGCCGACACAGCCCTATGGTCGATCATGGTCGGTGTNGTCGTCATCACCTTCTATCGCCTCCTCGGCTACCCCGACATGCGACAAGGGCTCGACAACGCCCTTGGAACCCTCCTCGGCTTCATCTATGTCCCCTTCCTCTTCAGCTTCTTTATCCGCCTCTTTCTCATCGGCGACCCCACCCAACCCGCCCTCATCGCCTTTTTCACCCTTCTCAGCACCAAAATATCCGACACCGGCGGCTACTTCATCGGCAGCCGCTTCGGCCGCAACAAACTCGCCACAAACATCTCTCCCAAAAAAAGCTGGGAGGGTCTCGCCGGCGGCATTCTCTTCTGCCTCATTACCAACCTCCTGTGGCTCTTTCTCTCAAACGGCCGCATCGGCACCCTACCCTTCACCCTTCCCCACGCCATCATTCTCAGCATTCTCTTCCCCCTCTTCGGCACCGCTGGCGACCTCGTTGAATCCCTCTTCAAACGCGCCGTCCAACGGAAAGACTCCAGCGCCGTCGCCTACGGCATTGGCGGTCTACTCGACATGATCGACAGTCTTCTATTCACCGCTCCCATGTTCTACATCTATCTACAATTTCTACTCGCCACCCGACCCTAAAACCGAAACACTGACCCTATGATTGAGATAATTTATATTGTTTTTATGATGCTCTTCCTCTTCGGCATCACCATTTTTGTTCACGAATGGGGCCACTTCATCGTCGCCCGCAAATGCGGCTTCCAAGTCGACGCCTTCGCCATTGGAATGGGCCCCGCCCTGCTCCAGAAAGAGATCGACGGCGTCACCTACAAAATCTGCCTCTTTCCCATCGGCGGCTACGTCTCGCTGCCCCAACTCGATCCCGAAGGCATGCAGAAAGTACAAGGCGATAACGCCACCGGCGACACCGCCCCCCTTCCCGACGTATCCCCTTGGCACAAAATCGCCGTCGCTGTCGCCGGTCCGCTCTGCAACATCATTTTCGCCCTCCTACTCGGCTTCCTCGTCACACTAGGCGACCGCCCCGAAACACCCGCGCTCGTCGGCACCGTAGAAACCGAATCCGCCGCCTACCAAGCCGGTCTTCGCCCCGCCGACCAAATCATCGCCGTCAACGGCAACCCCGTAAAAACCTGGTACGAAGTTCAAGTCGAGGCGCTCCTCAGCGGCAACGAAGCATCCACCCAATTCGCCGTCCAACGCGNCGACTACATCCATACCTTGCTCCTCCAAACCAACAACCCCGAAAGCAAAGAAGCNTTCATCCCCGGCGTCACCGAAGCCATCCCCTGCATTCTCGGGCGCGTCACCCCCGGTTCTCCCGCCGAAGCCGCCGGCATCCAGCCAGACGACATCGTCAAATCCTTCAACAACATTCCCGTTACCGACTGGAACCACTTCACCGAACTCGTGCAGGAAACCGCAGGCGAAACCGTACCCCTGCTTGTCGAACGGAACGAAGAAACACTCACCCTAACCGTCACTCCTCAGTTCGATGCCAGTGCTGACCGCGTGCTAATCGGTGTCAACCTCGGCGGCTCGCTCGCCATGCCCTGGACGCTATCCGGCAACCCCATTGAACAGATCAAAAGCGATGCCGCCTCCATCTTCCGCCTCCTAAAAGCCCTCACCACCGCTGGCGAAGCCAAACAAGCTGCCGGNGGTCTCGGCGGTCCCGTTGCCATCTTCACGATGATCTGGTTTGCCCTTAAAATGGGCATTATCAATGCACTCGGCTTAATTCGTTTCATCAATATCAACCTCGCGATTCTCAATCTTCTACCCCTTCCCGTACTGGATGGCGGGCACATCGTCTTCTCNCTCTACGAAGGCATCACCCGTCGCAAAGTACACCCCAAANTCATCACCACNCTCGTTAATGCCTTCGCCATTCTGCTCATCAGCGCCATGNTCTTTCTCTCCGTGCGAGATGTAGATCGCGCCTTCAACATCGGNCGTCTCTTCGGAAATGACACCCCACCCGCCACCGAAACCCTGCCTGNAGAGTGACAAAGCGGAACCAATATATACTGCCCCCGCTGCTTAACCGCCGTTTTCTACGCCAATTCGGCATCACCTGCTTCATGGCCTTCATCGCCTACCGCATTCTAACCCCACCCCAAAACAATCAGATCCTCAACGCCCCCGACGGCACCCATCAAGCCCGCCTCAAAACCTTCTACTACACCCAAAACATCCCCTCTTATAAAATCTATACCCGCCCCACCGGCACACTCCTCTGGAAAAACCAACTCTACCTCCCCTCCTACACCAACACCCCCAATCCCACCGCCTCCCTCCAATGGACCCCAGACAGCCAACGACTCGACCTGCTCATCAACCAATCTTCAATTTGGCACCATATAACCTTGCCATCAGACTCTCATTAGCCGACAAGTTATTTATCACTTAAATTTCTTCCTCTAAAAATAAGAGTCTACATGAAGCTCATCCTAATCCACGGTTGGTCATCCACTACCACAAAAGTTTATGGCGAACTTCCCGAAGCGCTCACCAACAGCCCGCCAGCAAGCGACCTAGACTTAGAAATCCAACACATCTCACTGAGCCGTTACATCTCCTTTAACGATCAAATAACCATGATAGATCTCGCTCGCGCTCTCGATGCCGCGCTCCGTGACCTACCCGGTAATAGCAAGACCCACATCGAACCCTTCAGCGCCATCACCCACTCCACCGGCGGTCCNCTTCTTCGCATCTGGCTCGATCATTTTTATGGAAATAAAAATCTCGATAAAAGCCCCCTTCAACATTTCATTCAGCTCGCGCCCGCCAATAATGGCTCCGCACTTGCCATTCTCGGTCAATCTCGCCTCTCCCGCATCAAATCATTCTTCAGCGGAATCGAGCCCGGCACTCTTATTCTCGAATGGCTTCAGTTTGGAAGCGACGGTCANTGGTATCTTAACCACGAAACACACAACGCCGATTATCTTACTGCCGACATCTATCCCTTCACCCTCACCGGNCAAGGCATTGATGAAAATTTTTACGACTTCCTCAATAGCTATCTCACCGAACCCGGATCGGACGGGGTCGTCCGTGTTTGCGGTGCAAACCTTAACACGACCCTACTCCATCTTCGGCAAAATCCCCACAAACCACTCACCCCCAATGCCACCACAACCAAACTTATCGCCGCCACACCCCCCAAAACCAACACCCACCCCATTGCCCTCCGCGTATACAACCAATACAGTCACAGCGGCAGCAAAATGGGCATCATGAATAGCATCAAAGCCACCGNCACCCAGGCCCCCATTGTCCGCGACATTATCGCCTGCCTTCACATCAATACACCACAAGCCTATGCCACCCTCCGTAACACTTTCGATAAAGCGACCCAAAAAGAACAGCAACAAACTGACCGCTACACCATGCTCGTCTTTAACATTCGCGACAACGAACAACAGCAACTCGGCAAAGATCAATACGACCTCTTTCTACTCGCCGGCAACGACTATCAGCCCAACATGCTCCCTAAAGCCTTCCTAAAAGATAAACAATTCAACGAACATACCGGGCGACTCACCCTCTATCTCGATACCGCCAAAATGTACTCCATTCTAGACGAAAAAATTGGCATCCGCATCGTCGCACGTCCCGATCAAGGATTCATCCGCTATGCCCCCGCCGAATACCGCGCCGACATCCAGCACCTCAAACCCATCATTCAACCCAACCAAACCATCTATATCGACATCGTTCTTCATCGCAATGTCGACACCAACCTCTATCTGTTTGGGCCCGCCTCACAAAACCCCGTCGACTTTAAATCCCAAAAACCCAGCGGAAAAAACATCAATAATAACTAAATTCCATTGGACCCGTGAAAGCGAAGCGACAAATGATACGCTTCGATTTTTCCCGCCTCAAAATCTAAGGCGATTGCTTCTAACCATCACCCCCTCCATCCAAAGCGGTAAAATCAATTATCGCCCAGCAGCAACCTCTTCCGTCTCCTCCAAGAAATAGTTATAATCACGCACTTCCTCGCTCTCAATAACCTCCATCGCATCCTCCGGCGAAAGCGCCGCAATCAAACGATTTCGGATTTTCGGGTTCGACATCATGCGCGACAAACTCGCCAGCACCTTCAGATGCATATCCCGCTTATCCTGCGGGGTCGCAATCAACAAAATCAACTTCACCGGCTCCCCATCCGGCGCCTCAAAATCAACCCCATCCCGACAAATTCCCATCACCCCCTGAATCGCCGGCCCTTTCTCCACATGCCCATGCGGAATCGCAATCCCCTCACCGATCGCCGTGCTCATCTCCTTCTCTCGCAAACAAACCGAAGCATACAACTCTTCTTCACTCAAATGCTCCACCCGATGCGTTCGCATTAAAAACCCGCTCAGCTGCCGAATCGCATCCCACTTATCATCCGCCTTCAAATCCACCTTCACAAACTCTTCCGAAAGAAACTCCACCAACCGCTCCCGATCCTGCTCATCCTCCTTCGCATTCTTCACCGCCGCCTTCGTACATAACGGCCCCACAATCTCTGCCAACGTCACCCCCGCCAGCACAATCGCACTCACCGCATGCTTCATATCCTCCGGAATCGATCCATCATTGCTCATCAAAATCACCAAGCCAATTGCAATGCCCGACTGCGGATAGAGCGCATATGTCATCTGTCGTCGAATCCGCAACGAACTACGCCCCACGATCCCGCCCAACCAACTGCCTACCGTCTTACCCACCATCCGCGAACCCGTATAGACCAGCGCCATCACCCCCACCGCCGCCACGGCATCCAGATGCAACGAAACCCCCGCCAACGTAAAGAAACAGATATATAAGATCGGCTCCAATGGCACCAGCGTCGTCAACTGTCGCTCCGCCACCTCCGTGCTATTCCCCAGATACACCCCAAAAAACAGATTCACCAACAGCGGCGATAGCGTTAGCAACTCCGCCACCCCGTTTAACAACAGAATCGCCAGCAGAATAATCGAAAACTCATGATGATGCAGCCGACTCACCAACAACCGAATCACATAACCCAGTAACAACCCCAACCCCAGCGCCCCGAAAAAATGATACCCCGTCAGCAGCAACGCCTCTCCCACCCGTTCCACCGCAATCCCACTCTCAAAATAAGCCGACACAAACGTACGCATCAACACAAACAGCGTAATACAGAAAATGTTATTCAACGCCACCGCCGAAATCAACGTCTTCACAAACGGACCCTTCGCCCGCATCTCACGAATCAATGCAATCGAAGTCGCCGGAGCCGTCGATGCCGAAATCGCTCCCAACAAAAACGTCGTCGGCCAATCCATTCCCGCCAGCCGCATCGCCCCCATCACACACCCCACCGTCAATACCACCTCGAAAAAAGAGAGCGACACAATCCGCCGCAATGAATTATGGATCCGACGATACGACAAATGCCCCCCAATACTCACCGCCACCAGACTCATCGCAAACGTCGAAAGCGGCTCAAACGCCTTCATCTGCTCATAGCCCCCCAGCCAGCCCAGACCCGCCGGACCAATCAGCACCCCTCCCAAAATATTACCCGTCACATGCGGCAGCTTAATCCACTTGGCTACCCATCCACCAAAATAGCCCGCCAACACCAAGATCGCCACCGCCAAAAACGGACTCAACGGATCCACCACTACGGTCGATTTGAAAAAGGAAATTACAGAATCCACACACACCTCAACTGGTTACTGTTCGCTCATTATCTATATGTCATACCGCTTCCATCAATGCGGAAATTATACATACACGATCTTCATTCGGCAAGCACTCAACCCAACTCCGGATCCACTCGCTCACCCAGCCCCAAAAGCCCACGCACCGTAAAAATCCAAAAAGAGACCAACCCCCAACTCAATCCCAGCAACACGCCCGCATCCACAATTCCCCGCCACGGCTGCGGCAACCGCTCCACCCCCAAAATCAACAGCACCACCATCGCCGTCAACCCAAACGCCACTACCTTCCGCTTCCGCGTCGCATCAAAAAAACCCATACAGAACAACGGCGCCAGAACAACCCGTAGCACATTCGGTGCTTGCCGCACCACCCCAACCCGCGCCGCTGCCCGCGGCGAAAACTTCAACTGAAACCCCCGATATCCCTCCGCATACCCCAACACACCCACACTCCCTGCCAACGAAACCCCATGCAGCCAGCTCAACTCCAGTCCCCCCAGCTCCACGACATACGGCACCAGACACACCAGCCCNCGCCCCAGCANCAACGTGATGCCAACCACGCCCCACACCACACCCAAAATACCCACAAAATTTCTCAATCCATCCTCGCTCTCACCAACATAGTAATTATTACAGCCGTAAATTAAAGCGCATTCACCAACCACTACCACGCCTGCAACTGCTCCTGCACCAACGCACTCCCACTATGCGCCGCCGTCCACGCCAACAGATCCTTCGCCGCCGACTCCTCCCGCAGCTTCAACAATGCCACCGCGTTCCGACGCAATTGTNTCACCCCCGCATACGCCGTCGCATTACCNGCAATCGTCCGCCGCACCTCCCCCGCTGGTGTCTGCANCAGCCAACCGAGATCCACCGGAATCCGCGAATCCACCTGCTCCTTGGGAGGACAGACATTCGAACAGTCATCACACCCAAAAATCCAGCTTCCCATCATCTCCGCCTCTGCCCGACTCAACACCGACCGCTTCTCAATCGTTAAATACGAAATACACCGCAACGCATCAATCGGTTCTCCCGGCTGAATCGCATCCGTTGGACAATTTGAAATACACGCCAAACAATCCTCGCACCCAAACGGCATCGCCACCTCATGCACCACATTCGGCAACTCCGCATCCACAAACAACGTCCCAATAAACACCCGCACATTTGTCCGATCCGGCACACGCANCAGATTATTAGCCCCAATGATGCCCAACCCACCGAACGTCGCAAACAACCGCTCAAACACCGGCTTGGTATCCACCGCCGCCACCGCCTTCACGTCCCGACCCATCAACCCGTGCAGCTCTTGCAGCATCGCCTGCCCCCGCGCATGATAATCCACCTCCCGTGCATACGACGAAACATAGCCAACCAATGCCCCCTCCGCCGGTGCCGGAAACGGATGCACCGCCTCAGCATCTCCCCANCCATTNGTGAACGCCAACACAATCACCGCCTTCGCCCCCGGAAAAGTACCCCACGGATCCGCCTTCTCCGGCAGCATCCGCTCCACATATTCCATCTCGCCCTGCTTCCCCTCCGCCAGCCACTTTCTCACCCGCGCTTCATTCGCCGCAATCGCCTCCGGCAGCCCCGGATGATCCAACCGCACACAACACGCCGAATGCGCCCCCACCCGCACCGCCGCTGCCGACAACCAATCCCTAAACTCATCTCCCATCTGCATGCCCCCAAATTAATTCATCCACAGATCANCTTCCAACCTGTTTCCTACCTTTTCTATGCCTTGCCTGAAACCACACCATCGGGTAACGTCATCCCCATGAATACAGACACACGTCCGGATTGGGACACCTACTTTCTCGAAATTGCCCGTGTAGTCGCTTCCAGAAGCAACTGTTCCCGACGGCAAGTCGCCGCCGTCATCGTAAAAGATCAACGCATCATCTCCACCGGCTACAACGGAACCCCCCGCGGCGTTACCAACTGTTTTGCCGGCGGCTGCCCNCGCGCCCACTCCNACGCCCCCTCCGGCAGCGATCTCGGCAACGGCATCTGCAATCATGCCGAAGAAAACGCCATCATACAGGCCGCCTATCACGGTATCAGCGTCAAAGATGCCACCCTCTACTGCACCCTCAGTCCCTGCCTACTCTGCGCCAAAATGATCATCAANGCCGGCATCAAAAAAGTCATCTACGAAAACGAATACCAACTCACCCCCCAAACCAAACAACTCCTCAACAGCGTCGGCATCCCCTGCCAGCCCCGCCAAACTGAGACCCCCTCATGAATATCATCGGCGTCATACCCACCCGCTGGGGCTCCACCCGCTTCCCCGGAAAATGCATTGCCCCCATCGCCGGCAAACCCATGATTCAACGCGTCATCGAACGCGCCCTCCAAGCCACNCAACTCAGCCGCATCATCATCGCCACCGACGACGACCGCATCACCCAAGTCGTTCAATCACTCAACCTCTCCCATATCGATATCGTCATGACCAACCCCGACCACCCCTCCGGCACCGACCGCATCGCCGAAGCCATCCAATCCATTCCCGCCGACGCCTGCATCAACATCCAAGGCGACGAACCGCTCATCGATCCCACCCTCATCGACCAACTCGCGCATGCCCTCCAAGACCCCCAATGGCAAATGGTCACCGCCGTCACCCCCATCAGCAATTGGGATGAAGTGAANGACCCCTCCGTCGTCAAAGCCCTCTTTGATCAAACCGGCACCGCCCTCTACTTCTCCCGCGCCCCCATCCCCCACCTTCGTCAGCCNCAATCCGACTNCCCCCCCAACACCTACTGGCGCCACATNGGCATCTACGGCTACCAACGCACCTTTCTCGAAACACTCGTCAACACCCCCCCCGCCCCCCTCGAGCAACTTGAAAAACTCGAACAACTCCGCGCCCTTCACATCGGCGCTCGCATCCGCATCCTACAAACCCACGAATTCGGTATCGGCGTCGACACCCCAGCAGATCTCATCAAAGCAGAACAACTAATTCAGGAGCACAACATTCCATGAGCAAGAACTTCACTCTCAACGGCGTCGGCTTCGGCAGCCGCCACCCCCTCGCCCTCATCGCCGGCCCCTGNGTCATCGAAANCCGACAGCAAACGCTCGACATCGCCGCCCGCCTCGTCCGCATGGCAAAACGCCTCGATGTACCCCTAGTTTTCAAAGCCTCCTACGACAAAGCCAACCGCACCTCCATCCAATCCTACCGCGGACCCGGCCTCGCCAAAGGACTCGAAATACTCGCTGAAATCCGCGAAAAATATAGCATNCCCGTCCTAACCGATGTCCACACCATCGAAGAAATCCATATCGCCTCCCGCATCATAGACATCATCCAACTACCCGCCTTCCTCATCCGTCAAACCGATTTCGTCATCGCAGCCGGAGAGAGCGGATGCGCCATAAACATCAAAAAAGCCCAATTTGNCGCCCCATGGGATATGGCTAACGTCGTCAAAAAAATCGAATCCACCGGCAACAAAAAGATGCTCCTCACCGAACGCGGCGCCTCCTTTGGCTACAACACCCTCGTCGCCGACATGCGTAGCCTCATCATCCTGCGCGAACTCGGCTACCCCGTCATCTTCGATGCCACACACTCCGTCCAATCCCCCGGCGGAAAAGGCGACTCCTCCGGAGGAGACGGACGCTTTGCGCCCTACCTTGCCAAGGCCGCCACCGCCGTCGGTGTAGACGGGCTCTTCATCGAAACCCACCCCGAACCCGAAAAAGCCCTCTCCGACGGTCCCAACATGGTTCCACTAGCCCAAATGCCCGCCCTCTGGAAAAAACTAGTCGCCATCGATGCCGCCAAATAAAAGCTCTACATCGCCAACAGTTCCTGCACATCCTCCCACGTCAGCTTCTGCATCATCTGCTCATCACTTGTCAACGTAGCATCAATCACGCTTCGCTTACTCTCCTGCAGCGCCAACACCTTCTCCTCGATCGTCCCCTTCGTGATCAACTTCACACTATACACCGTCCGCTTCTGTCCAATACGNTGCGCCCGATCCGTCGCCTGATTCTCCACCGCCGGATTCCACCACGGATCAAAATGGATCACCATATCCGCCCCCGTCAAATTCAATCCCGTTCCCCCCGCCTTCAGACTCATCAAAAAGACCGNAATACTATGATCACGGTTAAACAACCGCACCACATCCTGCCGATCCTTCGTACCCCCATCCAAATAGCAATACTTCAGCTTCCGCACCTTCATCTCTTTTTGCAGAATCGCCAACATACCCGTGAACTGGCTGAACACCAGAATCCGATGCCGACTATCAATCGCCTCCTGCAACAACGAGAAAAACAGATCCATCTTGCCCGACGGCTCTTTCGCCTTGACCCCCTCCATCTTCAACAAATCGATGTGATTACACGTCTGCCGCAACCGCAAAAGGGTCTTCAAAATTTCCATCCGACTCTGATTAAAGCCACGTTTCTCGACCATCTGCTCAATCCGATCNCGCGTATCATTAAGCACCTGCTTATAGACCANCAACTGGTCCGCCGTCAGCTTACACGGCGCAATCCGCTCAATTTTCGGCGGCAAATCCTTCGCTACATGTTTCTTCAAACGCCGCAGCAAGAACGGATGTAACTTCCGCCGCAATTTCGCCTGCGCCACTCCTCCCTCTTCACCCCCATGCACAATCGGCAACTCATACTGTTCATGGAAACTCTTATGATNCCCCAAATACCCCGGCATCAGAAAATCCATAATCGACCACAAATCCGTCACGCTATTCTCAATCGGTGTCCCGCTCAACACCAGCCGNTGGTGCGCCTGAATTCGCTTCGCCGCCAGCGCGTTCTGCGTCGAACGGTTNTTAATCTGCTGCGCCTCATCCAGAATCGCCACCGCATAGGTGCGCTTCAAATGCTTCTCAATATCACGCCGCATCAACGCATATGACGTAATCACAATATCCGCCTGATCCACCTTCTTCCACAACCGATGGCGATCGCCCCCATGCAGCACCACCACCCGCTGATCCGGCGTAAATCGTGCCGCCTCCTCATGCCAGTTCTCCACCAACGACGTCGGGCAAACAATCAACGTGGGCAATGCACGATGACTCTCCTCCACCCGCTCCAACTGCAACCACGCCAACGTCTGCAACGTTTTTCCCAGCCCCATCTCATCCGCCAAAATCCCACANAAACCCCGCTGCTCCAAAAACCGCAGCCAATTCAATCCCTCTTGCTGATAGCTTCTCAACGTTCCATTCANGCGAGGACTCGGCTCAACTTCCGCCACACTCTCCTGCGTATGCAGCCGCTTCGCCCGCTCCAGCCAACCCGAACTTGCCTCCAGCTCGATCCCCTCAAGACCCTCCAGCGTCGCATACACATAACTCCCATGAATCGCCTCCACCCGCGCCCGCTGCGCATCCTCCTTCGCCCGGCAATCCTCAAAAACATCCAACGCCTGCATGATGGCATCCCCATCCAGCAACACCGTCTTACCCGCCTTCTCCACAAACGAATTCCCCGCNGCCAACGCCGCCCGAATCTCATTCTCAGAGATAGACGAAGCCTCCGTCTCATAGCTGTAACTCAGATCAAAGTAGCCCCCATCCTCGCTCTCCTTCACCATCACCTTCGGACGCACCGTCTCCGCCTTCTCCATGAACGGACGCACCCGCCCCTCCAGCTCCACCTGCCAACCCAACCGCTGAATCTGAGGCACCCCCGAACCCAAAAAGTTAAGCACCTCGTCCACCCCCTCAATGTTCCGCAACGTATCCCCCGCCCGGCCCACAAATCCCACCTGCGAAAGCAATTCCACCGCCTGCTTCTCCGCCTCCATATTCCGAATCCGATATTTCAACAGATCCCGCTCATCCGGTATNGCAAAATTACCCCGNCGATCCGCACGCCCCGCCACCAACGCATCTCCCGCCTCATACTCCGCATACAACCGCGCCGCCAACGACGCCGGACTTCCCTTCACATGCAACCGAAACTGCGGCTTCGCCGGCTTCATATAAAACANATCCGCCGTAATCAACTTCTCAACCGCAACCTCCTTCTCCAGCTGCACCAGATCACTCATCAAAAACGACGGCACCTGCTCACGCGCAATCCGAATCGGCCCCTGATAAATCTCACGCAACGAATCCGGCAACCGATATGCCAGCGGTCGAAACACCCCCTCACTCATCATCCAGCCTTCACTCTCNCCCAGAATAAACCGGCTATCCTCCGCCAACTCCTCCTCCCACAACAGCGAAAGCATCAACTCACCCGTCTCCCGATCCAAATCCATCTTTAACGACGAAACCACCTCACGATTCAAGATCGTTAACGTCTCCGCTGAATCCACACACAACGTCTCCCGACCGCACCCCCGCAACACCTCCACCCACTGCACCATCGACACCCGCACCTCAGCCTTCACACCACCCCCGCACAACGACTCAATCTGCTTCAACAACTGATCATCTGAACGCTTCAGATAAACCGCCTGATCCGGCTGAATCGATGCAATCGGATGCAACANCCCCCCCTCATCCAGCACCGCCTTAAAGCTCAAAGAAAACGCATCCAGCTCGTTCTTCCAATCCCGACTCAACACCAGCCGCAACACCGCCTGCATCGCACCCGGTGTCGACTTCCGGGCCCGCCGAATTCGCACCCCCCTCACACTCCGCTCCAACCGATCCAACCGCGAGCTATCCCCCTGCACATCCTCCGCACGCGCCTGCTCATCTAAATACTTCAGCCCCATCGCCACCAAATGCGAACAAATCAGCCCCCGCTCCTGATTATCCCGACACGGACAATGATTCTCCACCAACCCATTCGACAACACCTCGAACCGACTCCGCATCCCCCGCGGTCCCAAATTCAACTGNCCCGTAATAAACGGCTCATCCACCGTGATCTTCTCCACCACGCCACGCTCGAACAAAGACTGGCCATCACGAAAAGCTTTCCACCCCGCCCAATCCTTAAGCTTCTTCTCACTAATTTTGTCTAATGCACTCACAGCTTCGATGATCATCCCGCAAAAAACTCCACCTTAATTCATCAACAACAAATTACGACTCTAATTTCACACCATCTCACCCATNNATCCGCACAACNNANNCCCCANAACTTGATTCGATCCCCATCCCCTCCCCTTTCACCCAAAANTGGATCTCCATCTCCACCCAAAGCACGCCANCCGAAGAAAGCCTCAAAGCTTTCTCANAATAGGAGCAAGCACACACCGAACTCACGAAGAGCGCAAATCCAAATAAGACGAATAAAACCGACCCAAGATAAAAACGGGTTCACAATCAACAAGGTATTGACGCGCCCACCGAATCCCCACACTATCCCCCCCCAGAGGAAAAGATTATGCAACGGATCATGAAAAAATCTAAAATTCACACCGCCACCATCACCGGCTTACAGCTCTACTACGAAGGCAGCGTCACCATCGACCAAGAGATCCTCGACCAAGCCGACATCCTCCCCGGCGAACAAGTTCAGGTCGTCAATCTCAACAATGGCGAACGCTTCGTCAGCTACACCATCTCCGGCGAACGCAACAGCGGAGTCATCGAACTCAATGGACCCGCCGCCCGCCTCGCAGCCATCGGCGACCGCATCATCATCATATCATACGCCATGGTCGACGACCAAGAAGCCCCCACCTTCACCCCTCGCATCCTCTTCCTCGATACCGACAACCGGCCTGCCCAACAGGCATGAGCGACTACCTCTATCAACAGCACCAGCAATTTTTTGCCCAACACGCCGGCGGAGCCCAAGAAGCCGCCGCCACTGAGCTAGCATCCCTCGGCGCCACCGCCATCCAAACCGGTCACCTCGGACACTATTTCAAAGCCGATCCCGACACCCTCTACCGTATCGTCTACACCACCCGCATCTCCACCCGCATTCTCGCCCCCCTCATTCATTTCGAATGTCACTCCCAAAACTACCTATACAAAACCGCCCAACAAATCGACTGGCGCGAATTTCTCACCCTCACCAAAACCTTCGCCATCACCGCCAATACGGCCGACAGCAAACTACGCAACGCCACCTATGCCGCCCAAATCCTCAAAGACGCCATCGTCGACCAATTCCGCGAACACTACGGCGAACGCCCCAACGTCAACCCCCGCTTCCCCGACCTCCAGCTCAACCTCTATATCCACCAAAACCGCGCCCGCATCAGCATCGATCTTGGCGGCGGCTCCCTCCACAAACGCGGATACCGACAAGAGAGCGTCACCGCCCCCATGCAAGAAAACCTCGCCGCCACCCTCCTCCACATCAGTGAATGGGACCAAAAAACTCCACTCTACGACCCCTTTTGCGGCTCCGGCACCCTCCTCATCGAAGCCGCCATGCTCGCCACACAAACGCCCGCCGCCACCCTCCGCCCCAAATTCGGCTTCCTCCGCCTCCCCGACTTCGACCCCGCCCACTGGAACCAAATCAAAACCCAACTCAACCAAAACACCCAACCGCTTTCCCCCAACCTCATCGCAGGCAGCGATATCGACCCCGCTGCCATCCACGCCGCTCAAACCAACATCAACGCACTCCCCTGTGCCAAAAACATCCAACTCACCACCAGCGATTTTCGCCACCTCCCCCCGCTCAACCACCACACCATCATCACCAACCCTCCCTACGGCATTCGCCTCCAAACGCCCCAACAATCCGCCCAACTCCTCAAAGAATTCGGCGACTACCTCAAACAACACTGTACCGGATCCACCGCCTTCATCTACTTCGGCGAACCCACCCTCGCCAAAAAACTCGGCCTCAAACCCGACAAAAAGTGGCCCCTCAGAGCCGGCAATCTCGAAGGGATTCTCGCCCGATATCCGCTCTATTAGACCCCGCTCCACCCCCCAAGCCATCCAAAATATGCCATTGACCTCCCCCCACAATCCGCTTAAATCCCACCCCATAACCACACGCAAGGACATTTGCGTCTCCAACCAATCGAAAGAAGACGCATCACCATGAGCAGCACAACCATCCATTTTGAAAACACCAACGAAGCCCGCGACCTCGGCGAGCTCCTACACGCCCCCCTCAAATCCGTAGAGCAAGAACTCAACGTCCAGCTCATTCTACGCGACTGCACCGCCCAACTCAGCGGCGAAGAACCCGCCCTCACCCAACTCGCCACGTTCATCAACGATCTGCGCGAAGCCCGTCAGGAAGCCCCCATCGACCGCCAAACCGTTCAATATTGCTATCAAGCAATGCTCAACGGAGAACAAGACACCTTTCGTCAACTCGCCAGCATTCGCATTCCCGTCGGCCCCCGCAAACCCGATGTATTTCCCCGCACCTTCGGCCAACAACGCTATGTCGACACCCTGCAGCGCTCCAGCATCACCTTCGGCATCGGCCCCGCCGGCACCGGCAAAACCTACCTAGCCATGGCAAAAGCCGTCTCCGCCCTGCTCAACGACGAAGTCAGCCGCATCATTCTCACCCGTCCCGCCATCGAAGCCGGCGAACATCTCGGCTTCCTGCCCGGCGACTTCAAACAAAAAGTCGCCCCCTACCTCCGCCCTCTCAACGACGCCCTCCACGATATGCTCCCCGCCGAACTCATCGAAAAAAATATCGAACGCGGCATCATCGAAGTCGCCCCCCTCGCCTACATGCGCGGCCGCACCCTCAACCACGCCTTCGTCATCCTCGACGAAGCCCAAAACACCACTCGCCAACAAATGCTCATGTTTCTCACCCGCCTCGGATACGAATCCAAATGCGTCATCACCGGAGACCCCTCCCAAGTAGACCTACCCGACTCCACCAAATCCGGACTCCTCGAAGCCCAGAAAATCCTAACCAACATTCCCGACCTCGGCATCTGTCATCTCACCCGCCGCGATGTCGTTCGTCACCCCCTCGTTCAACGCATCATCGAAGCCTATCAGGAACACCGCCAGGACGACGCCTAACGGAGAACATCATGCCCCTCATCTTCCGCAAAAAAAACAAACGCATCGCAGAACGCAAAACCGAAACCCCCCTGCGCCGCATGATTCATCCCAAACCCATCGGAATCGCCCTCCTCCTATGGTTCATCACCCTGCTCCTCTTTTTCGGCAGCGGTGTTCTCCCCGAAATCAACTTAGTCGAAGGTCAGAAAGCACCCGCCACACTCGTCGCCTCCATCCCCTTCACCTGCGAAAACCTCAGCGAAACCTCCTTTGCGCGCAGCAAAGCCGCCGCCGCTGTCGCCCCTGTTTTCCGCATCGACCCCGCCCCCTCCCAACGAGCCATCCAACACATCACCACCCTCACCTCCCGCCTCACCCAATACCACAACGCCTCCACGAATCAACAAAGCCAAATCGAACAATCCATCCAAGACCTACTCATCGGCACCGATCTAAGTGCCAGCGAACTCCTCCAAGCCTGCCCCATCACTGAACTAGCATCGTTTCAGCAAAACATGAGCAACACCCTGCTCAACGTCATGCAAACCGGCATTCTCTCCGACGAAATTCGCATGACCCTATTCCAAGGTCAAACCACCCGAAAACTCACCCTCGTCTCCGAAACATCCCCCGAAAACAAAACCGTAGCCCTCCATCAAATTCTCTCTCTACAACAAGCCCAAAACCAATTCGCCGCCGCCTTTAAAAAAGGATCCTGCCAAACAGTCGCTCCCCTCATCGCCAAACGCCTAATCCTACCCAACCTGATCTACGACGACACCCTCACCAACCAAAACCGCCAAGAAGCCACCCAAGCCATCGAACCCATCATCCAATCCTATCCCATCGGCACCCTACTCGTACGTGCCGATGAACCCGTCACCCCCCAAACCCTATTGCTGCTTCAAACGCACGCCCAACAACTCCTAGAAGAAAAAGACCTCACCGAACGCCGTCTCGAAGCCGTCGCCCAATCCATTCTCCTCCTCGCCGCCCTCATCGCCACCGCCATACTCCTCCGCCTCGTCAACCCCGCCCTCATCCATCAAACCGACAAACTCATCCTCCTCACCCTTCTCTCCCTCTTCACCCTCGGATTCGCCCGACTGCTCACCTACCTATCCCTGCAAACCACGCTCATCCCCACCTCCACCCTCATCTATCTCATGCCCCACGCCTTCGCCGTACTCATGGCCGCCATCCTCCTAAACGGCAGCGCCGCCCTAGCCCTCGGCTTCTGGACCAGCTTTGCCACCGCCATCTACTTCGACCAATCCTTCATCGTCTTCTCCATCGGCATCTTCACCACCGTCACCGCCACCACCGCCGCCCGCAACGTCCACCGCCGCTCCAGCCTCTACAAAGCCGGAGGCTGTGTCGCCGCCGTCAACATCCTCTTCGCCGGTATCATCGCCATCTTCAACCAACCCACCCTCTCCATCCTCACCGGTCAGCTTCTCAGCGCCCTCATCTCCGCCACCCTCGCCACCATTCTCACCCTCCTCCTCATCCCCCTCTTTGAAAAATGCTTCCGAATCACCACCGATATCACCCTCCTCGAACTCTCCGACATGGGTCACCCCCTCCTCCAGAAAATGGCCATCCAAGCACCCGGCACCTACCACCACTCCCTCATGGTCGCCACCCTCGCCCAAAACGCCGCCGAAACCATCAACGCCAACTCCCTACTCGTCCGCGTCTGCGCCTACTACCACGACATCGGCAAAATGGCAAAACCCGAATTCTTCGCCGAAAATATTCAAGAAAACAACAACCCCCACGACGACCTCTCCCCCCACATGAGCGCCCTCGTCATCATCTCCCACGTCAAAGAAGGGCTCGCCCTCGCCAAACGCCACAAACTTCCCACCCCCATCCTCGACGCCATCGAACAACACCACGGCAACGGCCTCATCCACTACTTCTACGCCAAAGCCAAAGAACAACTCCAACCCTCCAACACCACCGAAGACCTCAACGAAGCCGACTTCCGCTACGGCGGCGCCCCCGCCCGCAGCCCCGAAATGGCCATCCTCTCTCTCACCGACGCCGTCGAAGCCGCATCCCGCTCCATCCAAAAACCCACTCCCCAGAAAATCACCAACCTCGTCAACGACATCTTCTCCATCAAACTCCGCGACGGCCAACTCGACCACGCCCAACCCAC
>NZGU01000030.1 GCA_002691095.1 Kiritimatiellaceae bacterium | reverse complement strand
AACCGGCCGCTCACAAAGGCGGATGTCGGTCCGTTTGCAAAGAACGCCCCCTCTCCTTAAATAGGCTATTTCAGCCGGTTTAGAAAAAAGACTGTCGCGGAGATGGCGTCCTCGACGCCTCCGCATCACACCCCCTGACTTGTAAAGTATTCTGCTTGCCATAACAAAACTTCATAAATAACATATCTTATTAAGAAAACAGTGGAGATATTAAATATTAAAGACAAGCGATATTGCCTGAAAACCCATTCGATATACGGATATCAGGCAAAATTGCTAGTTAATAATATGTAGGGATAACAAAAAAAGAATATGTTGCCAGAGAAGACATCTTACACCGAATTTAAAAATGAAGTAATAACTCAGGAGATGAGAAATCGTCTTGATGAGATGCTTCACTACATAAAGAAAAAAACCAGAGAAATAGCTCCTGATGCTGGACTAAAAAACGAGGCCGTAGAAGCGATCGAATATATAGCTGGCTTCGCCCTTAAACATACGGATCAAAGATATCTTCTTAGTGGTTTCTTGCGGTTAAGCGATGGCCCTGTATATGAACCAATAATTGCAACAGGAAAATATATTGAAGCGTGCTCAACAGAATGTTTCCTCACTGAACGTGAGATACCCATGCAGAAAATCACTTGGCTCTGGTCAGTTCTTATCCTGCTTTACCATAGAGAAATCACAGTCTCTGTATTTTTGGAAAAATACAAAAACTTGGAATATCAGACAGAAAAAGGAATTGATCAATGGGCTCAAATTCTGAAGGGACGAAGGAATCTTAAACTTAACCCAAAGAGACAATTGAAGAAGCTGAAACTCAAGCTGGTGAGATTTTACCGATTTGTTACACCGACCAAGATTGAAATTATAATTACCGGAAAATGAAATTAATCCCAACCAGAGGATAGAGCTTACCTGTTACACGCGGCCTTAGCCTCGTGAACAGGCAGCTCACCCTTAACGTTAGGTATGGATAAAATATGAATGAAAATAAAAACCAAATAACACCTGTAGAAGAATCACAGGTTGAGCAAGTCCCACCCGAACTCGTTGAGGTTTCAGCGGTGTCTGAAATAATTAAGGGAGCAGTCGAACCATTTGCAAAAAGCCAAGAGGTTGCGGCAAAGGAAACAACAGAACAAACCAAAATCATTGTTAAAGGTAAAACACATATGTTTTGGGGGATGTGTGGTTTAGCAGTTCTTATTGTCGTGGTTTCTGGTATCGCCTTATTCTTAGATAAAGAAGATGTCACTGAAAAAATAATCATTGCATTAGTCAGCTTCCTCGGTGGTTTGGGGTTTGGAAAACAAACTAATAAATAATCACCTAACCAGCGGGTTGACCATACCCGGTACAACGCCCGTTTTGAAGGCAACGTCTGATTCCCAAGCGGGTCAGGATTAACGTTCGATTGCAAAAAAACTAACAAGGCACGGCAGGTCACCCGTTACGTTGGCAGAACATAAAACAAAGAACGTCCCTCTCCTTACATAGGGTATTTCAGCCGGTTTAGAAAAAAGACCGTCGCGGAGATGGACATCCTGAACGCTGCAGGGCACGCACCCTTGAATAGCTACGGTTTCTGCTGCGGGGACAATATTATGTCATTGGGTACTTGTCTTGATTCCAGTAGATTATCCATTTATGGATAAACCAATAGTAAGAGGGATAGAGTGAAACCGCAAGGCATCTAAGTCTTTTAGAAAATGGTCGGGGTGACTGGATTCGAACCAGCGACTTCTTCGTCCCGAACGAAGCGCTCTACCAGGCTGAGCCACACCCCGACCTTAAAAGGGCCTAAAAAAATGGATGATTCACCCCCGCTTGGCAAGTGACAAAAACTGATATATTCACCCAACGGATACCCCTTTAAACGGCTCGTAACCATGCTGTGATGTCTCCATATCAGCATGAACCCACCGATAAAAATACAGCGAGTTCAACAGACATGAATTGGTCGGAGTGACAAGATTTGAACTTGCGACCTCTACCACCCCAAGGTAGCGCTCTAGCCAGACTGAGCTACACCCCGACCCTGAAAAAATCGAAACAGGCGCAGAACCTAGCACGCTCCACTGCCCCCGTCAACGCAACCTACACCAAAAAGAAAACGCCTTTTGCTTTTCAACCTGCCGCACTCAGCTATGATGCGCATTCATGACATCAATTCCCCCTATACCCGCATCAGAACAAGAAAAATACTCCTCTGCGATCTCCCTCTCCGACATGGAAATTTTCATCTTCCCCGAACTGCTCTACAGCCTCGTCTACGCCAACCTCATCTCACCCCGCATCTGGGCATGGAAAGAGGATCCTTGGTTCGCCAAACTCGATACCATGAAACCCTACAAACGCATTCAACGCCTCAAACAGTTCATTATCGATCACTACGAATTTAACCTCGATCTTGACACATGGGGCCTCACTACCAAAGAGGAAGAACTCAAACGCTTCGCCCCCTTCATCGATGAAGAGACGCTGAGCAGATCTAACGCCCTCTTCGGATACGAAGGTGACAAACACTACTTCACCCTCGATATCCGCAAACACTTCGGACTCGATAAATATACCTCCAACACCATCCCCTACTGGAAAACAGAAACCGTCGAAGCCATGGACGCTTTTCAATACAAAGAGAACTACCGCGTCGGCGCCGGCGAATGCGTCTCACTCTCCACGCTCTATGCCGCCGCCCTTTACATCATCTGCGACATCCCTCTTGAAGACATTTTCCTGATTGCCACCCCTCTCCACTCACAAAACTTCATCCTCGTTAACGACGGCGTGCTCACCAACAACCGCCGCTTGGTCACCAAAAACATGTGGTTTAACGGAACCGACCTAACCGGCAAAGCCCAACGTGCCCTTCGAAACGAAGATGTCACCATCGTCGCCAACAATCTCGGCCACATTCACACCTTCTACCCCGATGCCACCCTTCCGCCTGAACAATTCCACCGTTTTAAATCAAAACTGAACACGTTCACCACCACCGAAATCACCTTCGAAATTCTTGCCAACTTCCTCCGCGAACGCTCAGAGTTTCAACCCTGCTTTCAAATCAAATACCTACGTCACGGCAAACCCCAATATCTTCCCGCCGAACGCGCCTATGCCTACGAGCACGGCAGTCCCTACAAAGTCTCCGAAAACGCCACCCGCGACAAACTCCTCGACCAAATCGACGAACTCGATTTCCACACCGAACCCATCGAAAAACGCATCCAACTCACCAAACTTGCCGACCACCTCAAAAACAACTCCATCTCTCACATTGATCAGGACAGCCTCAAAGATCTCGCGCAAAAAATCGACTGTTGCCCCGACATTCTGACCGAGAGAAGTGTCATCGAAGCCCTCATCGATTTCGTTCATCTCAAACCCCGCCTGCCCGATGCCATCGGAAAAAAACACGCCACGCCCCCCGCGGTTCCCATTCAACCCGGCATGACCCGTGACCAAATCTATGCCGCCCTCACCAGCATGCGCGATCAAAACCCCGTTGCCGACCTCGCTTTCTATGCCTCTCGCGACCTCAGCAACACCCACTGGCAGCCGTTTCTCATCGCCGCCCTACAACGCAACCCCGTGATCATCCAAGCCACCCAAGAGCTCGACGACCTCGCTCTCATCACAATGCTCCAAGACCTTCCCAACCACTCAATTTACGATGGAACTCGTATCGCCCAACCCGACGAAGTCTGGAACTTCCAGCGCGGCGACGGACTCGAACGCGCCATTGCGCTCGCCACCTGTCTGCGCGCCCGCCATCCAGAGCAAGAGATGAAGCTGACCGTCAAACCCGATTCCGCAACCCTACAAATCGAAGCGACCGTCCACACCTTTCCCTCCCACAAAGGACTCCAACACGAGATCACATTATGATCCGTCTCCTGCTCATCCTCATCACGCTACCGTTCGTATCATCCGCCACCGAAACATGGGCCTATCTCATGCACGGGGAAGAACCGCTCTTTCCCGCGCAATCCAGCATCACCGACATCGCTCACTTCAGCGCCACCGTTCAAGCCGACGGATCGCTCAAAAACAAACTAAAAACACCGCCCAATCTCCCCAACGCCCCGGCCAACGCACGCCGACATCTCGTCATCACCGCTCCCTGGAATGCCGACCTCTATCACCACTACCTCGATCCCGACCTCCCGTTCCGCCAACGCATCATCAAAAATATTGTCGATCAAAGCCAACCCTACCACGGCGTTCAAATCGACTTCGAGGGTATTGCCGACCGCAACGGAACTGCCTTCCTCAACTTTCTCATCCAGCTCAAAAAGGCGCTTCCAAGTGATAAGATCTTCAGTGTCGCCGTTATGGCACGCTGGAAAGAGCATAAAAAGAAGCACCCACGAGATGCCTATGACTACCCGCTCATCGGGCGGATCGCTGACCGTGTCATCATCATGGCCTACGATGAACACTACCGCACCGGCTCCCCCGGGCCCATCGCTTCCCTCGACTGGTGCCAACCCATTTTTTCCTATGCACTTGCCACGATTCCCACCTCCAGAATCATCATGGGCATTCCCCTCTACGGACGTGCCTGGCAGCCCCGCACCCTCGCCAAAGCCTACAAAAACCGCGAACTCCAACACGAACTCAATGCGCGTTCACTCACCCCGCAAACCGATCCCCAAAACGGCGGACACTTCAACTTCACCGAAACGGTCACCATCCAAGTCCACCACGAAACCCTCGAATCTATTCAAACCAAAAAGCAACTCTATCTCAGCCAACCCATCGGCGGAACCGCCTACTGGCGTGTGGGGCAAGAACCACAACATTTTCGGTTCTAAATAAAAAAAGGGCTTCGTTAAAAGCCCTTATCACCTCTCGATAAAGTCGATCTTTTATCCATTCAACTCGGCCTGCAACTCTGCATCTGACGCCAACACATCAGCCGCCATCTTCTTCTTATAGGCCACCAATTTACGGCGCAAGTTTGCATCAGCTGTGCCCAGAATCTGCACCGCTAAAATAGCCGCATTAATCGCACCAGCCTTACCAATGGCTACCGTTGCCACCGGCACACCCTTCGGCATCTGCACCGTTGAAAGCAAAGAGTCCAAGCCATCTAATGCCCAGCCCATAGCCGGAATACCAATCACCGGTAGGGTTGTATGCCCAGCCAGAACGCCGCACAAGTGAGCGGCACCACCCGCCGCGCCAATAATGACCTTATACCCGCTTTTTGACGCCCCTTCGGCAAATGCCGTCGCTTCATGCGGCGTACGATGTGCCGACATCACCTTCACGGTACTCTCCACTCCAAACTCCTTGAGGGTCTTCACTGTATGCTCAAGAGTTGCCCAATCCGTCTTACTTCCCATCACAATTGCAACGGTAGGTTTTTTAGCTGCCATTCTTCATTCTCCTTAGTTCTCTATGTCCAATATCATTCCGATAAAAAGCCTCTGTGTAACTAATCGTCTCCGCCGCAATATACGCCTTCGAAAGCGCATCCTCCAAATCATCTCCCAACGAGGTAATGCCCAGCACGCGCCCGCCTGCCGTCACCACCTCATCTCCCTCCAACGCGGTACCCGCATGAAACACCACCGTATCCTCCACCTCATTAGCCAGATCAATATTGCCAATCGGATTCCCCTTTGCATACGCCCCCGGATAGCCCCCCGCCACCATCACCACACACGCACTCGGTTCCGCCACCCAATCCACCAACTCCTCCCGCAGTGTTCCCTCCACCACAGCCTCCATCGCCGGTAGCATATCCCCCTTCCAACGCGCCATCACCGCCTGCGTCTCAGGATCTCCAAACCGACAATTAAACTCCACCACCGACGGCTGATCATCCTCAATCATCAACCCCGCATACAGCACACCCTTATACGTAACCCCCCGCCGCTTCAACTCCGCCAACGTCGGTTCATACACCTCACGAATCACCTTCTCCCGCACCCCCGCATTCACAATCGATGCAGGTGAATACGCTCCCATGCCCCCCGTATTCGGCCCCTCATCCTTCTCAAAAATTCGCTTATGATCCTGAGAAGAAGCCAACAACACAATATGCTCTCCATCAATCAACGCCAGTATCGATGCCTCCTCCCCCCGCAGAAAATCCTCAACCACAACCCGCGCACCCGCCGATCCAAACGCCTCCCCCTCCAACGCATCCCGAATCGCCAACTCCGCCTGCTCCACCGTCTCCGCAACTGTCACCCCCTTGCCCGCCGCCAATCCGTCCGCCTTCACCACAATCGGCGCACCCCGCTCCCGCACATAGGCACACGCCGCATCCACCTCCGTAAAACTCGCATACGCCGCCGTCGGCACACCCGCCGCCGCCATCACCTCTTTCGCAAACTCTTTACTCCCCTCCAGCTCCGCCGCCGCCCGATTAGGGCCAAACACCCGAATACCCTCCGCCTCCAACAAATCCGTCAGTCCATCGCACAACGGCGCCTCCGGCCCAATCACCACCAAATCCGGTCGCTCCGCTACACACCAATCCCGCAACCCCTCCACATCTGTTGCCGCAATCGCCACATTCCAACCCAGCTCCGCCGTGCCCGCATTTCCCGGCGCACAATATAATTCCGGCTCCGCCGAGTCCTGCGCCAACTTCCACGCCAACGCATGCTCACGCCCCCCACTACCCACAACCAAAATTTTCATCTCACAAGCTCCTCATTCAACTTCATCAGCATACGCATCCACTCCGCGCATGAAAACCACAATCTTATCAGCAACCCAAAATTCCGCTTTTAACCTGTCGTCTCCCGCCTCAATCCGCTATCTCTTCCGCACATGAAAACGGAACTATTCGACTACCACCTACCCGAAACTCTCATTGCCCAGCACCCCGCCCAGCAACGGGACCAATCCCGTATGCTCGTCCTCCACCGCGCCAGCGGCATGCTCGAACACCGCACCATCCGCGACCTCCCCGAATACCTCGCGGCCCCCGACTGCCTCGTCCTCAACAACACCCAAGTCATCCCAGCCCGTCTGTTCGGACAAAAAGAGACCGGCGGAAAAATCGAACTCCTCCTGCTTCACGAAGAAAAACCTCAACACTGGCGCGCGCTCCTCAAAGCCTCCCGACGCCCTGCACCCGGCAGCCACTTCACCCTCTGCAATGGCGAAGCCAACGCGACCCTACTCCAAGATGGCGAAAAAGGAGAAGCACTCCTACACATCGAAAGCAACCGCCCCCTACTCGAACTCCTCGATCAATACGGTCTCCCCCCTCTCCCCCCCTACATCCGCCGCAAATCGCCCGAAGACTACACCACCGACCGCACCCGCTACCAAACCATTTATGCCAGTCAACCCGGTGCCGCCGCCGCTCCCACTGCCGGCCTACACTTCACCCCACAACTCCTC
This sequence comes from Kiritimatiellaceae bacterium, assembly GCA_002691095.1. Taxonomy (GTDB): domain Bacteria; phylum Verrucomicrobiota; class Kiritimatiellia; order Kiritimatiellales; family Pontiellaceae; genus Pontiella. The sequence goes on along the minus strand of NZGU01000030.1, from coordinate 26,816 downwards.
GACCATCTCAAACAAAAAGGCATTCACCCCTGCCAACTCACCCTCCACGTCGGCCTTGGCACCTTCCGCCCCGTCACCGCCGAAAACATCACCGACCACACCATGCACGCCGAGCAATACCACGTCACCTCCGAAGCCGCCCAACAACTCCAAGAAACCCGCCAAAACGGTGGACGCATCCTCGCCGTCGGCTCCACCTCCGTCCGCACGCTCGAAAGTCTCCCCTCTCTTCAACCCGCCTCTGGAGCCACCGACATCTTCATCTATCCCCCCTACACCTTCCGCCACACCGACGCCATCCTCACCAATTTCCACCTACCCCAATCCACCCTACTCATGATGATGTCCGCCTTCAGCAGCCGCGAACAACTTCTCAATGCCTACCAAGAAGCCGTCGCTCATCAATACCGCTTCTTCAGCTATGGCGACTGCATGCTCATCCTCTAAACCACCCCCACTCAATAATACTGAGGAACAAAGCGACGCGTCGAGAGAGACTCCACATCATCATATTTCCTTTTCGTCTCCCGCTCAGGAATCTGCACCTCCTCGCGCGGAACATCTTCATAAGGAACCAAGCTAAGCAGATGTCGAATGCAGTTCAGTCGAGCGCGGCGCTTATCGTCCGTCCGCACAATATGCCAAGGCGCATAATCGGTATCGGTCGCGATAAACATCGCATCGCGCGCAATAGAATAATCATACCAGCGGCTAATCGAATAGAGATCTGTTGAAGAGAGCTTCCACTGCCGAAGCGGATCGTTGATACGCTCCCGGAACCGCCGCTCCTGCTCCTCCTGACTGATCGACAGCCAATATTTAATTAACAAAATACCATCGTCGACCAGCCCATGCTCAAACTGATGACAGTTTCGGATAAACTTTTCATATTGCTCCCGAGAGCAAAACCCAAGCACATGCTCCACCCCATCCCGATTATACCAACTACGATCGAACAAAACAATTTCCCCCGCGGTCGGCATGTGGGCAATGTAGCGCTGCACATGGAGCTGCGACTTTTCACGATCACTCGGTTTCGGCAACGCAGCCACTCGGAATACCCGCGGGCTCACCCGCTCCGTGATGCGCTTGATCACGCCCCCTTTTCCAGCAGCATCGCGGCCTTCAAACACAACCACAATACGAGCTCCCGTATGCTTGACCCATTCCTGCATCTTGACGAGCTCGACCTGCAGTTTTTCCAGTTCAGCCTCATAAAGCTTACGATTCAACTTCTCAGGGCGCCCCCCCGCACACTCCTTATGGGCTACTGTTTTTCCCTTCGCCTTCTTCTTATTCGACATCGCCGGCCTCCACCCCACATAAACCGCGACCCAACAGCGGAGGCATACACCCCAGAACACCGTCTTGCAAAGCTACACTGCATCTCTTCAAGCCTAACAAAGGGCGAAGAGTTGTCAAGATAGGCTCTCTCAAGCCTAAGGCACGAAACAACCCCACACTTATAAATGAACCGCAGGCTTGAAACCGCGCTGAGGCTTTCGTATTTTCCACAACTTATTTACTACAGAAACAACCAGGAGAGAAACAAATGGCTCAAGAAACCATGCAATTTAAAACCGAACTCGAACAACTTCTCCACCTCATCACCCACTCCCTCTACTCTCACCGCGAAGTCTTCCTCCGCGAACTCATCTCCAACGCCTGCGACGCCATCGACAAAATCCGCTTCCAAGGCCTCACCAATCCCGACTGCCTCGAAGACAACACCGATTGGAAAATCACGCTACGTGCCGACGAAGAAGCCGGCACCCTCATCCTCACCGACAACGGCATCGGCATGAGCCGTGAAGACGTCATCGAAAACCTCGGCACCATCGCCCACTCCGGCACCAAAGCCTTTCTTGCCCGCGCTCAGGAAGCCGACCTCAAAGAAAACCCCGAACTCATCGGACAATTTGGAGTCGGATTTTACGCCTCATTCATGGTCGCTGAATCCGTCACCGTCGACACCAAAGCCCACGGCACCGAAGCCGTCCGCTGGTCCTCCAACGGCACCGGCAACTTCACCCTCGACGCCATCGAAAAAGCCGACCGAGGCACCACTATCACCCTCCACCTCAAAGAAGACGCAAAAGAATACCTCAACGAATGGACCATCCGTTCCACCGTCAAAAAATTCTCCGACTTCCTCGAACACCCCGTCACCCTCATCACCACCCAAAAAGATGAAGAGAGCGAAGTCGAAGAGGAGAAAGAAGAGCAAATCAACTCTCAAAAAGCCATCTGGCTCCGTCCCAAAAACGAGATCACAGCCGAAGAATACAGCGAGTTCTACAAACATCTTTCGCACGACATGAACGAACCCGCCGAAACCATTCACTACAACGCCGAAGGCGCCATCGAATTCAAAGCCCTTCTCTTCATCCCCGAAAAACGCCCCTTTGACCTCATGATGAACCACGACCCAAAAGCGCACCTCAACCTCTACGTCCAGCGCGTCTTCATCTCCAATGAATTCGACAACCTCCTACCCGGCTATCTCCGCTTCGTCAAAGGCGTTGTCGATGCCTCCGACCTCCCCCTCAACGTCTCCCGCGAAATTTTGCAAGAGAACCCACAGCTCGAAAAAATTCGTAACAACCTCGTCAGCCGAATCCTCAAAACCCTCGCGCAAATCAAAGAAAAAGATTTTGAAAAATTCAGCGGGTTGCACGAAGAGTTTGGCACCCTCCTCAAAGAAGGCCTTCAATCCGACTGGTCCAATAAAGAGAAAATCGCGGACCTCCTCCTCTTCGAAAGCACCACCAAAGAACCCGGCGAAAAAACCACTCTCGCCCACTACATCGAAAACTTAACCGATGATCAGGAAGAAATCCTCTACCTCGCCGGAGAAAACCGCGACCAGATCGCCAACTCGCCCTACCTCGAACGCTATAAAGCCGAAGGCCGCGAAGTGCTTCTGATGACCGATCCCATCGACGATTTTGTCATGCCCCAGCTCATGGAGTTCAAAGGCAAAAAACTCAAAGCCGTCAACAAAGGCGAACAAGACGACACGGACGCACTCAAGGAAGAAGAGAAAACCTTCGAAGGCTTTATTGGCTACGCCAAAGAGCTCCTCAACGGCGTCAAAGAAGTCAAACTCACCACCCGCCTCAAAGATTCCGCCGCCGTACTCGTCGGTGAAGAAAACACCATGAGTCCCCACATCGAAGAGATGATGCGCCGCATGGGACAACCCGTTCCCGAAACTCAAAGCGTCCTCGAACTCAACCCCGAGCATCCCATCGTCCAGAAAGTACAAGCACTACATGCTGCTAACGATTCCAAAGCGGAAGCCCTCACGCATCTGCTCCACGATCAGGCCGTACTCGCTTCGGGTGCCAAACTCAAAGATCCAGCCGCCTTCACCACACGGCTCAATGATCTACTCAGCGAGGCCTAATCCGACGACGCAACCGCAAGCGAATCCCACGCAAAAAATTGATTCGCCTCTTCCACCACGCAATCATAATGCTGGGGCAGAAAAAGGTGCGCCTCTATGCCCAGCGCTCGTGCCGCCTCGACGTTTTCCGGCAAGTCATCAACAAAGAAACACTCCTCTGGCGACACATTCAAATAGTCTACCGTCGCCTCATAAATTTTCGGATGCGGCTTGCGATAGCCCATTTGATACGAAAGAAAAAGACCCGTCGCCTGATCCAGCAAATTATCCCAATTACGATTAATAGCCTTGATGTGATACTCCGCAATATTGCTCAACGTAAACACCGGTACCTGCTGATCAATCGCATGATAATAGAGCGACCGACCCACCTCATTCGCCGAAAAAATATCCTGCCACGCCCGCACCAAATCCTCCACTTCCCACGAAATCTGCTTCCGCTCATTCATCCGCTCCACATACTCCTGATCGGTAATCTCACCCGTCTCCACCGCATTGTAGAGCCTCTGATCCTCCGGTTCATGAATCCCCACCGGCTTTCCCGAAATCTGCTCATACGTCTTCAGTAACCGATCAAAATCGAAATTGCACAACACATTACCAATATCAAAAAGGAAAACTCTCATGCCGATACGCTCTCAATTCACCGCCCGATGCACAATCTGATTAATGTTAGAATTGTTCAAGCGTATCCAGATAACGCCACTGACCCTCTGGCAGATTTCCCAACACAACCTTCCCAATGCGAATTCGCTTCAAGCCCACCACCTTCAGTCCCACCAACTCGCACATACGCCGAATCTGCCGCTTCTTCCCCTCCCGCAACACAAACCGCAACTGATCCCGATTCTGCCACTTCACCTTCGCAGGCTTCAACGCTTTCCCATCCAGTTGCAAGCCATGATTCAATCGCGTTAACCCCCGCTCATCCAGCTCCCCTCGCACCCGCACCAGATACTCCTTCTCCACGCTCGTCTCCTCCCCAATCAACGTCCGCGCCACCCGCCCATCCTGCGTTAGCACCAGCAACCCGTTCGAATCAATATCCAATCGACCCGCCGGCGCCACTCCCCGCAACTGATCTCCAGAAAAAGTGCGCGCCGATCGATCCGCCCGCCACTGCGAGGTTCCCTTAATCAATGAAACCGCCGCCTTATATCCCTCTTCCGGCTGCCCCGACACATATCCAATCGGCTTATTCAACAAAAACGTCGCCAACTCCGCCTGTTCCGCCGCCGCCCCCTCACTCAATACAATCTCAGCTTCCGGCGAAACTTTTGTGCCCAATCGATCCACCACCACGCCATCCACCCGAACCAGCCCACGCTCAATAAACCGATCCGCCTCGCGGCGCGAACACAACCCCCGCGCCGCCATAATCTTGGATAATCGCTCCACTTCCATCCGCCTACCGCTTCCAGAAACTCGGCAGAAATAGGATCAAAACAGTATACAGCTCCAACCGACCGAGCAGCATCAGAAACGTCAAAAACGCCTGCCCCACAGGAGGAATCGCCGCATAATTTTGAGTCGCTCCCACCGCATTCAACCCCGGCCCAATATTACCCAACGTGGCAATCACCGACGTGGCCGCCGTCTCCAAATTCGGCGTGAAAAACGTCATAATGAAAGAGCCCAACGCAAACACCAACACAAAGATGGCAAAGAACGCACAGATATGCGCAATGATCACCGGCTCAATCGGCTTGCCCCCCAGTTTCGGCTGCATCACAGCCGAGGGTCGCATAAACACCTTTATCTCCCGCACCATCATCTTCACAATAATATAGACCCGCACAATCTTCATGCTACCGCCCGTCGACCCGGCGCACCCCCCAAAAAACATCATCCCGACCAACAGAATTCGAACCGCTTCCGGCCACTGATCAAAATCCGCCGTCGCAAATCCCGTTGTCGTCACAATCGAAACCGTTGTAAACGCCGCCTGCCGAATCGAATCCCCCAGCGGCGCCAACCCCGCCACATAGATATTCACCGTCACCACCCCGATCACAATCAGCAACAGTAGCGCATAAAACCGAAACTCCGCATCCCGCAGATAATAGCCCGGCTTTCCCGTCAACGCCCGATAGTGCAATGAAAAGTTGATCCCCGCCAAAAACATAAAGAACGTCACAATCCAATCCACCGCCGCGCTATCAAACGCCCCGATGCTTGCACTCCTCGTCGAAAAACCACCGGTCGCCATCGTCGTGAACGTGTGACAAACCGCATCAAACCAACCCATGCCCCCCACAAATCGGAGCAGCAACGCCTCCGCCACCGACAACAACAGATAAACTCCCCACAACAACTTAGCCGTCGTCGTAATACGAGGTGTCAACCGATCCTTCGACGGCCCCGGCATCTCCGCCCGGAAAATCTGCATTCCACCCACACCCAAAAACGGCAGGATCGCCACGCACAAAACCAGTACTCCCATCCCCCCAAACCAATTCGTCAGCGCCCGCCAAAAATGAATCGAACGCGGAATAGATTCCAAATCGCTCAAGACCGAAGCCCCCGTCGTCGTAAAGCCCGACATCGTCTCAAACAGCGCCGACACCGGGTGCGAAATCACCCCCGAAAAAAGATAGGGCAACGAACCGAACACCGTCACCGTTAACCACCCGAACGTCACCACCCCGAAGCCATCCCGCCGCGAGAGATTTACCGGCCCCCGAGTCAACCAGCCCAGCAACAGTGCAAACGCCACCGCCAACGCACCCGCGCTCACCAAGCTCAACCGCAACGCAAGCGGTTCCTGATAAAACCACGACACCCCGGCACAGCCCAGCATCGCCAGCCCAATCACCAGCGTCAGATACGAAACCAACTGAAATACCGCTCTACGATTCATCGTCTACTGAAACATCGTCCGTATTTGCCCCACCTCATCCGCATGCGTAAACACCAGCACCCGATCGCCTGCCACCAACTGCAGATCCCCTGTCGCCGTATGCACCGCCTGCTCGCGCAACACGGTTGCAATCACCGATCGCTCTGGCAGCGAAATATCCTTGATCGCAACCCCATCAATCTCATGTCCCGGTGCCACCACCATATCCAACAGCTCGCCCGGCAAATTATGCAATAATGCCGCCGCGCGCACCCGCTTCGAGCGCAACCAGTGCAAAATGGTATGCGTTGTCGAAATATACGGACTCACCACCCGATTCACCAAATAGAGTTGCTCCACCACAGGCACAAAATCCGTTCGCGCAATCTGCGTCGCCGTAAACGCCGCCCCCATCTTCTGCGCCAACAAGCAATTCATAATATTGTTCTCATCATCCCCCGTCAGCGCAATAAACGCCGTCCGCTCATGAATCCCCGCCTCCTCCATCGCGCTCTCCGTCAACGCATCCGCTCGCAACACCAGCGTCGAATCCAACTCCGCCGCACAGGTCAACGCGCGCGCCTCATCCACCTCCAATAGCACACAATCAAAATTCTTCTCCACATGCTGCGCGAGCATCAATCCCAAATCGCCACCGCCACCAATGACCACCCGCTCAAACGGTTTAATATCCGGACTCACCCATGTGAAAAAGTTCGCCACCTGCGCGTGCGTTCCCACAATATAAACCAAATCCTCCTGCTCAAACACCGTATGGCCCCGCGGCACCACCAACTCATCCCCCCGCCGAATCGCAATCGCCCGCACCTCCTGCATCAAATCCAACCGGTTGCACTCCGCGGGCGTCCGCTCCAGCAACGGACTCACCGCCGTTACCCGACATCCCGCCACAATCACCTGCCCGTTAAACAGATCAAATACCTCATGCGCCCCCGGCATCATCAACATATTATGCACCTCATGCGCGCACTCCTGTTTCTGGTTAATCACCAGATCAATGCCCATGCGCTGCAGATCATACGCCTCCGTCTCCTCCAAAAACGCTGGCTCCACCACCCGCGCAATCTTCCCCTTCGCTCCCGCCGCATGCGCCATCAAACAGCTCAGAATATTCACCTCATCCCGATCCGTCACCGCAATCAACAAATCCGCCCGCTCCACCTGCGCCTCATGCAACACCGCCGGATGCGTACCCTCGCCACAAATCGACAGAATATCCAACCCAGCTTCCGCCTCCGCCAACCGCTCCGCGTTCGCATCCACCATAATCACGCTGTGCTTCTCCTCGCACAACCGCTGCGCCAACTGTCGTCCCGCATTTCCTGCACCGATAATCACAATTCGCATATCGTTCTCCTCCGCTGCTCAGCAAAAATCTACACCCTCGCAACGTATGCGCAGAAGTGAAGCATACCCACTTAGCCCGGTGCAATGCCCAACCCCCACCATTCTCTCCCCCCTCAAAACAAAAAAACGCCCAAGAGAAACTCTCTCAGGCGCCCCCATCACAAGCCACACGCTTCTATATCTTCGGCTCCCAGCCCGGCTCATATTCACGCGACCACAACTGCATCGCATCCCGATCAAAGATACGACCCGTTCTGCTATCCACCCCAAAATTTTTGCCCGTCCGCGCCGCGATATTCGCATAATGCGTCATCGCCTGACTCACCGCCCCCTGCTCAATCGGAGAAGCCAACGCCTCTTCCCCCCGAATCGCCGCAAAGAAATTACGCACATGCCGCTCAGACATCCCACCGCCAGCCGTCACGCCCATCCCCTCCTCTTTATCCTTCGACTTGCTATCCCTCACCAACTTTCCATCCAACCCAAACACCTGATATCCGTTTCGATCGACAAATACAGAGCCCGATGCACCATAAATAATCGTACCCCGTCCCCGACCATATTTTGGATACCCATTCCGACTCTGTCCATCCCACTCAATCACCTTCCCCCCCTCAAACTCAAAGCGCGCCTCCATCGAATCATACATCTCCCACCCATCCTCAATGTACTGATGCTTACCCGACCGCACACTCACCTCCTCCGGCAAATCCACCGCCAACGCCCACCGAGCAATATCCAGCTCGTGCGTCGCATTGTTCCCCATCTCCGCCGTGCCATAGTCCCAGCCATACCAATGCCAAATATAATTCTCGACCCCTCCCACATACTCCTTCCGCGGCGCCGGCCCCTGAAACAGATTCCAATCCAACCCCGCCGGAACCGCTTTAGCTTGCTGCCGCGGCACAGAACCCCGCTTATTCACATAAAACGTAGTCGCCTTATACATCTCTCCAATTAAGCCCTCATGAAGCGCCCGAATAATCTCCTGCGTCTCCAACGAAGAACGCTGCTGATTGCCCATCTGCACCACACACTTGTAATGATCCCGAAACTGAACAATCAGCTCATTCTCATGCATATTATGACTACAAGGCTTCTCCACATAAACATGCTTACCCGCCGCCATCGCCATACAAGCACCCGGTGCATGCCAATGATCCGGCGTCGCCATAATCACCGCATCCACACGCTCATCTGCCAAAATATTACGAACATCCTTCTCCATCACCGGAGTCGAACAGCCCTTCTCCGCAAACACCCTCGCCGCCTTCTCCAACCGGCTATCCGCCACATCACACAAATACAACAACTCCGCATTATTCGCCGGATTACCAATCGAACCCGCAAACGAACGGCCCCGACCCCCCAGCCCCTGAACCGCCACATGAATCCGCTCATTCGAACCCATAATCCGCCCATAACTCTTCGCCGATGCCGCCCGCGCATGATGGCTCGCCACCGCCACACCCGCCACTCCAACCACGCCCCGCTTCAACACGTTTCTCCGATCAAAACTCATCCCACTACCTCCTAATAACGCTTCATTTTAATATTACGAAACTCAACTAAATCCCCATGATCCTGCAACAAAATCAATCCCGCATCCCGCTCCCCAAACCGATCCCACTTCGCATACTTACTCCGCGCAACCCGTGCCCGGAACTCCGCACTCTTACGCACATAACTCAACACCTTCCGGCCATTCAACCAATGCTCCACCTCGTTACCAACCGACCGAATATACGCCCGATTCCACTCCCCCACCGGTTTCACCATCTTCGCCGGATCCGCCTCCATCAAATCATACAGCGAAGCCAACGTACGCGACCCCGCATGATTCCCCTTCTTTGCATCCGGATGTCTCGCATCATCCAACAACTGATACTCCAACCCAATCGCCGAACCCACCCCCTTGTTCAACTCCGTATCCACATAATACTTAATCCCGCTATTCGCCCCCTCACTCAACTTAAACTCCAGCGACAACTCAAAATTCTCAAACGCCTCCTCCGTCACAATATCGCCCCCATTCCGAGACTCCCCCCCCCCACTCGACAACACCCGCAACACCCCATCATATCCCCGACGCGACTCCATCTCCCACCCCACCGGCGGAAAATCAGCCCGCTTCGCCCCCCGCCAGCCCTTCGTCGTCTTACCATCCCACAACATCCGCCACCCACTCGCCCGCTCCTCCGGCGATAACGTATTATGTTTCGGCCGCCCCACCAACGAAATCGGGCGCGCATACGCCCCCGCATCCTCCGCAATAATACGAATATTCCGCCACCGCACCTGACTCCCAATTCGCTCACGATTTCCACCCACCCCATGCACCTGCAACCCAATAAAACCCGCCGCACTCCGATCATCAATCAAATGCGCCGCCGGCACCCCATTAATCCACGTCCTAATCGAATCCCCAATCGCCTCAATACGANAATGATTCCAACCCCCCGCCCGAAACGCCGCCTGCGCCGCCGGATTCTCCANCAAATTATACAACCACCCNCGAGCCCCCTCCTCAAACACACCCCCACTCCACGCCCGCGCAGAAGGATCAATCTCAACCTGATACCCATGCACCCGACCCTCCTTATAATCCGCCCGACTCGCCGACCGAATCTGCACACCCGAATTCAACACCGGATCCACCCAAAACTCCAACTCCAACACAAAATCAGCATACATCCCCTCCGTACACAAAAACGTATTCGGCGAATGAGGCACCGCCGTTCCCACCAAAACACCATCCACCACCTCAAACGTAGCCTCCCCCCCCCTCGAAACCCACCCCGCCAAACTCTCCCCATCAAACAGATCAACCCAAGGCTCACGCGGCAGCTGCGCCCCCTCAATCCCACTCACCCCCACACCCAACAACAACCCCACAATCCACGCTCTCATACANTAATCTCCATAATNGGACACAATCGTAGCCCAACAAACCACTCCCCATCAACTAACCAATTGAACAGCATCCATCATCTTTCCTGCAAAGGCGCTTGTCACAAGCACCCCAACCCCCCACCATANCCACCGAGATGCAAACAANCACCGGTCACAAAAACCATGAATATTGAACAACATCCACCCCTCGACCAACACCTCATCCGCTACAGCGGTGACACCCTCCACTTCACCATCACACTCCCCCCTCACCTCACCGGCACCGCCTATCTCCGCACCAACCTCGACCGCGGCCACATCCGCCTCCAAGAAATCATCCGCCACGCCGAAGAAGGCCTCCCCCCCCTCGACCGCGACTGGCACGACCTTCCCATGCACCCCCAACCCAACGGCACCTGGACCCTCACCCTACCCCTCACCCACATCGGCCGCTTCGAAGCNAAAACCTACCTCCGCGATCCCAANGGCACCCTCCNCTGGNCCACCGGACACAACACCATCATCAAAGTCGAACCCCCCGAAACCGTCTCCAACAACACCCTCTACACCGCCTTCGTCCGCCTCTTCGGCCCCGCCCTCACCACCGACGCCGTTCAACCCCAACACCAAGCCGCCCTCGACCAACTCGACCAAGCCGCCTACACCGTCCTCCCCCCCTCCGGCACCTTCCGCGACCTCATCGACCAACTCGACTTCATCATCGGCCACCTCCGCTGCCACATCATCCAACTCCTCCCCATCCACCCCACCCCCACCACCTACGCCCGCATGGGCCGCTACGGCAGCCCCTTCGCCGCCCTCGACCTCATGGCCATCGACCCCGCCCTCGCCCAATTCGACCGCGCCACCACACCCCTCGACCAATTCCAAGAACTCGTCGACGCCATCCACCGCCGCAACGCCCGCCTCTACCTCGACATGCCCATCAACCACACCGGCTGGGCATCCCACCTCCAAAACCACCACCCCGAATGGTTCGCCCGCAACCCCACCGACGACACCTTCAAATCCCCCGGCGCCTGGGGCATCCTCTGGGAAGACCTCTCCAAACTAGACTTCACCAACCGCGACCTCTGGACCTACATGGCCAACGTCTTCCTCTTCTGGTGCAAACACGGCGTCGACGGCTTCCGCTGCGACGCCGGCTACAAAATCCCCGCCCCCGCCTGGGAATACATCATCGCCAAAGTCCGCCTCCAATACCCCCAAACCATCTTCATGCTCGAAGGCCTCGGCGGCGATCCCGCCATCACCGAACAACTCCTCGACACCGCCGGCATGAACTGGGCCTACTCCGAAATCTTCCAAAACCACGACCGCCAACAACTCGAACACTACCTCCCCCCCAGCCTCCACACCGCCAGCACCAAAGGCAACCTCATCCACTTCGCCGAAACCCACGACAACGCCCGCCTCGCCGCCACCTCCCCCACCTTCGCCCGCCTCCGCACCGCCCTCTGCGCCCTCACCTCCCTCAACGGCGCCTTCGGCTTCTCCAACGGACTCGAATGGTACGCCACCCAACAAATCAACGTACACAACGCCCACAGCCTCAACTGGGGCAACACCCCCAACCAAGTCGACTGGATCCGCCGCCTCCACGCCCTCCTCGAAATCCACCCCGCCTTTCACCCCCACGCCACCCTCCGCATCGTCACCCAAAGCACCGGCAACATCATCGCCATCCTCCGCCAAGACGCCACCCAAAAACACCGCCTCCTCATCCTCGCCAACCTCGACCTCCAACAACCCAACCTCATCCCCCACCGCTTCAAAAAACTACACACCAACCTCCTCGCCGAAACCGACCCCAGCACCCCCCTACAACCCGGCGAAATTCGCTGCCAAACCGACACCCCCACCTGGCGCACCCAACTCGAACAACGCCTCCAAACCCCCTACACCGGCTCCCCCCACGCCGAAAACCAACGCCTCACCGCCCACCTCACCCACCTCACCGAACTCATGAACATCCCCCCCCAACCCAACCTCGAAGCCTTCCGCCAAGACCCCCTCGCCTACGCCCACAACCTCACCCAGCCCGCCCGCATCGTCCAATGGAACGCCCCCCACGACCAAAACCGAACCGTCATGATCCCCCCCGCACACGCCCTCCTCGTCCAAGCACCCCACCCCTTCATCTGCGAAATCCACCAACAAAACACCACCCGCAAACACGAAAAATCATTCCCCCTCCACACCGGCAGCCACGCCCTCATCATCCCCCCCCTCCAAACCCAATCCGCCCATCAACACCTCAACCTCCACCTCATCCACTTCCACCCCAACCACACCCAACGCACCACCACCCCCCTCCTCCAACTCACCCACAACCACCACCCCCACATCCAAACCCTCTTCCGCACCAACCCCACCCAACCCGACCAACGCCTCGCCATCTGCACCAACCAACGCGGCACCCTCGCTCAAGTACGCAGCGCCTGGGGCTCCCTCCAAAGCAAATACGACGCCCTCCTCCAAGCCAACCTACACCCCCACCTCCCCGTCGACCGCCACACCCTCCTCACCCGCTGCCGCATCTGGGTTCAACGCCAAGGCTTCTCCACCGAACTCACACACGCCTGCCAAACCCACTTCGGCACCCTCCCCAACCCCCACTCCATATACTGGCACTTCAACGCCCCCGTCGGCCAAGGCTACACCCTCCCCCTCACCCTCACCCTCCGCATGCACCCCACCGAAAACGCCATCGAACTCCGCCTCGAACGCCGAACCCCCACCCAACACCCCGAAGAACTCCCCCCCAACCAACCCATCACCCTCATCCTCCGCCCCGACCTCGAAGACCGCCCCAACCACGCCACCACCCACGCCCACACCGGCCCCGAAACCCACTTCCCCTCCTCCATCCAACCCCACCCCCACGGCCTCACCTTCACCCCCCACCCCAACCGCCAACTCCACCTCACCCTCCCCAACAGCACCTTCCAACCCGACCCCGAATGGTACTACCAACACCCACACCCCATCGACCAACAACGCCAAACCGACGGCACCACCGACCTCTTCAGCCCCGGCTACTTCACCCTCCCCCTCCCCCCCAACCAACCCGCCACCCTCCACGCCACCCTCAACCCNACCACCCACTTCGACCCCNTCCCCCTCCAAGAACCCCAACCCCAACCCATCCACCAATGCCTCCAAACCGCCATCGAAGCCTTCATCGTCCAACGCCAGCAACTCCAAACCGTCATCGCCGGCTACCCCTGGTTCCTCGACTGGGGTCGCGACACCCTCATCTGCCTACGCGGCATCATCGCCGCCGGCCGCCACCAACAAGCCCAAGACATCCTCATCGCCTTCGCCAGCCTCGAACGCAACGGCACCCTCCCCAACATGATCTCCGGCGAAGACCACGCCAACCGCGAAACCTCCGACGCCCCCCTCTGGCTCTTCACCGCCACCCACGACCTCCTCCAAACCCAAACAACCCCCCACCTCCTCCAAACCGACTGCAACGGACGCCCCCTCCTCCACGTCCTCATCTCCATCGCCAACGCCTACATCAACGGCACCGAAAACGGCATCCACATGGACCCCCCATCCGCCCTCATCTTCTCCCCCCCCCACTTCACCTGGATGGACACCAACTACCCCGCCGGCACCCCCCGCCAAGGCTACCCCATCGAAATCCAAGCCCTCTGGCACGCCGCCCTCAACCTCCTCCACCACCACACCCAAGACCCCCAATGGAAAACCCTCGCCGACACCGTCGCCCACTCCATCCAAACCCTCTACCCCATTCAACACNACAACCAACGCTACCTCGCCGACAACCTCATCGCCACCCCCGGCACCCCCGCCGCACAAGCCACCCCCGACAACGCCCTCCGCCCCAACCAACTCCTCACCATCACCCTCCACGCCCTCCACGACCTCCCCCTCCAAACCGACCTCCTCCACGCCACCCAAAAACTCCTCATCCCCGGCGCCATCCGCAGCCTCGCCGACCAACCCATCCNCCCCCCCGCCCCCATTCACCACCACCACCAACTCCTCAACAACCCCGACCACCCCTATCAAGGCACCTACACCGGCAACGAAGACACCCAACGCAAACCCGCCTACCACAACGGCACCGCCTGGACCTGGCCCTTCCCCTCCTACGCCGAAGCCCTCCTCCTCACCCACGGCCCCCACGCCAAACCCCACGCCCGCGCCCTCCTCTCCTCCGCCACCCACCTCCTCGAAAACGGCTGCATCGGCCAGCTCCCCGAAATCCTCGACGGCAACGCCCCCCACACCCAACGCGGCTGCCCCGCCCAAGCATGGGGCGTCACCGAACTCTTCCGCGTCTGGCTCCAAACCCAACCCGACCCACAAACCCCATAATCCACCCCACCTTTCCCTTGCACTCCCCCCCACATCCTGTTTCACTTTTAGTANCGTAAAAAAAAAANCCGTGCCTACTGAAATTAAAAACACGAAAAATCCCCGGATTCTAATCGTCACCCCCGAAATCACCTATCTCCCCCACGGCATGGGCAACATGTCCAACCAACTCTCCGCNAAAGCCGGCGGCCTCGCCGACGTCTCCGCCTCCCTCGTCTCCGCCCTCCACGAACTCGGCGCCGACGTCCACGTCGCCCTACCCCACTACCGCAAAATGTTCCACNTCGACATCGGCAGCTTCATCAACGACGAACTCCTCATCTACAAAAGCAAACTCCCCCAAGACCGCATCCACCTCGCCGAAGACCGCATCTTCTACTACCAAGACCGCGTCTACACCAACACCAACGCCATCGACCTCAAAATCGCCCTCGCCTTCCAACGCGAAATCATCAACAACATCATCCCCACCGTCAAACCCGACCTCATCCACTGCAACGACTGGATGACCGGCCTCATCCCCGCCGAAGCCCGCGCCCTCGGCATCCCCAGCCTCTTCACCTTCCACAACATCCACACCGTCAAAACCACCCTCGAAACCATCGAAGAAAGCGGCATCGACGCCGCCGAATTCTGGAGCAACCTCTACTACCAATCCCCCCCCCACAACTACGAACAAAGCCGCANCCAAAACCCCGTCGACTTCCTCTGCAGCGGCCTCTTCGCCTCCCACTTCATCAACACCGTCAGCCCCACCTTCCTCCGCGAAATCGTCAACAACCAACACGACTTCGTCCCCCCCAACATACAAGCCGAAGTCAGCGCCAAACACCACGCCGGCTGCGCCACCGGCATCCTCAACGCACCCGACCCCACCCTCAACCCCACCACCGACCCCCACCTCCTCCAACCCTACACCCCACAAACCCACCCCCAAGCCAAACAACATCACAAAACCCAACTCCAAGAACGCCTCGGNCTCGACNCCAACCCCAACGCCCCCCTCTTCTTCTGGCCCTCCCGCCTCGACCCCATCCAAAAAGGCTGCCAACTCCTCGCCAACATGCTCTTCCACCTCGTCGACCGCTACTGGACCGACAACTTCCAAATCTGCTTCGTCGCCAACGGCGCCTACCAATCCACCTTCCACGACATCACCCACCACCACCAACTCAACACCCGCATCGCCGTCTGCAACTTCGACGAAACCCTCTCCCACCAAGCCTTCGCCGCCTCCGACTTCATGCTCATGCCCTCCCTCTTCGAACCCTGCGGCCTCCCCCAAATGACCGCCGCCCTATACGGCTCCCTCCCCATCGTCCGCAACACCGGCGGCCTCCACGACTCCATCACCCCCCTCAACCTCAAAAACAACACCGGCAACGGCTTCCGCTTCAACACCTACGACACCGGCGGCCTCAGCTGGGCCATCGACCAAGCCATGCAATTCCACCGCCTCCCCCCCCAAACCAAAGCACGCCACATCACCCGCATCATGACCGAAAGCCAACAACGCTTTAACCCCACCGTCACCGCCCAAGGCTACATCGACATCTATCAAAAAATGCTCCAACGCCCCCTCGTCCAAGAACACTTCGACCCCAACCAACATGAGGGCCCATCATGAGCCGCACCAAACGAACCAAACTAAAACAAGACCCCCAACTCCACCCNTACGCCNCCCAACTCAAACAACGCGCCGACCACATCCACGACCTCGAAAAACGCCTCACCCAAAACACCCAAAACCTCGACCAATTCGCCAACGCACACGAATACTTCGGCCTCCACCAACGCAACGGCAAATGGATCTTCCGCGAATGGGCCCCCAACGCCACCGCCCTATACCTCATCGGCGACTTCACCAACTGGAACCTACAAGAAACCTTCGCCCTCAACTACGGCGACCAACCCGGCGTCTGGGAAATCGAACTCCCCCTCGAAACCATCCAACACCAAGACCTATACAAACTCCACATCTTCTGGCCCGGCGGCGACGCCCAACGCATCCCCGCCTACGCACGCCGCACCGTCCAAGACCCCCAAACCCACATCTTCTCCGCCCAAGTCTGGCACCCCCCCCAACCCTACCAATGGCAACAACCCCACCCCAAAAAACGCATCCAAAACCCCATCATCTATGAAACCCACATCGGCATGGCCCAAGAAGAACCCAAAATCGGAACCTACACCGAATTCCGCGAACACNCCCTCCCCCGCATCATCACAGCCGGCTACAACACCCTCCAAATCATGGGCATCATCGAACACCCCTACTACGCCTCCTTCGGCTACCACATCTCCAGCTTCTTCGCCGCCTCCTCCCGCTTNGGAACCCCCGAAGAACTCAAACTACTCATCGACACCTGCCACCAAGCCGGCATCGCCGTCATCATCGACCTCGTCCACTCCCACGCCGTCAAAAACGAAGCCGAAGGCCTCTCCCGCTTCGACGGCACCCCCTACCAATACTTCCACGCCGGCGAACGCGGCCACCACCCCGCCTGGGACTCCCGCTGCTTCGACTACGGNAAACCCGAAGTNCTCCACTTCCTCCTCTCCAACGCCCGCTACTGGATCGACGAATTCAACCTCGACGGCTTCCGCTTCGACGGCGTCACCAGCATGCTCTACCACCACCGCGGCCTCGGCGCCTCCTTCAACGACCCCTCCGCCTACTTCGACGGCTCCCTCGATCTCGACGCCCTCGCCTACCTNGCCCTCGCCAACAAACTCATCCACACCATTCGCCCCCACGCCATCACCATCGCCGAAGACGTCTCCGGCCTCCCCGGCCTCGGCGCCTCCGAAAAAGAAGGCGGCTGCGGCTTCAACTTCCGCCTCGCCATGGGCATTCCCGACACCTGGTTCAAACTCGCCAACGACATCCCCGACGAAGCCTGGAACCTCGGCTGGCTCTACCACGAACTCACCACCCACCGACCCGAAGAACACACCCTCTCCTACCTCGAATCCCACGACCAAGCCCTCGTCGGCGGCAAAACCTTCATCTTCGAACTCATCGACAAAGAGATGTACTTCAACATGCACGCCTCCGCCCGCAACCTCACCGTCGACCGCGGCATCGCCCTCCACAAAATGGCCCGCCTGCTCACCCTCCTCACCGCCCACCACGGATACCTCAACTTCATGGGCAACGAATTCGGACACCCCGAATGGATCGACTTCCCCCGCGAAGGCAACGAATGGACCCACCACTACGCCCGCCGCCAATGGTCCCTCCGCGACAACCCCGACCTCAAATTCCACCAACTCGCCACCTTCGACCAAACCATGCTCCACACCCTCCAAAAAGCCCACCTCTTCAAACACGAACCCCAGCTCCTCCACATACACGAAGACAACAAAATCATCGCCCTCCAACGCGGCGACCTCCTCNGCTGCTTCAACTTCCACCCCACCCAATCCCAACCCGACTACACACTCAACGTCCCCCCCGGAACCTACACCCCCCTCCTCAACACCGACGACCCCGCCTACGGCGGACACGACATCCTCCAAAACCCCAAACCCCACNCCACCCACCCCACCCCCAACGACACCCACCAACTACAACTCTACATCCCCGCCCGCACCGCCCTCATCCTCAAACGCAAACCCTAATCCCCACNCAAAAGATAGAGCCACCCGAACGTCCCACCCACCCCCAAAAGGTAGGGCGTNCTCGCCGAGCGCGCCACCCNNNCGNNNNGANNCACATCCGCAGAAAGGCGCGTTCGGCGAACACGCCCTACCAACCCCCCACCCGCAAAGAATAAAAGCGATGGAATGCAATTCCCCATTCCCNATTCCCAAACCCTCCCATTTTTTATAAAAATTATCTCTTGCAACTAGTATATAGATAGTATAAANAATAAAAAGTTTACTACTTAACAACGCAGTCTCGCTCTCACTNNTCAACNATAGAAACAAGGAGCGAAACATGCATATACGAAAAACTCTCACGNCCCTCCTCATCGGATCAGCCATCATACTCCCCACCGCCAACGGAACCATCATGGAATTAATTTCCAACGGCGACTTTGAAACCGGTGATTTCACAGACTGGATGCAGTTTCAAAACATAGGAGCACAATCCATCAGCGCAGGTGTATTAAGAATCAACAACACTACCGCAGGGTCAGGTTCAGTCATCAAACAAGAGCGTATTCAAGGCGGTCTACTAACCGCTAATGATAACGTTACCCTCACATTTGATTACAGAGGAACACTCGGTCCCGGAGCCGTCATCAATTTGGGCTTGTTTTCAGAAACAACCGCCGGACCTGTCAGCAAATCGGATCGATTCAATATAGCGACCTTAGATCCCGACCCATCTGTTTGGAACACATACAGCAACACCTTCACCCTAGGTCCCATCGTTAGCGACGGAATCTCTTTTGAAATATCTGTCGCCACAGCAGCATTTGCAGGCTCAGAAGCTGATGTATATTTCGACAACATCTCCATCATGGGAGACGTCATTCCCGAACCCGCCAGCGCCCTTCTCATCGTTGGTAGTGCAGGCGCTTTGGGCCTAATGCGCCGCAACAAAACATACTTCACCAACTTTACTAAAATCGACTAACGCCCACCCGACACAGAACGCAAAAAAGGGATGCCCTCACCAGCATCCCTTTTTGCATACACCTCAATCAACGATACCCTACGTCCGCTCATTTCCCCGGCTCATCACCACCTTACCCGTCCGCACCAGCTCCACAATCCGGAACTTACCAATCATCTTCTCCAACGCATCAATCTTATCCGGATTCCCCACCACCTGAATAATCATCGACTGATCCGTCAAATCAATCGTCTTGCAGCCATAATGCTCCGCAATCTGCAACGCCTCCGACCGATCATCGCTACTCACCTCCAGCTTAATCAGCCCCATCTCCTTCACCACCGAGCCATCATTTGTATGATCAATACAACGCAGCACATCCACCAGCTTATCCACCTGCTTAATAATCTGATCCAAACCCTCCGCGCTTCCACTGCACCCAATCGTCATCCGCGAAAAATGCCCATCAAACGCCGGCGAAACCACCAACGACTCAATATTATAGCCCCGCCGCGAAAACACCTGCGCAATCCGCGCCAGTGCCCCCGGCTTATTCGAAACATACACACTCACCGTGTGGATCTCCTTCTCATGCTGCATCATAGCCTCTCTTCCTAGGTCGAACCCGTCGGTTTCTCCATCTTCCGCGTCGGTGCCTCCACCAGCATCGCCTCCAGCGCCGCGCCCGCCGGAACCATCGGATAGACATTATCCGTCTTCTCCACCTCACAATTAATCAAACACGGCCCCTCGTTATAAGCCAGCGCCGTCTCCACCACCCGCTTCACATCCCCCGGCCGCCGCAAATTAAAGCCCTTCACACCGAACGACTCCGCCAGCTTCACAAAATCCGGATTCCCCTCCAGATCCACGCCACTCATCCGATCCTCATAAAACAACTCCTGCCACTGCCGCACCATACCCAGATAGTGATTGTTCAACACCACAATCTTCACCGGCAGCTTATGAATCGCCGCCGTCGCCAGCTCAAAAAACGTCATCTGAAAACCCCCATCGCCCACAAAACAGATATGGATATCATCCCGCCGACCAAACGCCGCCCCAATAGACGCCGGAAAACCAAAGCCCATCGTCCCCGCGCCCCCCGAGCTCAGCCAATCATACCGACTCTCGTTCTTATAAAACTGCGCCGCCCACATCTGATGCTGCCCCACATCCGTCGAAACGCACGCACGCCCCTCCGTCTGCTTATAAAACTCATCAATCACATGCTGCATCTTCAAGCCACCCTGCCGCTTAAACTTCAGCGGATACGCCTTCCGATACCCATCCAAATGCTTATTCCACGCCACATGATCCTTCGTCGGCACATGCTTAATCAGCTCCGTCAGCGCCACCTTCGCATCCGCCACACACGTAATCTGCGGCTGAATCATCTTACCCACTTCCGCCGCATCAATATCGATATGAATAATCGTCGCATTCCGGCAGAACTGATCCGGCTGCCCCAAAATACGATCATCAAACCGCGAACCAATGTTCAAGATCATATCGCACTCACACACCGCCTTGTTCGCATACGCCGTACCATGCATCCCCAGCATACCCAACGACAACCGATGCGACTCCGGGAAAATACCCTTACCCAGCAACGTCGAAGTCACCGGTATATTCGTCTTCTCCGCCAACGCCCGCAACTCATCATCCGCCTGCGCAATCATCGCCCCATGCCCCGCCAAAATCAACGGACGCTCCGCCTTCGCAATCGCCTCCGCAATCTGCAAAACCGTATCGTTATCCACCTCACTATTCAGCGTATAACCCGGCAAATCCATCTCCGCGCGCAAGTCACCCGAAAACGGCCCCGCACTCACATCCTTCGGAATATCAATCAACACCGGCCCCGGTCGACCCGTCGTCGCAATATGGAACGCCTCCCGCGTCACCCGCGGAATATCATTCGTCTCCCTCACCAAATACGAATGCTTCACCACCGGCATCGTAATCCCAAAAATATCCGCCTCCTGAAACGCATCCTTCCCCAGCATCCACGAAACCGCCTGCCCCGAAACCACAATCATCGGAACCGAATCCATATGAGCCGTCATAATACCCGTCAACGTATTCGTCGCCCCCGGACCACTCGTCACCAAAACCACCGCCGGTTTCCCCGTTGCCCGCGCATACCCATCCGCCATATGCACCGCACCCTGCTCATGCCGCACCAAAACAAACTCAATATTATTCTCCGTCGTCACCAACGCATCAAAAATCGGAATCGCCGCGCCCCCCGAATATCCAAAGATATACTCAACGCCCTCATTCTCCAAACACTTCACCAGCGCCTGGCCACCTTCTTCAATTTTATTTGGCATCTCTTCTGCTCCTAATCTTCAATACGTGCACCATATAGATGTTGAAAACGATGTCAAATGTTTCTTAACAGATTTTAAACACCAAAAATAGAGACTTAATCCGTAAAATAATAACCCCAATCAATTAATTTTTACGAAATTTTACCTATCAGGAACCTTGTTACCCAGTATAGACCAAAAATAGAACGAAATATTAATCCATTTTAAGCTTATGCTGCACCAACTGACCACACGCAGCCATAATATCCACCCCTAATGAACGCCTAAGCGTCACCGACAACCCCAAACTTTTCAATTTATCAGCAAAACCCTGCCGAACAGCCACCGAAGAGCCCTCCAGATTACACCCAGTAAACGAATTAAACGGAATCAAATTAACATGGACCGGCAAATCACCAACAAATGCCACCAACGCCCGCAAATCCTCCTCCCCATCCGTCACCCCCGCCAACATCAAATACTCAATCATCACCGTCCCCGACCGCGCCGCCTCCACCAAAGCCGCCCGCAACACCTCCAACGGATAACTCCTCGCCTGCGGCATCAACCGCTCCCGCACCTCCTGCCGCGCCGAATGCAAACTCAACGCCAACCGACAGCCCGGCAACCGCTCCGCAAACGCCCGCATCCCCGGCGCAATCCCCACCGTCGAAATCGTCACATGCGCCCCCGAAAGATTAAACCACGCCGGATCCACCAGCCGCTCCGCCGCCTCAAACACCGCCGCCTGATTCAACAACGGCTCCCCCATCCCCCTAAACACCACATTACGAACCGAACGCCCCTCCCCCCTCAACCGCCGATTCACCAACCGCACCTGATCCAATATCTCCGCCACACTCAAATTCCGAGAAAACCCCATCAAACCCGTCGCACAAAAACTACAATAACACGCACACCCCACCTGAGAAGAAATACACAACGCCGTCCGCCCACTCTCCGGCTTAAGAATCACACTCTCAATCAAATGATCATCCCCCGTCCGAAACACCAACTTCTCCGCCCCATCAATCTCCGAAGCCCGCGCCTCATGCACCGTCAACACCTCCGGCACCAACCCCTCCCGAAAAGCCCCCCGAACCTCCCCCGGCAGCACCGCCAACGCCTCCTCCCACCCCGACGAATGCTTACACAACGCATTACGAAACTGCCTCAACACCTCCGGCTGCACCGCCCCCGCACGCCGCAACGCCTCCACCGCCGCCGCCTCATAGATCGAAGCCCCGCCCTTCACTAACCCTGAAAGGTTTTGCGCGTCAACTTCATCAAACATTTCCACAACGCCTTCTCATCTGCCACCGCCAGCAACTCATCCCGCGCCCCCTTCTCCCGAAACGTCCGCGAAAGCCCCGCGATCAACTTCAGATAAAACGCACTCGTAGCCGTCGGAATCACCACAAAGAAAAAGATACGCGTCAACGAACGGCCCGGCCCACCAAACTTAACACCCTTCTTGCTAATACCCACCGCCATCGCCAAGCCCCCGCCCTCCACCCCCCGAACATGCGGAAACGCCAAACCATTATCCACCGCCGTGCTCACAATCGCCTCCCGCTGCAACGCCAGCTCCTGCAACTGCGACGCATCCTGCACAAATCCATTCTCCGCCATCCGCTCACACAACTCCCCCAAAACCTCCTCCGGCGTCGACCCCTTCAGCGGCGTCACCATTAACAACGGCGAACTATACCGATCAATCCCCTTCTTCTGCGCCTCACCCAGCTGGCGAGTCACCCGGTTCCGCTCCACCACCTCCACCGGATCATATAAAAACCGCGTACAATTATTGCACCGCGTCAACAGCTCCGCCTTCACCACCGCCTGAATCAAACTCTTCGTCAGCCCCATACCGCAGCCCGAACAATTTCCATTCACCACCGGCACCACCGCCTCCGGGCTCTTCTGCAGCAAACGGTTAATATGCGTCTTCACCGCCGGCACCAAATCCGCACTCAACGCCTGGATCGACTTCTCCAGCTCCTCCAACCGAGCATTCGGCATCGACACCTTCTTCTGCATTTTCGCCGCCACCAAATCCTGCAACTGAATCAACTGATTAATAACACTATGCGCATTGCTCATAAAAAAACCCTCTCCAACCCCAACCTAACAACCCCGCACCAAATAGGAAGCCTATTCAACAACCCTCTCACCCATTCAGATCAGAAATTCGCCCAATCCCCAGCAACGTCAAATGTTTCTCCACCCGCATCTCCAGCCCCGACTCCCGCAACACCCACGCCGCATGCCCCCCCGTCGCACACACATGCAGCCGCCGCACCCCCAACTCCCGCTTAATTTCCCCCAAAATTTCCCGCACCATGCCCCGATATCCCCGCTCCGCCCCAATCCGCATCGCCTGCTCCGTACTCCGCCCAATAGCCGCCGAAGACCGCACCGGCTTCAACCTCGGCAGCAACGCCGTCTTCTCCGCCAAATAATCAAACATCAACGGCAACCCCGGGCAGATCACCCCCCCCACATAGCCCCGCTCCCGCGCAATCACATCAAACGTCAACGCCGTACCAAAATCACACACCACCGCCGGCAAGCCCACCCAACGCGCCGCCGCCGCCGCATTCGCCAACCGATCCGCCCCAATCTGCCCCGGCTTCGGATAATCAATGCCCACCCCCAACTCACACCCATCATCCACCCACAACACATCCCCCACCCCCGACGCCCGCAACAACTCCGCCCAACGCGCCCGCACCCCCGGCACCACCGAAGCCACCACCACACGCTCCACACGCACCTCGTCCAGCCACGAACGCACCCCCACCGCATCCGACAAATCCGACGGCGTACGCACCACACGCCGCACCCGCTCCCCACCATACCATCCCAGCGAAGCACTCGTATTCCCAATATCAATCCCCCCAACCATCCACTCAACTCCTCAACAGAACACCCACAACAGATAACCCCACCCACAACAGGTAGGGCGTGCTCGCCGAGCGCGCCACCCATTCGCAGAGAGGCACACCCGCAGAAAGGCGCGTTCGTCGAACACGCCCTACCAACCCCCCATCCGCAGAAAGGCGCGTTCGGCGAACACGCCCAACCAACTGCGATGGAATGCAATTCCCCATTCCTAACACTCCACATCCAATCCCAAATCAATCGCCACCGCCGAATGCGTCAACGCCCCCACCGACACCGCATCCACCCCCGTCGACGCCACCGCCCCCACCGACTCCAACGTAATCCCCCCCGAAGCCTCCGTCCCACAAATCCCCCCACACAACGCCACCGCCTCCCGCAACTCATCCAGCCCCATATTATCCAGCAACACCCAATCCGGTTCCGCCACCAACACCTCCCGCAACTGATCCAACGTATCCACCTCCACCTCAACCTTCAACGCCGGAAAACGACCCCGCGCCCGCCGCACCGCCTCCACGATAGACCCCCCACCCCACAACGCCAAATGATTATCCTTAATCATCACCACATCAAACAACCCCATCCGATGGTTCCTCCCCCCACCCAACACCACCGCCTCCTTCTCCAGCGCCCGACAGCCCGGCGTCGTCTTCCGCGTATCCAGCACCGCCATCTCCGGCCGATTCGCCGCCCGCACAAACGCCCGCGTCAGCGTCGCCACCCCACACATCCGCTGCGCAAAATTCAACGCCGTCCGCTCCGCCGTCAGGATCGACTGCGCCCGCCCCCGCACCGCCAGCAGCAACGCCCCCGCCTCCGCATCCGACCCATCCTCCCGCAACACCTCCACCTCCAAGCTAGCATCCACCCGCTCAAAAACACCCTGCGCCACCAACATCCCCGCTACCCGACAACTCTCCCGCGTCCGCACCACCGCCGACCCCACCGCATCCGACGCCAACGCCACACTCGTCGCATCCAACCCCTCCGGCCCCAAATCCTCCGCCAACGCCCGCTCAATCACATCCTGTATACCCGCATCCATGCCCCAAACCTACCCAACCCAAACCAAAACCACAAACCACAAAAGATACGTCCATCCGCAGGAATAGCATTCCATCGCATCACCCACAACAGGTAGGGCGTGTTCGGCCAACACGCCCTACCAACCCCCCCGATCCACAGAAGGCGCGTTCGGCGAACACGCCCTACCCCCGATCCGCAGAAGGCGCGTTAGGAATGGGTGATCGATCTTAGAAACAAAAAAAGGTGCTTCGGATGGAAGCACCTTTTGAAACCGAAAAAAGATTCGATTAGATTTTGCCGACGAGGTCGAGGCCGGGCGTGAGGGTGTCGCCACCGGGGGTCCAGTTGGCGGGGCAAACCTGATCGCCGTGCTCACGTACAAAACAGGCGGCTTCGAGCTTGCGAAGGGCTTCGGCTGCACTGCGGCCAATGCCGAGATCGTGCACTTCGGATGTTTTCAGTACGCCGTCGGGGTCGATGATGAAGGTGCCGCGGAGTGCGACGCCTTCGCCGTCGATATAAACATTGAAGAGTTTGCTGACGTCTCCGGTGGGATCAGCGCCCATGGGATAGGCAACCGTGCCGATGGCGTCGGAATGATCGTGCCAGGCTTTGTGCACAAAGGGTGTGTCGGTGCTGACGCTGATGATCTCGGCGCCGAGTGCCTGAAACTTTTCGTAGAGCTTGGCGGCATCTTCTAACTCGGTTGGGCAGACAAAGGTGAAGTCGGCTGGGTAGAATAGAAGAACGACCCATTTACCTTTGTAGTCGGAAAGTTTGATGTCGATGATTTCGTCGTTGTGATAGGCCGGCATGGTGAAGTCCGGTACTGCTTGTCCAATGGTAACCATTTTTTTTCTCCTGTTTAGCTAGTAGTTAAGTGATCAAAATGTACTGAAATGGTATCGCTTGTAAACTGGAATACTTTCAGAAATGGGGAATGGGGGTTTATCGCAGTTGGTAGGGCGTGTTGGCCGAAAGCGCCTCTCTGCGGACGGGTGTTGGTAGGGCGTGTTCGCCGAACGCGCCTCTCTGCGGATGGGTTGGCGCGCTCGGCGAGCACGCCCTACCTGTTGTGTGTGGCGCGCTCGGCGAGCACGCCCTACCTCTTCCCCCTAA
>NZGU01000029.1 GCA_002691095.1 Kiritimatiellaceae bacterium | reverse complement strand
TCAATGAGCCCACAACGGCCGGAGAAGACTTCTTCAACTGCTCCAAATAACCCCGTGCTTTCTTATAATCCCCCTCCATCAACTGATGGATCATCGCATGCATCTGGTCCTTCGGTTCGCCCAAAATCGGAATCCCAAAAAAATCATTCGCCTGCACCTGCGATACCAACAATAACCATAAAATGAACCATCTCATAACGTAGACGTATCATTTCGAAGCTGACTTGGCAACGACACCCATACGCCCTATTATACGCGCAACCAATTAAAGGAACCTCATGAAAACATTACACGACGCACTCCGCACCATCCCCGATTTCCCCAAACCCGGCATTCAGTTCAAAGACATCGCCCCCCTACTGAGCAGCCCCCATCACTTTAACGAAACCATTGAAACTCTCAAAACCCATCATCAAAACGATCAACTCGACCAAATTGCCGGGATCGAATCCCGCGGCTTCCTCTTCGCCGCCGCCCTCGCCTATGCCCTCGGCTGCGGAACCACCCTCATCCGCAAACCCGGCAAACTTCCCGGAACCGTACACCAGCAATCCTACGATCTTGAATACGGAAGCGACGCACTTGAGATGCAGACCGATGCCCTCCAAAGCGGCCAACGGGTTCTACTCATAGACGATGTTCTCGCCACAGGCGGCACCGTGTCTGCCGCCCATAAACTCATCCAAACCCACTTCGATGTTGAACTCGTCGGCGCCACTTTTTTACTCGAACTCACATCACTAAACGGCAGGTCCAAGCTGGCCGACCTTTCCGTTCACGCACTCATTCAAGTCGACTAAAAAACCCGCCGGGTCATCACCCGACGGGTTCTTCAAAACCTATCTGCAAGGCAGCCTTACTTCGTGCTCATCCGCTCCAGTAACACCCGCGCTTGCTCCTTCGGTGGCAGGAATTCTAAATCCGCATTACCAGCCCCCGTCTCCACAACCAAAGACGTATCCGGATCCGGCAACGATTGGCTACCCCCGTTATCCAGTGCACTCATATTCTTCATGAACATATCCAACCGGCTCTGCAACTCATCCCGTTCCGTTTCGATGCTCGCCACCTGCCCTTGCGCCGATGACAACTGATCCTTAACCCGACTGGTGGCAGACTCCGCACGACTCAACTCTTTATTCAACGAGGCAATTTTAGCCTTTGCCGTCGCCGCCTCTTTCGTTGCTGAAAGCACTTTTTGCTGAGACGTTTTCAACTTACGCTCCGTGCTCTCCAGCTCCAAGCGTATCGACTTACTTTTCGCTTTCTCCGACTTAACCACACTCTCCAAATCAGANACTTTACCACTCAATGTCTCTTCGACCTCGACTCGCTCCGCCTGCAATTGCGCCACCGCAGCATCATGCTCCTCCTGAGNAACACCACAACCCGTCACCAACAAGGCCACAACACATCCAACAAAATACAAATANAACTTCATAACTACTCTCCTGCTTACTTATATCGGCTATCTATAAAGCAACTACCTATCTCTTTACAAGTTTCAAATCCATCTCGATACAAACAGCTTCTTCATAAAACATCNGACCATCCACCNNAAGGNAACGNGCATGCANGATCGTAAGCGTTGATTTANCGNTGTGAAAAAAATANTCTTTTTAAGATTGCNTATAAATTAAACTGCATATATAACCGTGTATACAAATAAAGGACGGCGATAATGTTAAGAGTGTTAATGGATANTGAAAGAAGTGAGCGTTCAATGCCTATCAGGGTCCCATCGCTGCCCGTAACCAATCTTTGCTCGTGTGAGCAATGTGTAAAATAAAATAGTACTAACCACATATCAACTGCATCTAATCCTCCCCGCTTGCGGGGAGGATTTTTTTTACACCGCTATGAGATAATCACACGAGATCACACGCATCGGCGGGCATCCAGTGTTTCTCCTTACCATCCCACTTAACGTTACATCCAATCGGGTTGGTCTTCGCAACCGTGACCTGCTCTCCCGCCACATGCTGCTCCAACGCATTAATCAAATCCGTCTGCTGATGATCCGGCCAATGTCTCGGGGTATCGATCGAGCGCCCCGTATAGATCAGCTCACGATCCCGGTTGAACACAAAAAAATGAGGCGTACGCAACGCACCATACGCCAATGCCACTTCCTGCGACTCATCATAGAGATACGTCCAAGGAAACTGATGCTCCTCCATCCGACGCACCATCCCGTCAAAATCATCCTCAGCATATGTATTCTTGCTATTGGAATTGATTCCCACAAACCGCACACCCAGTTCCGCAAACCGCTCCGCAATCGACCGCGTATGCTCATCCGANCCCGTCACATATGGACAATGGTTGCAGGTGAAAAAGAGCACCAACGTCTCCTCCACAAAATCTTCCAGTCCATACTCATTACCGTCCGTCGCCGGCAACCGAAAATCCGGCGCCTTCTCACCTAGCTCTAATGTAAATGCCATCCTGCCACTCCCTATGTTACCTGTTTTTCAATACACGGAGCCGCCACTGCTAACGCCTCCGCCACCCGACTACCATCCTTACCCCCCGCCTGCGCCTTCTGCGGTTTGCCCCCNCCGCCGCCATCCGCCACCGCTGCCACTTCGCCCATCAATTTACCCGCATGAAGCCCACGCGCCACCCAATCATCCGATACGCTCGCCGCAAAGCATGCTTTTCCCTCATGCGCACTCCCCGCCACAATCACGCCCGAAGCCATGCGCTGCCGCAACTGATCCAATACCTGCCGCAACGCCTCCATCGGCAACTCTCCCAAATCAACCGCCAACAACGGCACCTCACCCACCTGTTGCACCTGCTCCACCAACGCTCCCACCTGCGCCGTCGCCGACTGCGCCTGCAGAGCCTTAATCTGCTTCTCCGCCTCCCGCAACTGCTCACTCAATGCGATCACCCGATCCGGCAGCTCCAACGGCTTCACACTCAGCCGCTGACTCAACCCCATCAGCAACTCATGCTCCTCCGCCGTCCAATCAACCGCCTCCATACCCGTCACCGCCTCAATCCGCCGAACCCCTGATGCCACCGAACTCTCCGACACGATTCGAAACGATCCAATATCACCCGTCAGCTGCACATGCGTGCCCCCACAAAGCTCTTGCGAAAAATCACCCACACCCACCACACGAACCCGCTCCCCATACTTATCATCAAACACCGCCTGAATACGCCGGTCCCGCTGCACATCCGCCAACGACATCTCCCGCGTCTCCACCGGCGTATTCCGCATGATCTCATGGTTTACCACCTGCTCAATCCGCTGCAACAGATCAATCGGAATCGCCTCAAAATAGTTAAAATCAAACCGCAGCCGCTCCCCACTCACCAACGAACCCGCCTGTTTAATGGATCCATCAACCACCTCCCGCAACGCCGCGTTCAGCAAATGGGTCGCCGTATGGTTCCGCCGCATCTGTCCACGCCGATAGCGATCAATCCCCGCCATCACCTTCATCCCCACCGCCGGCCGACCATACTGCAACCGACCAACATGCAAAATAATCCCCTCCGCCGGACGCTGTGTATCCACCACCTCAAACCCAAATCCCGGGCCCTTAATCTCACCCCGATCCCCCTGCTGACCGCCCCCCTCCGGATAAAACGGCGTCTCCCTCAACACCAACGCACCCGAGTCTAGCACCGCCAGAATTTCCGTCTCACACGCCGTTGTGGCATAGCCCACGAACGCCGACTGAATACCCTCTGCCACCAAATCCGCAATCAGATCCATCTGCGCATTTTGCGCCCCCGTCGAACGCGACGCCCGCGCCCGCTCCCGCTGTGCCTCCATCAAACGATTGAAGGCCTCCTCATCCACCTGAACGCCCTGCTCTGAAGCCATCAACGCCGTCAAATCAAACGGAAAACCAAATGTATCATAGAGACTAAACGCCTCCTCTCCCGGGAAAACACCCCCCTCCGGCACCGTCTTCACCACCGCATCAAATCGCGCGATTCCCCGATCCAAAGTCTTCGAGAAGGCCTCCTCCTCACTCCGCAACGCCCGCAGAATCGTCTCCCGCTGATTAACCAATTCCGGGAAAACACGCCCCAACTGCTCCTCCAATGTCGGAAACAGCTCACACAAAAACGGCTGTTCGAAACCCAACGTCAGTCCATAGCGCACCGCCCGCCGCAACAACCGCCGCAACACATAACCTCGACCATCATTCGAGGGCAGCACCCCATCCGAAATCGCAATCGATAACGTCCGCACATGATCTGCAATCACGCGCATCGCAATCGCATCCTCGCCTGCATACGCCCGATCCGCCAAGACCGCCACCCGCTCAATCAGCGGCATAAACACATCCGTATCATAGTTCGATGTTTTCCCCTGCAGCACCGCGCACAGCCGCTCAAACCCCATACCCGTATCCACATGCTTCGCCGCTAACTCCTCCAACGAACCGTCTGAGCGGCGGTTGTACTGAATGAACACCAGATTCCAAATCTCGATCACCTCCGGCAGATCCGCATTCACCATCTCGCCCGTCGCATTCCCCTCCGGCGTCAGATCATAATGAATCTCCGAACACGGTCCGCAAGGCCCCGTCTCCCCCATCTCCCAAAAATTATCTTTCTCATCAAACCGCAAAATATGATCCGGGTTAATATCCGTCACCTCTTGCCACAACGCCAACGCCTCATCATCCGTTCGATACACCGTGGCCCAAATCCGCTCCTTATCCAGTTTCCACACCTCCGTCATCAACTCCCACGCATACGCAATCGCCTCGCGCTTGTAGTAATCACCGAACGACCAATTTCCCAACATCTCAAAGAAGGTATGGTGATACGTATCGTGCCCCACCTCCTCCAGATCATTATGCTTCCCCGACACACGAATACACTTCTGCGTGTTCGCCACCCGCTTCTCACCCGGCTCCCGCGCGCCCAGAAAAATTTCCTTAAACTGGTTCATCCCCGCGTTCGTGAAAAGCAACGTCGGATCCGCCGGCAGCACCACCGGAGAACTCGGCACCACCGCATGCTGCTTCGATGCAAAAAAATCAAAAAAAGACTGCCGAATCTCATCCGCTCTCATAAATCACTCCTCCGCAAAACCCACGGTTAACAAAGGGAGCTTTTATACGGATAAGCGCCCCCCGATGCAACGGCGGAATCAACCTCAAGCCGAATCATCCGCCGACGCATGCAACCGGCTCTCCACCATAGGCAACGCCGTCTCCCAATCCTCTCGCAGCAACCGCAAATCCTGCTTCAACCGCGTCTGCCGCTCAAACCGCTCCGCCGCCGACAACCCCTCCGCCGTCGCACACGCCGCCAAAGCCCGATCCAACTCCCACCGCCAAAACAGCTGCATATACCGACACGTCAACGCCCCCACATCTGTCTCCGCATCCATCCCCTTAGACAGCCCAATCTGCACCCGCGTCAAACACTGCTGCAACTCCTCATCCAGCTCATGCAAATGCTCCACCAAAAACGACGGTGGCCGCTCCATCAACGTCTCCACCAGCGTCCGACACGCCGGATACTGGAAAAACCGACTCGGTAAATACCGCTTCAACAGCGGCTGTACCTGCTCATAATGGTGCACCAGCAACTCCAGCAACTCCATCTCCTCCTTCGGAAAAACAATTGCCTGCTTCGGCTGCTCCGCCGGTTTCTCCGCGGGCTTCCGCATCGGCTTCTTCACCTGCTGCAAATCCTGCCGCAACGCCTCCACCGAAAGCCCCAGCCGCTCCGCAGCCTCCTGTAGCATCGCATCCCGCCGCGCCGCCGACTTCGTCTGCCGCACCAACTCCAGCACCGCCTTCACCACCCGCAGCCGACCCGCCTCCGTTCGCTGATCCTCCTCTGCCCGCTTCACCTCAATCACATACGCCAACGCCCCCGGCGCCTCCTCCAGCAACGCCTCCAGCGCCCCCACACCCTGATCCCGAATCAACGAATCCGGATCCTCCTTCTCCGGCAGTGTCGCCACCCGCACACTCAACTCCTCCCCCGTAAACAACAGCGCCGTTGCCACCGCTGCCTTCACCCCCGCCGTATCCGCATCAAACACCAGCACCACCTCATCCGCATACCGCTTGATCAACCGCGCATGCTGCTCCGTCAGCGCCGTTCCCTGCGAAGCCGCCACCTGCGTCAACCCCGCCTCGTGGCAGCGAATCGCATCAATCTGCCCCTCCACAATCACCGCCTGCCGCTTCTCCACAATCGCCTTGCGCGCCTTATCAAACGCAAACAACACCTGCGACTTACGAAAGAGCAACGTCTCTGGGCTATTCACATACTTCGCCCCCCGATCCGCCCGGTTCATGATCCGCCCCGAAAATCCAATGACCCGTCCCATCGCATCACAAATCGGAAACATCACTCGCCCCCGAAACCGATCATAATACCCCTGTTCACCGCCCCGCTCCGAGGGCACCACCAACCCCGCCTTCTCCAACTCCTCCGCCGCATATCCCTTCTTCAACGCCCGCGACAACAACCCCTCCCACGCATCCGGCGCAAACCCAATCTGAAACGCCTTCATCACCTCCACCGACAACGCCCGCTCCTCCAGATACCGACGCGCCACTTCCCCCTCCGTCCCCTGCATCAAGATCCGATGATAATACGCCGCCGCCTCCGCATGCAGCTTCAACAATACTTCCTTCCCACCCTGCTCCTCGCGGCGCCCCCCCTCAAAGACCACCTCAACCCCCACCCGATCCGCCAGCAACTGCACCGCCCCCACAAAATCGATCTTCTCATACTCCATCACAAACCCAAACACGTCGCCCCCCGCCCCGCATCCAAAACAGTGATAAATCTGCCGCTCCTCGTTCACCGTAAACGACGGCGTCTTCTCCTTATGAAACGGACAACAGCACTTATGCGTTCCCCCCCGTCGACGCAGCTCTGGCAGATAGGAGCTCACCACATCCACCACATTTGCTCGTGACCGAACCTCCTCGATCGTATCTTTCGGAATCATCGCCATACTGCTCACTAACCCGAAGAGCCTCCCGCCCTTCTCACTCGCTACTCAATTACCTCCGCCGGCATCGGCAGCTCCACTCGATCCCGCAACGCATCCATCTGCTCCCCCAACCGCTCCCGGTTCACATACTCCGCCGCCAACGGCGCCACCCGATCACAAACCCAACGACCCACCCATGACCCATCCTGCATCCGCGACCGAACGCCTTCGCTTCCCAGCTGCGCCACCACACTCAGCAACAGCACCGCCAGCACCCCCCCGCGCAACAACCCCAACACAAATCCCATCCCCTTATCCGTTCCATCCGAAAGATTCGCCAGCATGGCGCTCGCCAACACCTGTTTCAACAGCACAAACAACCCAATCGAAAGCAGCGCCAATGCCAGCAGTCCCAACCCCGTCACCGTACCCACGCTCCACTCCGGAAAGTTCCCCGCCAAATACTCCAGCAAAATCGGATACGCGACATACAACGCCACCATCGTCAACACAAACGTAATCAACGTCGCCAGCTGTCGCGCAAACCCCTCCCGCAACCCAAAAATTCCAAACAAAAGAGCCAGCACCCCCACCCCAACATCCAACACACTCCACTCCATACAAAACCTCCCATCACGACCCAAGTGATACCACGCCCTAACAAAGCCCGTCAATCGTCTGCCATCATCTCCTCAAGAACGCCATTTACCCCCCATCCGAAATCCGCTAGCTTTCTAATCACAAGGGAAAATACTATGTATACTAAACAAACCAAAATCGTCTGCACCATCGCCCACAACCGCTGCGAACCCGACTTCATCAAATCTCTTTTTGACGCCGGCATGAATGTCGCCCGCCTCAACACCGCCCACATCGAAATGGAAGATGCTGCATATATCGTTCAACAGCTTCGCGCCGTTTCCAACCGAATCGGCATCCTCATCGACACCAAAGGCCCCGAAGTCCGCATACGCGACCTCGAAACACCCCTAGAAGTCACCGCCGGTCAAACGCTACACGTATCCGCCGACCAGCAACCCACCTTCGGCTTCTGCGTCAACTACGACGCCTTTGTCAACGAAGTCCCCATCGGCAGCGACCTACTCATCGACGACGGCGAAATCCACCTCACCGTCCAAGATAAAAAAGACGACCAACTCATCTGCCAAGTCACCAACAGCGGCGAAATCAAAAACCGCAAAAGCGTCAACGTCCCTGGCGTTAATCTGCAGATGCCCTCCCTCACCGACAAAGACGCCCGCTTCATCGAATGGGCCACCGAAAATGATATTGAATTTATTGCACACTCATTCGTCCGCAACCGCGACGACGTCATGGCCATTCAAAGCATCCTTGACCGCCGCAAATCCCCCATCAAAATCATCGCCAAAATTGAAAACCAAGAAGGCATCGAAAACCTAGAATCCATTCTCGACTGCGCCCACGGCGTCATGGTAGCCCGCGGCGACCTCGGCATCGAAGTCCCCGCCGAAGAAGTACCGAATATTCAGAAAATGATGATTCGAACGGCCACCCGAAAAGTAAAACCCGTCATCACCGCCACCCAGATGCTCCACTCCATGATCGACAACCCCCGTCCCACCCGAGCCGAAGTATCCGATGTCGCCAACGCCATCTACGACGGCACCGACGCACTCATGCTCAGCGGCGAAACCGCCTACGGCAAATACGCCGTCGAAGCCGTCCAGACCATGACCAATATAGCCCAGAAAGTAGAAGCAGAGAAAGAAGCCTCCAGTGTCACCCTCCCCGTTATTCAGCAGAGCGCCGACCTCATGCCCCGCAACTACATCTCCAAATCCGCCGTTGAAATCTCCGCTCGCATCGGAGCCAAAGTCATCATCACCAGCACCCGCTCCGGCGACACCGCCCAGATCTGCGCCTCCTACCGCTGCCGCACCCCCATCGTCGCCTACTCCGCCTCCCACCGAACCGTCCGCGAACTCTCCCTCACCTACGGCGTCTATGCCCAATGCATCGACGTTCCCCCTGAATGTGCCGAACTCGTCAATAAAACCGTCAACCTACTCATCGACGAAGGCGTTCTGACGCCCGACGATATCGTCTGCTATATCGGCGGCGGACAAGTCAGCGCCCGCCACACCAACCTGCTTCAAATTGACACCGTCAAAACCCTGCTTAACTAAGCAGTTTTTTCGGCAACAGAAAGCAGCCCTTCACGCCTCGATATACGCGCAGCAATAGTCCAGAAACGTATCCACTTCCAACGCGAAAGCAGATGCCGCTGGCACCTCAAACACCATACCCGGCTCATACACAACCCAAGCATCCGATCCCGGCAACTTCACCCGCGCCGAACCACCCAGCACTTCCATCACCTCAGCCGCAGCCGTCTCAAACCGATAATCGCCCGCCAACATAAAACCCAGCGTCTTTCGCGACCCATCCGAAAACGTAACCGTACGGCTCGAGACCCTGCCCTCGTAATAGACATTCGCCTCCCGCGTAACCGAGACTCCATCAAACGCAGACATCCCTATGCCTCCGCAATAAAGTTCCGCAGCACATAGTTCAACACACCGCCATTTTTCAAATACTCAATCTCCAGCGGCGTATCCACCCGCGCTTTCACCTGAAACGAGATATCCCCCGCTTGCACCTGTAAAATCTTGCCCGGCTCAAAGCCATCCGCAATCCCAGTAATCGTAAACGACTCACTGCCATCCAGTCCCAAACTCTCCGCCGTCTGACCTTCCATAAACTCGCACGGCAACACCCCCATGCCCACCAAGTTAGACCGGTGAATCCGCTCAAAGCTCTCAGCGATGACCGCCTTCACGCCCTGTAACTTCGTACCCTTTGCCGCCCAATCACGCGACGAACCAGCGCCATACATCTTACCCGCCAAAATCACGAGCGGCGTGCCCGCCTCCTGATACGCCATCGCCGCTGTATAAAACGGCAGCTCCTCGCCATCCCTCACCGTGAAGCCACCCGTGCGATCGACCAGCTTGTTATCAATTCGAATGTTGCCAAACGTCCCACGCATCATCACCTCGTGATTGCCACGCCGCGATCCAAAGCTATTAAAGTCCCGCTTCGCCACACCCCGCTCCGTCAAATATGCCGTCGTCGGATTCTCCTCCGGAATCACTCCAGCAGGCGAGATATGGTCCGTCGTAATAAAGTCACCAAAATACCCAAGAACGGCCGCCGACTCAATCTCCGCCAATCCGCCCGCAGGCTGCTCACATCCCTCAAAAAACGAAGGCTCCCGAATATACGTCGAAGCCTCATCCCAAGCGAACGTCTCGCCTTCCGCCACGCTCAACTCATTCCACTGCTCATTCGCACTAAACACATCCGCATATACATCCCGATAATAATCGCTATTCGCCGAAACCTTCACCGCTTCCAACAGCTCCTCACCCGTAAACCAAATATCCTTCAGATAGACGGCATTTCCATCGGCATCCACTCCAATCGGATCGCTCTGCAAATCAATATCCACCGTACCCGCCAACGCATACGCCACCACCAATGGCGGCGATGCCAAATAGTTCGCCTTCGTCAACGGATGCACCCGCCCCTCAAAGTTACGATTTCCCGAGAGCACCGCCGACACCGTCAAATCCTCCTCGCGAATCGCCGCATCAATCGGCTCCGCCAACGGTCCGCTATTGCCAATACACGTCGCACAACCATACGCCGCCACGTTAAAGCCCAACTGCTCCAAAGAACCCAGCAGCCCCGACTCCTTCAAATACTCCGTCGCCACCTGCGATCCCGGCGCCAGCGACGTCTTCACATACGCCGGCACTTCCAAGCCACGCTCCACCGCCTTCTTCGCCACAATCCCAGCCCCCATCACCAAACTCGGATTCGACGTGTTGGTGCAGCTCGTAATCGATGCAATCACCACCGCACCCTCCGGCAGGGTCCCCACACCCTCCGCCTCCGCCGTCTTTCCACTCGGCGCAAAATCTTCCTGAAACTCCTGCCTCACCCCACTCAACGGCAAGCGCTGATGCGGCTTGTTCGGCCCCGCCATCACCGCCTCCACGGTATCCAGATCCAGCTCCAAGGTCGTGCTATAGTCCGCCTCATCCGCAAAGCCCCACAAACCCTGCGCCTTGCAATACGCCTCGACCAGTTCACACTGCTCATCACTGCGGCCCGTCTCTTTCAAATACTCAATCGTCTTCTCATCAATCGCAAAGAAGCCCATCGTCGCGCCATACTCCGGCCCCATGTTCGCCACCGGACAACGATCCGCCAACGAAAGGTTCGCCGCGCCCTCTCCATAGAACTCAACAAATTTGCCCACCACCCCAAGCTCGCGCAGCATTTTGGTAACCGTTAAGGCCAAGTCGGTCGCCGTCACCCCCGCCCGCAACGCACCGGTCAACTTAAAGCCGACCACCTCCGGCGTCAGAATCGGAATCGGTTGCCCCAGCATTGCCGCCTCCGCCTCAATACCGCCAACGCCCCAACCCAACACACCCATGCAGTTGATCGTCGTCGTATGCGAATCGGTACCCACTAACGTATCCGGATAAGCAACCCCATCCTCCCCCAGCATCACACAATCCGCCAGATACTCCATATTGATCTGATGGCAAATCCCCAATCCCGGCGGCAATACCCGCAACTTATCAAACGCCTGCTGCCCCCACTTCAAAAACTTATATCGCTCCTCGTTCCGCTCAAACTCACGATCCACATTCAGCTGAAACGACGCCGCGTTACCCGAATCATCCAACTGCACCGAATGGTCGATCACCAAATCCACCGGAATCAACGGCTCAATTCGATCCGCCGGTTTTCCCGCCCGTTCCATCGCCGAACGCAACGCCGCCAAATCCACCACACACGGTACCCCCGTAAAATCCTGCAACAACACCCGCGCCGGCATATACGGAAGTTCCTGCTTCGCTGCCGTCGGCGTCCAACCCGCCAACGCATGCACCTGCTCCGCCGTATACGCCGCATGCCCCTGCATTCGCACCAACGATTCCAACAAAACCTTCACCGACTTCGGCACCCGCGACAAATCTCCAATACCCGCTGCTTCCAACGCCTCCAAGCTGTAATACTCAACCGACTTACCCCCCGTTAACGACAACGTTTTCCGCGCAAAATCAAACTCAGACATTCCATACACCTCTCAATTTTTAACAACAAAGTGAAAAACCTACTCACTCACCCGCACCCTGTCAACGCCGATGCTCATCCGGCACCTCACGAAACAAAATCAGCAGGTCGCGCCACCGCATACCCCACCGCACGCTCCACCTCCGCCTCATGCAAGCCGTGCCAAAAAACCGACCACCCCTCCCCCTCAACTGAACCATCCGACCGCCGCCTATACCACGCCCCAAACGGATTGCTCACCCGCGCCCGCCAGAAAAAAGCATCCTGCTCAGCACACAACGCATCCCACATCAACTTCGCCACCCCATCGCCCCGCACCGACGGAGCCACCGCAAACTTCGATAAATAATGCGACCCCGCCTGCGCCTCCACCGCCGCCGCCCCACACAACCCCAGATCAGTATGCTCCACCCACACCACCAAAACCAACTCATCCAAAAAAGAGACCGACTCCATTCGGCAATCAAAACTCAACTCCAACAACTCAACCAGCAACCCCCGCTCAGCAGCCGTCAGCGACTCTTTCAGCAACACCCTCATCAGCCCGCCCGTTGCGTCTCCCGTTTCAATCGCTTCAACCGCCCCTCCAGCAACGCCTTCTTCACCGGCGACATTCGATCGATAAACAGCACCCCGTTCAAGTGATCCAACTCATGCTGAATCGCCCGCGCCAGCAACCCCTTCGCTTCCACCCGATGCGCCTTCCCCATCTCATCCTGATACGTAACTTCCACCTCCGACCACCGCTCAATATCAGCCGAAATACCCGGAAAACTCAAACAGCCCTCCGTCCCCCGCACCTTCTCTTCAGAATGCGCCACAATCTCCAGATTCACCAACACCATCGGCATCTCCACCTCCGGATGCAACCGCACCCCCTGTGCATCCACATCACTCTCCGCCGGAATATCAATCACAAACATCCGCTCCGTACGCCCCACCTGCTCCGCCGCCAACCCGATGCCCTGCGCGGCATACATCACCTCCAGCATCTCCCGCGACAACGCCATCAAGGCCTCATCAAATACCGTCACCTCCGATGCGCGCTCCCGCAACACCTTTTCCCCATACATTTGCAACTTCAATTCCATGCCGCAAAGCATCCCCTCATCATCCCAAACGGTCAACGGTAAACCCCATCTCACATCAACCCTATTAAAAAAATTTTAAATATAATATTGTAAATTAAATTATTACCTAGTACCTAAGTACTTAAATAAAAAATACGGAGAATATGTAATATGAAAAAAGTAATTAGATTTTGCATGTGTATGTTTATCTTGACTGCCATTGGTTGCCAGACAACTAACAGCGACTGCATCTATACTGGTGAGGATAATCAAACACAATCATCCAGCAGAGCGGACAAAGCCAGAATGGATGGTTCTGCGACGGGAAATGTCGAATTCAATAATGCTGGAATGAATCAGGCTAGATTCGATGGCAGCGGAACACAACGAGTCAACTATACTGGAACGCAGGGTACGAGCTATGAAAGTGGCAACCGAACAGCGCAGCGGACAGAAAATTCCAGCTTTGAAAACTCCCGCATGGTTGGCGAACTAATTACGAGTGCTCGCTACTATCCAACCGGTAGTGCCGGCTCATCTGTTCTAAAAGTTGAAAAAATCACACCTCGCGAGGTTAACCTAAGTCAACCCGCCAACTATAA
Organism: Kiritimatiellaceae bacterium; assembly: GCA_002691095.1. GTDB lineage: Bacteria > Verrucomicrobiota > Kiritimatiellia > Kiritimatiellales > Pontiellaceae > Pontiella. Next base: position 19,610 of record NZGU01000029.1, on the reverse strand, counting down.
AATTCGTGTCACGAACCTCACCGAGGATCCCGTGCTCGTAAAAATGAGTGAAAACCTCGACAACAACTTTAATCTTCAAAGTTCCGAGCCGATGCATACGCTCTCTCCCGATCGTAAAAAAGCGACCTGGGATCTTGGCAAACTTAAAGGCCGCGAAGTCCGTGAGATTACCCTCAAAGGAAAAGCCAATCAGGCAGGCGCCTTCACCAACTGCGCCATTCCCGACTATCAGTCGCTACTTATGCCAGACCGTTCAAGTGGTCAACCCCAGAATCGCCATTACCAAAGAGATGCCGCCTGAAGAGCGGATCAATCAACAGATCCCCGTTAAACTCGTCGTCTCCAATACCGGCTCAGGTACTGCACGCAACGTAGTTGTCACCGATCCCCTCCCAGCGCGACTTAACGCCGTCGGCAGCGAAGGACGCGTGATGCGCTATGAAGTCGGCGACCTGGCAGAAGGACAATCCAAAGCCCTTTTATTCATGGTCAGTTCCGCACATACCGGAACCTACAAAAATACAGCCCGTGCTGTTGCAGATGGCGACTTGTCCGCTCAAGCGACCGACGAAACCATCATCCGCAAATCGCAGCTTGCCCTCACAAAAACGGCAACCGAGAAACAATATGCCGGACGAAATGTTGATTACGAAATCACCGTTAAAAACGTGGGCGATGCCTTGGCACAAAACGTTGTCATAACAGACCCCGTTCCCGACACACTCAGCTTCCTCTCTGGTAGCGATGGTGCCCGACTCGTCGGCAACACCATGACTTGGGATGTCGGAAACCTTCGTCCCGGTGCCAGCCGTACCGTCAAGGCACGCCTGAAGAGTAGTGTTACCGGAACGGTACCTAACACCGCCTATGCAAAATCAGATCAGGCACAGCAGGTCAGTGCGACCGACAGCACCCTGCTCGTCGGCATACCCGGTATTCTCCTAGAAGTGGTAGACTCTCCCGATCCGTTGGAAGTTGGCGACATGGGAACTTATACCATCACTGCCAGCAACCAAGGCAACGCGCCAGGACACGATGTGCGTATCGTCTGCGAAACCGAAGACAATATGGAAATCATCAGTGCTTCTGGTAGCACCGCAGGAACCGTAGCCGGCAACACGGTTACCTTCAGCCCGGTTGACGTCCTGCCTGCCAAACAAAAAGCAGAATGGAACATTCGTATCCGCGCTAAAACTCCCGGTGATGTACGCTTCACCACCCGTATGACCAGTCGCGAACTACAAAGACCGGTCATGGAAACCGAATCGACTACTGTCTATTAATAGAATCGGTTTTCTGAAATCAAAACGCTCCTCACTCGAGGAGCGTTTTTTTATCCCCACCCTTTCAACACCGTGCCTCTTCCGCTATACCGCACCCATGAGTCAGGACACAAACAACCGCGGACGCCTCTCCATCACATGCGAACCGCAACACAGCGAAGCCATCTCTCACTGGATCGAACAAGCTCTCAACCAAACTCCCGTTGAAACCCAACGCCCCAACACCCCCATCATCCAGCTCGATATCTATTTTGAAACCCGACTCCACGCCGACATCGCCCTCCACGCCCTGCCCGACCACCTACATCTTCTCCACGCCGAAACCACCGAACTCCCCGCCGAAGCCTGGACCACTTTCTGGCAACACCACTTCCGCATCGAAAACATCGGTCGCCAACTTCGCATCGTTCCCCACTGGGAAACCGCTCCCGACCATGAACGCCACAACCTCCTCATCAACCCCGGTCTCAGTTTCGGTACCGGCGGTCACTTCACCACCCGCTTCTGCCTCGAACAATTAGAATCCACCCTTGAGCAACAACAACCCCAATCTCTGATCGACGCCGGAACCGGCAGCGGTATTCTTGCCATTACCGCCCACAAGCTCGGCATCCAAACCATCGACGCCTTCGACAACGACCCCGTTGCCACCCAACAAGCCCAAGCCAACGCCCAGCTCAACCAAGCCCCCATCCAGTTTCGCACCGCTGACCTGCTCGATCCCGACCTCACCCTGCCGCCCGCCGACCTACTCTGTGCCAACATCCTCACCGGCATCCTACTGCAAGCCGCCCCCACCCTCTACCGTGCCACCCGCCAACGGCTGATTCTCTCCGGCATCCGTGAAATAGAAGCCGATGCCGTGGCCGAAACCTTCATCCAGCTCGGCGCCCGCGAAATAATGCGTGACGGCAACGGTGAATGGTGCGGTATCATTCTGGATCGAGACCCCCCATGCACCTGATCACCCTTTCCCTCCTCTTAGTCACCGGGTTCTCTTTTCTTGGCTCTCATTTCTGGATAGCCGAACTGCTCACCCATTTTCGCGTCCAACTGATGCAGCTAACGCTTCTTTTCATTCTATACGCCCTCTGGAAAAGAAAAAATCGGACCGCACTAATACTCATCCTTGTTGCCCTCATTAACTACTACCCTGTCCTAAAGCTCTACCTTCATACCCCCCATCCAACCGCGCCCCCAACCCACCGAGCGCTTCTCATTAACCTCAACCATACCCAATCCAATCAAGTCCCCGCTCTCACGGAAATCCAAACCATAAACGCAGATATCATGATCCTACTCGAAGTCACCTCCTCTTGGCTCAAAACCCTACACCCGCTTCTCCAATCACATCCCCACACCCTCCAACACCCCCGTGAAGACCCCTTCGGCATCGCCATCTTCAGCCGCCATCCCATCAGCCACCCCAAACAATATACCCACGCCCCCCTCGACCTTCCCACCCTTCAGTTTGACCTACACCTTAACCAACAAACCATCACCTGTTTTGCCACCCATCCCCCACCCCCTATTTCACCCTCTCTCTACCATGCCCGAAACCAACAACTCCAGACGCTGAGCAAACAACTCCAAAACATCCGTTATCCCGCGCTGGTTCTTGGCGACCTGAACACCACCCCCTTTTCGCCCCACTTCCAACAACTATTGGAAGAGACATCGCTACTCGACAGCACTCAGGGGTTTGGATTTCAACCCTCTTGGAATGTAGGCAACCCCCTCTTCAGCCTTCCCATCGACCACGCCCTGCATCACCCCAACATCCAAATCAATCAACGCCAAATCGGCAACGACATCGGCTCCGACCACCGCCCTCTAATTCTTGACTTTCACCTCATCGAGAGATGATTAAAAGAAACCCTTCTCCTCCACCAAGAACTCATCTGGAATCTCTTCAATAAACCGGGAAGGGTCTAAAAATTGAATCCCTCCATCGCGCTGGCGTCGTACCATCGGCGCACAGAGATAGAGATGATCTTCCGCCCGCGTCACCGCCACATAAAACAGGCGCCGCTCCTCGCTGTCCCCCTGCTCCTCCACCGTCTTCTTACTAGGGAACATCTCCTCATTCACAAACAACACAAATACTGCTTTCCACTCCAACCCCTTCGCCTGATGCACCGTGCTCAACCGCAAAATATGCTCATCCGCCGTCTGCTCTGCCTTCGCCGCCGCATCGGTATCCAGATTCGTTAGCAATGCCACCTCCGCCAGAAAATTCTCTACGCTCTCAAACTTCACCGTAAAATCAATCAGCCCGTCAACATCCTCCCCTCGGAACCTATGGTTCTCAAACGTCTCCGCCATATAAGCCCCGTAAAAAGCCTTATTAAAACGGAATATAACCTCCCCCGGATCTTCCTCTAGCTTCTCCTCCCGATACGCCACAAAAATGGGTTTAATTGCCTGCCACGACTCCTGCGCCGCTGCCGGCAGCAACGATCCCAACTGCTCCAGCGTCTCCCCATGCAATACATTCGCGCGCCCACCCAACTTAGCAAAAATCTTCTGCGCCGTCTTCGCGCCCACCTTCGGAAACAGCTCCACCAACCGACTGAACGCCAGGCCATCCGCCGGATTCGCAATTAACCGCAGCACCGAACAACAATCCTTAATATGCGCCTGCTCAAAAAACCGCACTCCCGAAGTCACCACATACGGCACCTGCTCCCGCGCCAACTCCATCTGCAATTCCATCGCATGAAAATGAGAGCGATACAGCACACAACACTCCGATGCACGCACCCCCTCCCGCGCCAACCGCCGCACCTCCTCAATAATAAAACGCGCTTGCGACGAACCATCCCGCATCCGCGCCAGCCGCGGCTCTTGTCCCGCACCGCGCACCGCCCGCAACTCCTTCTGGAACTGCTCTGGATTCCCCGCAATCACCGCATTTGCCGTCTCCAAAATCTGCGGTGTACTCCGGTAATTTGTCTGAAGCTTATACGTCGCCGCCCCCTCATACGCCCCCGCGAAATCAAGAAAATTTCGAAAATCCGCTCCACGCCAAGAGTAGATGCTCTGGAAATCATCCCCCACCACCATCAAGTTTCCATGCCCACTCACCAATTGCCGCACCATTGCCGCCTGCAACACATTCGTATCCTGATACTCATCCACCAACACATGCCGAAATGCATCCTGATAAAAAGCCCGCACATCCGCATGCTCACTCAACAACGCATGCGCATAAATCAACAGATCATCAAAATCCATCGTATTGGTCGTCCGCTTCTTCTCCGTATAAAGCGCCTGCACCTTCAGAATATCCGCCACCTCCACCTCAGCATGTTCAAACCGCTCCTCCACCGCCGCCCGCAAATCTCCCTGCCGCCCGCTAACCACTCCAAACAGACTCAACAGCACGTCCGGCTTTGGAAACATCTTCTTATCCATCCCCAGTTCGTCGGCGCAATTCCGCATGAGTTTCTTCGCATCATCCGCATCCAAAATGGAGAAATCTTTTCCAAAACCCACCCGATCAGCGTGCTGCCGCAACAATCGATTCGCGAACGAATGGAACGTCCCGCTAAACCCGCTATTAAACCGCCGCTGAACCAGCTCCTCCGCCCGCGAAAGCATCTCGCTCGCCGCCTTATTCGTGAACGTCAGTAGCAGCACTTCCCACGGCTCCACCCCCCGCTCCGTCACCAGCCACGCCAACCGATAAATCAACGTGCGCGTCTTTCCTGTTCCCGCAGCCGCCACCACTAACGCCGGCCCATCGGGTGCCGTTACCGCCGCATACTGCTCCGCATTCAATGCCTCTTTAAAATTCATGTCCGACACAATAGACCAACCCCCCGGCCAAAAAAAGTCTATTGCTCAACGACGACGAATTAACGCCGCAAACGCCCCATCCGTCTCCGCCTCCGGCGGGAACGCCTTCACCTCCCGATCCAACTGAAACGCCGGATGGTTCGCCACCCATCGGTTTACCAGCTCCTCGTTCTCCATCGGCTCCAGCGAACACGTGCTATAGACCAACCGTCCCCCCGACCGCAATCGCGCAGCACACGCACTCAAAATTTCCGCCTGTAACGCAACCAATCGCTCCATTCTTTCCGGTACAATCCGCCACCGCGCATCCGACCGCCGCCGCAGCACCCCACTATTACTGCACGGCACATCCAACAGCACCGCATCAAACAGCTCATCTCCCAACGCATCCTCCGGACATCTAGCATCCCCCTGCACCACCGCCACCTCACCAAACCCAACCCGCTCCATATTTGCCCGCAGCGTCGGCAACCGATCCGCATGCAGCTCCATCGCCGTCAACCCCGCGCCCCCCCGCATCCGACTCGCCATCAACAAACTCTTGCCTCCCGGAGCCGCACACGCATCCAGCACCCGCTCCCCCGTCCGCGGCGCCAGCAAATCAACCGACAGCACCGTTGCCGGATCCTGTACCACAAACCACCCCTCCGCATAACCCGGCAAGGAAGCCACCGACACCCCCCGCGGCATCACCAAAAAAACTTCCCGCTCCGAAGCCGGATGCAACAACGGCTCCACCCCAGCTGCCCGCAATGCATCCACAAACGCATCCGCCTCCACTCGCTGTTGCTCCACCCGCACCACCGTCTCCGCCGGCACATTATTCCACTCCGCCAGCGCCAGCGCCTCCTCCGCACCATACACCCGCTCCCACCCCGCCAACAACGCAGCCGGATGCGACAACCGCAATGCCAACGACTCCCCCGCCAACGCAGCCATCACCTCTACCCGCTCCCGATCACACCGCCGCAACACCCCGTTCACCAGCTTCGCCGCCCCCAAACCATTCGACTGACACTTCGCCCCCTCCACACACTCATTAATCGCTGCATACACCTCCACCTCATCCAGCAACAGCAACTGATAAAAGCCCACCTGTAATAACGCCCGCGTCAAAAAACTCGGAGCCCGCCGCACCCACCGCTCCTCCAGCCACACCATCACCGCCTGCTGCCGNANCACCCCATGNACCANCGTCATCACAAACGCNCGNTCCNGCTTCAACCCCGCCANCGCCCGCTCCGGAAAATCCCCNCTCTCCAGCCACTCCGCCACAATCTGCGCNGCCGCCANNCGACTATTCNGNCCNCNNCTCAATNNACCACTCCNGGAAACGCNTCCAGCTCCAGCTCCACCCGCTGNTGCTGNTGACCNANCTCCANAATCANCGTNACCCGATCCCCCACNCGCNGCTTATAAATCGCCCGCTCAATATCCCGCAACGAATCAATCCGCATCTCATCAATCTGCACCACNCCCCANCCCGGNTGCAANCCCGCCCGCGCCGCCGNCGTATCGTTCCANACCTGCCCAATNACCACCGGCACCCCGCTNCGCAANGCNTCCTGCATCCGCGNNTTCACCACCGAAAANGACATNCCCANCCACGGCCANCTATGNTGCCCCGTCTCAATAATCGAATCCACCACCGCCCGCGTCAGGTTCGANGGCACCGCAAANGCNATNCCCACCCCCCGCTCCTGATCATCCGTCTTCTTCGCCGTATTAATCCCAATCACCCGCCCCTCCACATCAATCAACGGACCCCCACTATTCCCCTCATTAATCGCCGCATCCGTCTGAATAAAATCCTCATACGGCAAAATCTCCACCTGCCGTCCCTTCTGGCTCACATGCCCCACCGTCACCGAACTCTGCAAACTAAACGGCGAGCCAATCGCAATCGCCACTTCCCCCACCCGCACCTGATCCGAATCTCCGAAAACCGCCGGCTGCCACTCCAATCCCTCCGACTCAATCCGCAATACCGCCAAATCCGTCGCCTCACAATAGCCCACCAACCGCACCGGCAGCTTCGTTCCATCATCCAGCACCACCTCCCCCGTACGCGCCCCCTCAATCACATGCCAGCTCGTCACAATGTGACCCGCCTCATCTACAATCACCCCCGAGCCCTGCCCCGCCAACTGCTCAGGAATCCGATACGTCACCCCAAAAAAATCGCGCTTCAACCGATACGCAATCTTCTCCGTCCGAATCACCACCACCGACGGCATCACCCGCTCCACCGCATCCGCAATCGCATCGCTAAACTGCCGNGCCGGATTCAACCGGTCCACCTCCCGCCCCCCCGCTCCCCACTCCTGCGCCGGACGCAACANGGCCGAGAACACCGCCATCACCACCATAAACCCGGCAAATCTAAGTAACCAACGCCTACCCATCACCACCTACGCCTCCGGCTCAAACGCCTCACGCTCCAGCCCCTCGCCCCGCTTCACCAGCTTCTCAATCTTCTGCTCCACCTCCGTCAGCTTCTTCGAACACTGCTCCACCAGACCCGACCCCTCCTCAAAGTGCGTAATCATCTGCTCCAGACTCAGCTCTCCGCTCTCCATCTGCTCAACCAGCTCTTCCAANCGCGCCAACGCCTCCTCGAACGACTCCTTCTTACNTGCCATCACACACCTCCATTCAAAACCTAGTCATCTTGACCAACCGGGTCGATATTTTTAATCTNCGATTCCAAAGCCCCATCCTCCAACCGCGTCCGAATCACCGACCCCCGCTCCAGCTCCTTCACCGACCGCACCACCGACCCATCCGCCCCCAACGTCAAACTATACCCCCGCCCCAACACCGCCAGCGGATTCAACAACACCAGTTGCCGCTCCACACTCCCCAACCGCTCCCGCCGCTGCCGACGCGCCCCCTCGCACCCATACCGCAACCGCAACCCCGCCTCATCCACTCGCTGCTGTCGCTGCTGCAACGCCCGCTCCAACGCATAGCCCCCCCGCAACCGAACCCGCTCCAACCGCTCCGCTCCCGCGCCCCGCGCCTCCACCAACAACGCCCNCAACTGCCCCTCAAGCCGCTCTATNTGCTGGCCATACAACCGCACCGCCTGTGCCGGCTCCCGAAAAACCCCATGCTCCGCCACCCGCTNAAACCGAATCTGCAACGCCTGCACCGCCCCCCGCAACGCACTCACCAAGCGCCGCTCCTCCTGCACCAGTAATCGCTCCAGCTCCCCCAGCTCCGGCACCGCCAGCTCCGCCGCCGCCGACGGCGTTGGGGCGCGCACATCCGCCACAAAATCCGAGATCGTAAAATCAATCTCATGCCCCACAGCCGAAATCACCGGCAGTTCCGAAGCGGCAATCGCCCGCGCNACCACCTCCTCATTGAACGCCCACAAATCCTCCAAGCTTCCCCCCCCGCGCCCCACAATCAGCAGGTCCAACTCCCCCCGTCCATTCATATGCTCAATCGCCGCTGCAATACTCCGCGCCGCCCCCGCCCCCTGCACCGTCACCGGTGCCAATAAAATCTCNANATACGGAAACCGCCGTGTCAGCACCTCCACCAAATCCCGCACCGCCGCCCCCGTCGGCGACGTCACCAACCCAATCCGCTGCGGCAGTCGCGGCAGCGACCGCTTCCGCTNCTCATCAAACAACCCCTCCTCCGCCAGCGCTGCCTTCAACGCCTCAAACCGCTGCTGCAACGCCCCGCGGCCCGCCGCCTCCATCTCCGAGATGATTAACTGATACCGGCCCGACGCCTCATAGAGCGACGCCCGCCCCCGCACCTCCACCTGCATCCCATCCGCCGGCTCAAACGCTACCCCCGCATTCTCCCGCGCAAACATCGCACAGCTCACCGCCGCCTCCGCATCCTTCAGCGTAAAATACCAATGCCCGCTCCCGTGCCGCGTCACACGAGAAAGCTCCCCACTCACCCACTGCTCCCCCACCCCCTGCTCCAACACACGCCGCGCCCGCAGATTCAACTCCCCCACACTGATCAGCTGCCGACGCTCCGCCATCCCTACTCCGAATTAGGATAGAGNCGCAGGGCCTCAATCGACCGCGCCCGCCCCGTCGCCATATCCACATCCAACAAAGCCCCCTCTAAGGCCGGATCACCCGTCGCCACATCAAACCGATGCGGCAGACCCGTTATAAATTTTCCGATAACCGGCTCCACCTGACGCCCCAGCACCGAATCCTGCGGCCCCGTCATCCCCAAATCCGTCATAAACGCCGTCCCCTTCGGAAAAATCCGCGCGTCCGATGTCTGACAATGCGTATGCGTTCCCGTCACCGACGTCACCCGTCCATCCAGAAACCGCCCAAACGCCATCTTCTCCGATGTCGCCTCGGCATGAATATCCACAAAAATCGCGCGATCATTTGCCAACTCCCCCTTTAACAGCCGATCCGCCGTCGNAAACGGACACCCCTGATGCGGCTGCATAAACACCCGTCCAATCAGCTGCATCACCACCAACGGCCCTTCCGGTGTCTCCACCCGCACCCAGCCCTTACCCGGCGCCTCCTTCGGAAAATTCGCCGGTCGAATCACCCGCTCCTCCAGATCGATCCCCGCCACCATCTCNTTACTATCCCACGAATGGTCCCCCANAATAATCACATCCGCCCCTGCCGCCAGAATCGCCTGTGCCAANTCCGGTGTCGGNCCCCGCCCTGCCGCCGCGTTCTCACCATTCGCAATCACAAAATCCACCGCACCCGATTCGCGCAATTCACCCACAATCTGCGTAAACGTTTGCCGNCCCGGCTTCCCTACAATATCTCCCACCCACAACACCTTCATACACACAATCCTTTCCGAGGTACCATCCCACCACAATCCACAANCCCTGTCCAGTCCCGCACCGACGGCAGTAGTTCGCCCTTCAACTCGCTAGCGAGCGCCAACACCTCTTCGGGAAAACAGCCCCGCCCGCACCCTAATACGTTCGGATCTCAATATCGGAAGTCGGCACGCAACAACACGGCAAAATTTCACCGTCGCGTACATACCCCAANGGTGCGCCACCCGGATAACGCACCTGCCCCCGTAACAGCGTCACCCGACACGTTCCGCAAAACCCGGCACGGCAATGGCTCTCGCTCTCGATGTTTGCCCGATCGAGTGCCGAGAGAATGTTATAATCCATCGCCTCGTCAAACTCCGCCGGCTGGAGCTGCTCATCCACATAGATACGGTGTCCCATCCGGCGGCTCTCCCTACCTACAGCTCCATGTCCGCAAAGTCACTGCTGTCCACCGAAGCATCCACCTGTCCCACCAGATACGAAGAGATTTCCGACTCCTGNGGTGCCACCTGCACATTGTCGCTCACCAGATACGAATTCATCCACGGCAACGGATTGGTCTTGACCTCAAACGGCGCATCATACCCAATCGCCAGCAAGCGCTGATTCGCAATATACTCCACATACTGCTTCAGAATCGCCGCATTCATACCGATCATAGACCCATCCTTGAACAGATAATCCGCCCACGCTTTCTCCTGCTCCACAACATCCATAAAGAGCTGACGCCCCTCCTCATGCATCTCCTTGGCAACCTCAGCCATCTCCGGATCATCCCGGCCATCCGCCCACAGGTTCAACATATGCTGCGTCCCCGTCAGGTGCAGTGCCTCATCCCGAGCAATCAGGCGAATAATCTTCGCATTCCCTTCCAGCAACTCTCGCTCCGCAAACGCAAACGAACAAGCAAACGAAACATAAAAACGAATCGCCTCTAACGCATTAATCGCACAGATCGCCATGTAGAGCCGCCGTTTGATATTCAGGCTCGTCACCTCCACCTGTCTTCCCTCCACCTCGTAGGTCCCCTCCCCATGAATATTGAAGATCTGCGACATCATGATNATCTCATCAAAATACTTCGAAATATCCGCCGCCCGCTCAATGATATTCTCGTTCAGCACAATATCATCAAACACCTCCGCCGGATTCGCAAACAGGTTCCGAATAATGTGGGTATAGGAACGCGAATGAATCGTCTCCGCAAACGCCCATGTCTCAATCCACGTCTCCAGTTCCGGCAACGAAACCAGCGGCAAAAGACAAACGTTCACNCTTCGCGCCGCCACCGAATCCAGCAACGTCTGATACTTCAGATTTGAAATAAAAATATGCTTCTCACAATCCGTCAACGACTGCCAGTCCGCCCGATCCTTCGAGACATCAATCTCTTCCGGCCGCCAGAAAAACGACAATTGTTTCTCAATGATGCTCTCAAAAATAGGATGCCGTTGCTGATCATAGCGCGCCACATTCACGCTATTTCCCATGAACATCGGCTCCGTTAATGTATCCGTCTGATCTTGTCTAAATGTTGAAAAATTCATCTTACTTTCTCCTTTGCGTAAACCGTTCGTTTCTCACCGTTAAATCTTGCACGCCCCGCCTGCACAATCGTTCAAATCCTCCTGTTTGTCCGACGCGCCATCGCGAGTATTATGATAATAAAGCGTTTTCACGCCCAAGCTGTATGCCTTGAGAATATCTTTGAGAATATCACGCACCGGCACTTTCCCTTCGGGATACTTGGATGGGTCATAGTTTGTATTCGCCGAAATCGTCTGATCCACAAACTTCTGCATAATACCCACCAGTTCCAAATATCCCGAGTTATTCGGAAGATCCCACAACAGCTCATATTGATTTCGCAGGCGATCCATCTCCGGAACCACCTGTTTCAGGATACCATCCTTACTCGCTTTAATACTAATCAGCCCCCGAGGAGGCTCAATGCCATTGGTCGCATTCGAGATTTGCGAAGAAGTCTCCGAAGGCATCAACGCCGTCAGCGTCGAATTCCGCATCCCATGCTCGCGAATCTGCTCACGCAACCCATCCCAATNCAAATGCAGCGGCTCATCGCACACCGCATCCAACTCTTTCTTATACGTATCCGTCGGCATGATTCCCTGTGAATAGGTCGTCTCATGGAAATACGGACAGGCCCCCTGCTCCTGCGCCAAATTTGCCGACGCCTTCATCAGATAAAACTGGAGCGCCTCAAAGGTCCGATGCGTCAGCCCGTTTGCCGACCCATCCGAATAGCGCACCCCATTTTTCGCCAAATAGTACGCATAATTAATCACCCCGATGCCCAGCGTTCGCCGATTCAGCGACGCATGTTTTGCCGCCGGCACCGGATANCCCTGATAATCCAACAAACTGTCCAATGCCCGCACCAACAAATCCGCTAACCCTTCAATATCATCAATCGAATCAATCGCACCCAGATTAATCGCCGACAGCGTACAGAGCGCAATCTCACCCTTCTCATCATTCACATCGTCCAGCGGCTTCGTCGGCAACGCAATTTCCAGACACAAATTACTCTGCCGAACCGGCGCCACGCTCGGATCAAACGGACTGTGCGTATTACAATGATCTACATTCTGCAGATAGATCCGCCCCGTACTCGCCCGCTCCTGTGCAAACAACGTAAACAACTCCAACGCACCCAGCTGCTTCTTTCGAATCGACGGATCGTTCTCATACAACAAATANAGCCGCTCAAACTCCACTTGATCCGCAAAAAACGCTTCATACAAACCCGGCACATCCGACGGACTAAACAGCGTGATCTTCTCATTCTTCATCATCCGCTGATACATCAACTTATTAAACTGCACCCCGTAATCCAGATGCCGAACCCGATTCTCCTCCACCCCTTTATTGTTTTTCAACACCATCAGGTCTTCCACTTCCAAATGCCACAACGGGTAAAAGAGCGTCGCCGCCCCTCCCCGAACACCGCCCTGCGAACAGCTCTTCACCGCCGTCTGGAAATGCTTAAAGAACGGAATACAACCCGTATGAAACGCCTCCCCGTTGCGAATCGGACTGCCCAACGCCCGCAACCGACCCGCATTAATCCCAATACCCGCACGCTGACTCACATACTTAATAATCGCNCTCGNCGTCGCATTAACCGAATTCAAGCTATCTCCACNCTCAATCAACACACACGAAGAGAATTGACGAGTGGGCGNTCGAATACCCGACATAATCGGTGTCGGGAGCGAAATCTTAAACGTCGAAACCGCATGGTAAAACCGCTCAATATAATCCATCCGCGCTTCCGCCGGATAGTGCGCGAACAGACACGCCGCCACCAACACATACAAAAACTGCGCGCTCTCATAAATCCGGCCCGCCACCCGATCCTGCACCAAATATTTCCCCTGCAACTGCTTCACCGCCGCATACGAAAACGTCAAATCGCGTCCATGATCGACAAACCCATCCATCGCATCAAAATCCGCCTCCGTATAATCCTTCAGTAACGNAGCGTCATACCGCTTTTCCCCTACCATAAACTTCACATGATCATACAAACGCGGCGGCTCAAACTGCCCATACGCCTTTTTCCGCAAATGAAAAATCGCCAACCGCGCCGCCAAATACTGGTAGTCCGGCGTCTCCTCCGAAATCAAATCCGCCGCCGCCTTAATGATCGTCTCGTGAATATCCTCCGTACGAATACCATCAAACATCTGCAACTGCGAACGCATCTCCACCTGTGATGGCGACACATTTTCNAACCCCTCAGCAGCCCACATCACCACCTTATGAATCTTCTCCAGATCCATCGGCGCTCTCGCACCGTTTCTTTTCTCTACTAACAACTCAGCCATACCTGTTGATAACCTTTCTAAAAACCCAAAAAACAACTGTTTTAACGCCTTTTTCCTGTGGAAAACATTGTTAACAACACAACCCCAACGATCCACCAGATNTTGGCGCNCTCGCTCGTTATAGCACAACATATAGTGTGGTTTAGCGGCTCGCAAGATACTTTTTTTGCTTTTTTACTNAAAAAACAAAAANCCCCCATTTTTGATAAAATCATGCAGTCATGGCATATTTTGTGCNATAAATGCTGCCAAAACGACCAAAATCAATCAAAACACNCCTTTATCCTNCCCGCTGCCCANACATNNTCCAATCTAGTTAAATTTTANCAAAGAAATCAGTTGCAATTAGTTAATCAAAACGTACTATTATCCCNCTCTTAGGACATGCGGGGTAGAGCAGCCCGGTAGCTCGTCAGGCTCATAACCTGAAGGTCGTTGGTTCAAATCCAACCCCCGCTACCAATTTAAAGCCGACCAACCGGTCGGCTTTTTTTATTTTACTAAGGATTGGATGCAGAACCTCGGTTCACCGCGAGTAACACGAGCAGCGGCTGCCAACAGGCAGCGTCCGCAGGACCGAGGCAACGCCGAAGCAAATCCAACCCCCGCTACCACTTTAAAGCCAATCCGGCTGAAATAGTTTTTTTAATGAGTAAGCCCGTGTCTGAAAAACAGTAGCGTTAACGTGATAAGATACGTTTACTGATCAGCATGAAGGAGCCTCCCAGAAAAACCAATCCCACCGATACCGGCTCCGGCACCACAGATTCCACTTCTAGGAGATCAATATCCACATGATCTCAGTCAGAAAACTGCTGAAAGGCGGCTTGGTACCGATCAATTGCGGTTATCTTGGTATTATCAAAGGTTCCAGTTACAGCCGTTCCTCCATTGATGGTGGCACCCCAAGCACCCGTATCGAGATTTAACGCAAGCTCGAACTGATAATCCGTATCATCCACCAAATCATTATTAGCTGTGAGCCAATCGACTCGCGAACGCGTCTTCGGAGTATTAAGAGTTCCGCCCGAAAGAATCACCCCCGGACTTCCCTGAACCGTAAGCATCAATCGATCTGCATTAAACGAATCTTGGACCGCTAAGCCAATCCAATACCCACCGGTGACCCCATCGGTATCCCCACTCTTGATGTCCCACAGACGAAATCCAAAATTGGCATTGTTTCCACCGGTACCGGTAGTAGCAGAGAAATCAATGTGATTGATGTTCATCCGCAACGTCACTTCAGGACCCGGCGCCGCATACACATAAGGATCATTCGCCAGATCAAGCGATCCATTTCCAAAATTAACTCCACCATAAAAGCCATTTTGGGGACTCGTATTTCCGGCGAACCCAAAACGTAACGACCCCGCCGCAGCCGGACTCGCAGTATTAATCAAAGCTCCCTGCGTCCGACGCTCTTCCCAGCCCGCATATGCACCACTTGTGGTAGCACCTCCGATATGCCGATTAGCATTCACACTCGTTGGACTACTTAACAGATTAGCATTCATATCCCACGATGAAATAACATCTCCATGCGATACGCCGACTGCGAGTATAAGACTCAACGACACTTTAAATTTCGTCATAAGCAACCGCCTGTCCTTGCTGTATGTTAACAGATAGATATAAGATAAATAAATCTAAGCATGTGTTAAGTCACTACGTAAATTAACTATTTTTTAAAACTGTTCTATTCGTCGGACGTACTCCACGTCACATCCGTCTATAAATGAAGACCTCCCAAACAAGGGTCTCGAAAAATGGGAGTCGCCGTTAGACATCCTCAACGGCGNCTNGTGCGATTATTGAAACAGNNCGTGAACCGATGGTCACANGGTTCCGGTGAATACNNAACCTCGGTTCACCGCGAGCCGCTAGTCGNCACACATCCTATGAANCCGACTGCGGGAACACCTTAAGAATGTGGTTAGCATACAAATTATTATACNCCCGCTGATTCACGAGTGGGGCATGTGTTCTCAGTAAATCCAGATAGCGTTCATCCATCTGCGCCGCCAATTTAAATGCGACATGAAACAACTGCCGCAAACTGGGATTAAAGGCCGGATGTTGCGGATTATGCTCCAGCATCAAGACCACCTGCTCGCCACTCCAATTTGCCGCCTCATCCCTGGTTGGCAGTTTGCTAGGGTCAATATCAAGTACAGTTGAATACGGCGCTGTCAACTCCTCCAACCGGCCTAGCGCATCCCGATACAACTGTTTCACACATTCCAGCCCAGCGCCCCCCGCTTCCGCCAGCCCAATCACCTCTTCGAGCCAGGTGGTTCCAGCCGTTTTAATATGCAGCCCCGCACCATGCTGGCTGAGCAATTCACGTATAATGGGATATAAGCTAAACTTATCACTTCCCGAATGCACACTCAGCTTCAGACTGGCTGGCAATCCAAAATGACCCGTCGCATGCTGAACCACTAACAAGTCCGCTTCGAATTCCATCCGAAACTGCTCTAGTTCTCCAACATAATCCACTCCCTTGTTAAACCGCCCCGAAAACTTCGGCGCAATCGTCTGCACCGGAATCCTTTCGAGAGCTAACAAGCAGAGAATACCAAGCAACTCTTTTGGCTGCTGCGGAACCTCCGTCTCATCCATCGAAACCTCAACCGCAAATGAATCCGCATCCTTCTGAGATAAAATCTGTTGATAAAGAGCGCTCGCTGTTTCAACAGCGCCTCCATAGATCCCCACAATCTCATCGATCGTTTTCGCATCAAACACCAACCGATTCGCCGAGCCACCCAAGTCAACTTCACCCAACTCCCCTAAACGCGCTGCAAACCGTTGCGCCTTCTCCGGCTGCGACGGCGGAGAGCCCAGATTCTCCGCCACATCCAGCGTAAAAAAATCGTTGCTTGCAATAAAAAGATCGACCGTCTTCATCGTAATGTGGTCCGCATCCACAAAATAATCCCCGGAATAACCGAGGGCGTTCACCGCCGCATCCGCCTCCTCCCGCACACGGTGCGGTTCTGTGCCAATCAACGAATGCTCCCGGAAGCTTTTGTTCCATACCGGTGCAACAGCAATCCCCCCTTGCTGCGCCGCCAGCACCGCCCTCAGCTGCGCCTCACCCTGCAGCCCAAAACGGTCTCCCATTCCGAACGTAAATCTAGGCAATGTTTTCATGCAACCCACTCCTCTCCATATCCATCAGCAACAACATGAAAAATTAAAGAGCCGCTCCCCATCTAACAACTAATAATAATACTAGGTTCGCTCCTAACGCAGAGGTCAAATTTTTCAAGTGTTGGAAGGACTCTAAATACTATATCGCAGAGGAAGTTGGCTCCGATGGGTGCCCCTTGAGGAACCCCTAATCCATTCTAAATCGATAGAACTTCGTATCTGCATCAGCAGGTATATCTAACTCTAAGACGTGCTGTGTATTAGACCACGTGCTGGTTAGATCAGAAGACTCATCTACAAACATACGTATCTTAGCGTTACCGTTAGACACTCCGAATGTTTGGCTGCCGACTCGCAAGTCTACTATCTCGGATAAAAAATATTTATTCGTATCTGCTGGTTCTGTATTATCATTTTCTTGATAAAAATTAGAAGAATACTGATTAAATGTTAAATTTAATGGGTCGATACCATAAATCATACCCTCGTGACCACCAACACTAGATAAATTAACTTTAAATATTGAAAAATTGAATACTTCTTTTGTGAACAACTCACCTTGTGTATTTCCAGTATATGAGTAAACATAACTTTTGACTATTGGAACATTTCCAAATTCATAGTCGTAAGTTTCAGAAACGATAAGAAAATTATTTTCGGGAAAAGTGAATGGATATTGTTCAAATTCTGTATATCGGTCAGTAGAAAAAAGCTCGTCAGAAAATACGATTGTTCCGTTTGTGTTTACCACAAGTACTGACCCATATGATCCTATACTCTCAATCCCATTCGTAACATTTCCATCCACACCACCCCAATCAATAGAAATATTATTTGTATCTGATAAAGATGCATTAACAACAATGTATTCATCAGATATTATATACGCCTCCAAATCATCAATATTGGCATAATCATTTGTGTTTAAATAATTGGCAAGGTTAATAGACCAGTTTAAATTTAGAGATGATGCATATAAATTATGAAATAGAGTAAATAATATTAGCGTTTTTATTATAGTTGCTTTCATAGGTTCTCCTTTACCACAGAGGTCAAATTTTTCAAATATTGATTTAGCTCTAAATACTATATCGCAGAGGAAGTTGGCTCCGATGGGCAACCCTTAGAGATGCCCCCCACTAATCCTCAACAACTCTGTAGAATGCTTGCGAGTTAGTTACGTGATTAGCCCAAGTCATCGATTCACCTGTACCTACAATCGCACTGCCTATATTTACCCAGTTGGTTAGATCAGTAGAAGATTGGATTTGATATTCTGTTCCAGATGAGGAATCCCAATTAAGAACAAAGTTATCTTGGCTAAAGCCCGAAGAAGTTTGAGCGTTTAAGACAGGCGATGAGTTATCTGAGGTGATGGTGTATTTGTAGAGTGCTGATGCATATCCATTCGTCGTCTCGCTATAAGTATATAAGACATCTGATACCCCTTGCTGATATATAGCACCACCATCAAAAACTAAATTATTATTGGTAATCCGAAGAGTTTCATATAAGCCATTTTCATTAATAAAATGAATTATAGTAACCTCATTAAACATATACGCAAAGTTGCCTTCTGAAAATAAAGTTAGTTGACTAAACCCATATTCAACATCAAAAGAATCGATAATTGAGCCGTCTTCTCCATTTAATATAAAAACTTTTTCATCCGACGGATTTAGAAGAGAAGCTTGGATTAGGGCATTATTATTATTCAGCTTGAATATTCTCATATAGACATCCGAATAAAATTCGGATTCATAAATATTAATTTTCTCTAAAATATTTATTTCCCAATCCAATGTCACACCAGCCTGAACTGAAAATGAAAATAAAAATAATGCTAATATTTTTTTCATAGGTTTTCTAATACCACAGAGGTCAAATTTTTCAATTATTTAGAGAGCTCTAAATACTACATCGCAGAGGAAGTTGGCTTAGCATAAAGACCCCAGTCTTTATTTAAATATCAGTAGCGTCGATTTCGCTAAATGCACCACCATCAGGAAATGGATCCATAATTGTCTCTGTATAGTCTTCAAAAAATGAAGCAGGCTCATTCGTTGATATTTGATCCTCTCCTCGTATTCGAAAAAAGCCAATATCATTTGTTCCGACATTAATAGGCACCGTAATTTCACCAATCTTTTGCCATTGATTGTCCAAGTTTCTTGAGGAGTCTATTGCAAAATCAAAATAGGCCATATTATTCCCGTAACTGTCAGAATGAACACTTATATTTTTAGCTCCATAACGCAAATCAGCCATTTCTGAGAGGGTAAAGTCGACCGTGTTAGTGATGGTTTTATGGACGGTATTTGTAACAGTCATTGTTGAGGTTGTAGTCTGTGAAACTGTATTAGAAAGCTGTTCTACAAGAGATGATATTGTTTGTAGATAGTGCGACTTTGCATATTTTAACTCAAAAAGAACGTATGGGGGAGGATTCCTGTAGTCCGTGACTCGTTTCCACCGCATTTGTATAGGACCATTTAAAGGTGAAAATGAAATGTCATCATGATGTAAAGATCTATCGTATGTTACCCAACTATCATTTAATCTAATTTCTACATCTATAGTGTTATTAATGTCTTGATAGCCTTTAAATTCAAGAGTCATCCCTTCGGGTATAAATAATTTTCGATATTCTGAAAGCTGTATGTAACCAGGTTCTCTTTCGAAGTAGCTTCCGTATCTGCTAATTGGATT